>JAEURA010000237.1 GCA_016789005.1 Anaerolineae bacterium
TTCGGCAGCCTGACGCGCGATCAGGAGCGGCTCAACATGCTGGTCGCCGCCGCTCACCTGATTAGCAACAACGTCAAGCCGATTCAGAAGCTGCCGATCAACGGCAAGAACACCGGCGAACAGCGGTTGGTATGGGCGGAATTCGCCCTCGACGACATCCACGCTATCCGCGCCAAGCGCAAGGCGTCGGTCAACGAGGTGATGCTGACCATCATGGCGCGCACCGTCGAACGCTACACCAACGATCACGGCGGGACGCGCCAGCCCTTCCTGCGCGCCCTGGTCCCGGTCAATGTGCGCACGGCGGAGGAAAAAGGCGATTACGGCAACCGCATCTCCGTCCTGCCCATCGATCTGCCATTCAACGTGCCGGACCCGCTGGAACACCTCGCCGCCGTCATGAAATACAGCAAGGTGATGAAAGATTCCGGGCTTGCCTATTCGATGGACCTGATGCTGACGCTGCCTTCGCTGCTGCCGGCGGTCATGCACAAGCCGATCTGGGGACTGGCTCCCGTCGCCTTCTCGCTGCTGGCGCACACCTGGTGCACCAATGTCGCCGCCCCACCCATCCCGGTCTACCTGCTCGGTCACGAACTCAAGCAGGTCTACGGCTTCTTCCCGCTCAACCCCTCGATGGGGCTGGCGAGCGTGATCGTCAGCTATAACGGACACATCACGCTGACCATGGTGGCGGATGAAGGCATCCTGGCGGATGCCGATGTCCTCGGCGTCTATGCCCAGTCGGTCTTCGGCGAACTGTGCCGCGCCGCCGGCGTCACGCCGACGCCGCTGGTCCCGGTCAAGCCGGCAGCGCCCGCCGAACCCGCGCCGCCGGCGGTTCCTGCCAGCGCCCCGGTCACCACCGCGCTGCACATCGTCCCGCTCACGCCGGATGTCCTGGCGGGCGCGGCGGTGGCGACGAACGGAGGGCACGCCGCCGCGCCGTCGCTCAACGGCAAGGAGACGCCGGCGGCGCTCAGCGACAGCCCCGCCCCGGTCGTCGTGCCGCACAGCGCTGAAGCGGCAATCGCCGCCGCTCATGCCGTCGCCCCTGTGACGCCCGACCCTGTAACCGCGCAGCCTGCGCCAACCGATGCCGCTGTGGCGAATGTGCCTGCGCCTGCTGTGCCAGCGGTTCCCGCAGCAGAAGCTGCACCGGCTGCCGCCCCGGCAGCGCCGTCTGCGCCTGCGCCGGAGAAACCGGCAGGACACCGGCTGTTCTCGCCAGATTGGGCGGCTGCCATGCGCGACTCGATCAACGGCAGCAGTGCTTACCGCGCCGCTTCGACCGGATGGACGGCGGGACCGCTGGCGCTGGTGGTTGACGCCGCGCCGCAGCACGGGATCAAGGAGCCTGCCGCCGTGCTGCTCGACCTGCACCGCGGCAATTGTCGCAACGCCCGCTCGGTTTCGCTCGCCGAGGCGATGCGCGCCGCCCATTTCGTCATCCAGGGCAGCTATGACTCCTGGTTGGATGCCCTCGACGGGCGACATCCGCCGCTGGTCATGCTGACGACTGGCAGGCTTCATCTTAAGAAGGGGCTGATGCTTCGCCTGGTCCCCTTCACCAAGTCGGCGAGTGAACTGGTGCACTGCGCGCAGCGCGTGCCCCTGCACCGGTGATTGTGATATTCGTCACAAATTGGCGGTGATGATCGGCATGGAGTCTGATCAACCGTTAGTGCTACGTTTATTATAGATTGCAAGCACATTGTCTTGGAGGAGTAGCCGTGCCCACGAAAAAAGCAGCGCCGGTTGAAGAAGTTGCGAAAGTGGTCGAGCCACTGAAGAAGGCGACACCCTTCGATGAATTCATGGAACACCAGAAGACGTCGATGTCGGAATTCGGCAAAGCCGTCGAAACGCTCATCCCGCAGGGCGTGCGTGAGCATGGCGAAGCCGCTGTGCGCGAGAGCGTCGAAGGCTATCGTCAATTCTTCAATGCCACCCTCGACAACCTGATCGAGCGCATCGAGCGCGCCAAGCTGACCGAACAAGAACCGCTGTCTGAGAAGGTTGACAAGGCGGTCAAGATCGTGCGCGAGACCGTCAAGGATGTCGTGCCGTCGATGAAGAAAGAAGAACCCGTACCCTGAGACTCATCCGGGGAAGCCCGCGACCGCTCCGGTCGTCTGATTTAAGCGCCGCCAAACCGGCGCTGCCCGCTCACCGCTACGCCGGGAGCGGGCTTTTTGTTACCGGTCAGCCGGTCAGTTCGCCCCGGTTTGTCCGAAATTCGCCGCCAGCATCGAGAAGTCGCTGATGTTCACCCTGGCGTCACGGTTGAAGTCGGCACGGATGTCATAACCTGCCTGCCACGACTCCTTGCCGAAGGCTGCGGCAAGGAGCGAGAAGTCGCTGATGGTGACGCTGTTGTCCCCGTTGACGTCACCCTCGCGCAGCGGTTGAATAATGTACTCGCCCGTGCCGTCGAAATTCATGACCGTCAGCGCCGTCGCAAGGGTGTGATCGCCCTTGAACCAGAAGCGGTAACTGCCGGGGGTGAGACCGGGCACGGTGAAATGACCGCTGGTGTCGGTGGTCACAATGGTGTCGAGCAGCGTAGTCGCGCCGTCGAGAGTCTGTACTCGAATGCGCAGCTCGTTATACCAACTGGAGTGCGGCGGGGTGGGACGCCCCTGCCACATCGCCTGTCCGACGAACGTGAGGGTGGTCGGCAGCGACAGATACTTGATCGAGATGTCGTCGAGGCTCAGGTTGACCAGCCCGCCAGGGGAAGTCAGGATGAACGACAGTTTGCGAAGCTGCCCATCGGCAAAAGGCGTCATGTCGATTTCGATCTCTGTGTAGCCGCCGGTGAGATCGGTGAAAGGGCTGTCGCGGCGAAACACCTGAGCGTTATCGACCCAGACCGTGAACGATGCGCCGGGTGAATCGTGCGCCCCTACCCAGACCCAGAAGCTGAGGCTGGCGGTGCCGGGTGGGATACGGACACCCTGTTCCAGAGTGCTGGTCTCAACATTCTCCGAACCGCCCATCCATGCCCACCAGCTCCCTGAATGCGGTCCGACCGTACCGCCGGCGTTGCCGCAGGAGGCGTTGCAGAGAGGCGACAGAAAATTCTGGGAGTATTCCAGCCAGCTCAGGGAGATGTCCGGGAAATGACTCGCATCACCATCTTCTAGTCCGCCGAAGATAATCATCTCGTCGCCTGCGCGCAGCAGATCGAGTTCTGTCCACTCGACCGCGAACACGTCATAATCCTGGTTGGTGTCCGGGGTGATGAGTTCGGTGTCATATGAGGCAAAGGCGATCGTGTCACCCGCGCCGTCGATGGCAGAGTAGGCGGAATAGGCAAAGGGAGGCAATCGGTCTACGCCCTGCGACGCCAGCCAGGTGAAACCGGTCTGGCGGTCGCGCACGTAAACCAGCCCGTCGCCGAAGACGCCGCTCGTGCTGGATACCAGGTTGCGCGCACCGGACTCGAAGACCACATAGCGCAGGTCGCTGCTCATCGCAGCCTGGAACACACCGCCATCGTTAGACACCCCGCCCGACGACTGCGAGACAAGCTCCATGTTGGCGGTCTGCCGATCAAATAGGAAGTAATCCGTTATGGCTCCGTTGTAGTCGTTGCCGACCAGGTTGGAGGCGGCAGACTGAAACAGCAGGTAACGTCCGTCCATGCTGAGCTTCATCAGGGTGCGGTTGGTGTTGAATGGGCTGTCGTTGTTAGCGGTTCCGCTGAAGAATGCGCGGCTGGCGAGCGTGATCGTGTTAGCGGCGACGTCGTAGAGGTAGATGTCACGCCACGCGTTGTAATCCTGGGCGTTCAACTGCTCGTAGGTCGAAAAGGCGACGACCTGACGATTTCCAGAGACCGTGTAGACCTGAATCTTGTTGTTGGCGATCGGCAGATTGATCTTGCTCATCGTCCTGGTCACGACGTTGAATGAGAACAGTCCGCCGGTGCTGATGCCCTGGGGCTGCATCAGGGGCTGATCGGACAGAAAGCTCACCATCTGGCTGTCAGACGAGAACACGGCGTAGACACTGCCGGTCAGTCCGCCGCTGAATGCGCCGTTGGAGGAGACAGAAGCGCGGAAGGTCTGACGGGTTTGCAGGTCGTGAACGTAGATATCGCTCTGCGTGTTGGTGTCGTCCGCGCTGAAGGGCGATGCCGTGATGAACGCCACATAACGACCGTTGGGTGAAAAATCCAGCAGGACATTGTTCGATGCATACTGTGCGCCGGCACTGCTCTGCGACGCGCGGAAAGTCTGGCATGTCAACCGGTCATGGACGAACACATCGCCGTAAGGGTTGGTATCGCCGCCGGACACCAGGTTGGTCGCGTAACCGTCGAATGCCACATACCTGCCATCGCTGGACAGGCGGACATCCCAGGCGAGGGAGTTATTTGCTTGCTCGCCTGTCGAGGAGACGCTGACGCGCTGGACGACCTGCGCCAGTGGGTCGAACGTGCAGACGTTGGAGATCGGCGTGATCGTCGGCGAAGGGGTAATCGTCGGCGAGGGGGTGAAGGTGGGCGTTGCGGTCGGCGTGTTCGATGGTGTCGGCGTGTTCGACGGGGTTGGGGTCACCGTTGGCGTGTAGGTGCTGGTCGGCGTTTCTGTCGGGGTTGCCGTCGCTGTGGGTGTGTTCGTCGGCGGGGGTGGCAGAAGGCTTGGACGGACGACATAGATGCTGCCGACGTTGCCGGGATGCGGCTCGCCGCTGATCAGATTCGTGGCTAAGGTAAAGAAGGCGATGACCTGACTATCGTCGGATACCGACGGATACCGCGAGGCGCCATCGCCCTGCATCAGCGTATCGCTGACCGATACGCGCTGGATGATCGCGTTAAGATGATCATGCAGGAAGATGTCGTACACAGCGTTGGAGTCATTGGCGACCAGCGACGGAATGCCCGACGTGAAGGCTGTAAACCGACCGTCAGCCGACACCGATGGCGCGGCTGAACTGCTGTCGAAGAGCATCGGCGTGATCACGGTGACGGCGTTGCTGGCGCGGTCGAAGCGGAAGATGTCGTCAGAGTTGGCGCTGTCGCCGGGGACGATGTTGGTGGCGTTGGAGCGAAACACGACAGTTCCGCCATCATCGCTGATATCCAGCTGCTCGGCGCGTCCGTTGGAGGCTTCGCCGCCTGGCGTACGCGATGCCAGCCAAACCGCGCCGGTCGTCAGGTCGCGCAGGAAGACATCCTCGTTGTTCGAGCCAGACGACTCGGTGAAGCCCATGCTGCTGGAAACTGAAATGTAAGCCAGATACCGCCCGTCCTCTGAAATCGCCGGGTTGAAGCCTCCGGCAGCCTGCCCGGTCACCGGCGAGATCGAGACGACCTGGGTGGTTCCACTTTCACGCGCATAGCGATAAATGTCCGGCGTAAGGTTGGTATCCAGGGCATCCAGGTTGTTGGCGTCGCTGGTGAAGACGACGAAACGTCCGTCGCCAGAGATGTCGATGGCAGGGTCGCTGTTGTAGAAGTAAATGCCGGCATTGGGTTCGACGCCGCCGCTGCCCACCAGGCGAGTCGTCGTGCCTGCCGTGCGGTCGCGCAGGAAGACGTCAGCGCGGGCGTTGCTGTCTCCGCTGACCAGGTCGCTGGCTGCCGAGACGAAGGCGACGTAGCGCCCATCGTCAGAGATGACCGGACTGTAGGACTCACCGTCCGCACCCTGGTTTCCGGCATCGCGAGAAATCATTTCCATCTGACAGAGCTGCAGGTCGTAGACGAAAACATCTCTGCCGAAGAATGCGTCATCTGGTACCAGGGCGTTGTCGTAGGACTCAAAAGCGACGTAGCGACCATTTCCTGACAGATCGGGGTTCTGCGATATCTGGCTCGTGGAGTGAGTTACCGCCGTCACCGGGGCGTTCGGGTCGCAGACTGCGCCCACCTCGACCACATCGAAACCGATCAGCGCGACGCCGAACAGACAGGCGGATAGGGCGAACAACAGGCGGGCGACCAGACGGATATTCATAGCAGCTTCCACGCGCGACTAATGTTGAGTGCAGTATAACAGCCCGGGTACCGTTCGCCATATGAGGATCGACATGGACTCGATGGACGATTGTTCGTGCTTTGACCAACCGCTATAATGCAATCTGGTTATCACCAGGTGAGCGAATTCGCATTGAGAAGGTAAGCATGTCCAGACGTCCTCCGGTCTACCCGTTCACAGCCATTGTCGGTCAGGATCGCATGAAAACCGCGCTGATCTTGAACGCTGTCGATATGCGCATCGGCGGCGTCCTGATTCGCGGCGAACGCGGCACCGGCAAATCGACCGCTGCCCGCGCGCTGGCAGCCCTGCTCCCGGAAATCGAGGTGATCGCCGAATCGCCCTTCAGCGATGATCCGAGGCAGCCGGAAACCTGGTCGGACGTGATCCGTGAACGCAAGGCGCGCGGCGAAGAGCTGCATACCACCCGCCGCCGCATCTCCTTCATCGACCTGCCGGTGAGCGCGACCGAAGACCGTGTGGTTGGGACGCTCGACATCGAGCGCGCCATTCAGAAGGGCGAAAAGAAGTTTGATCCTGGCGTGCTGGCAGCGGCGAATCGCGGCATCCTGTACGTCGATGAAGTCAACCTGCTGGACGATCACGTCGTCGATCTGCTGCTGGACTCGGCGGCGATGGGCGTGAACGTGGTCGAACGCGAAGGCATCAGCTTCTCGCACCCGGCGCGCTTCATCCTGATCGGCACGATGAACCCGGAAGAGGGTGATCTGCGCCCGCAGCTGCTCGACCGCTTCGCCCTGTCTGTCGAGGTGCGCGGAATCACCGGCGCGCGCGAACGCATGGACATCGTTGAACGGCACATCGCCTATGAATCCGACCCCGAAGGCTTCCGTCAGGCGTGGGCGGCGGAAGAAGAAAAACTCGGCAGCGCTATCGCCTCCGCCCGCGAGATCGTCGATGCGGTCGAATATGGCAGGCGCGATCTCTACATGATCGCCACGCTGACCAGCGCGCTCAAGATCGACGGACACCGCGCCGATCTGGTCATCCTCAAGACGGCGCGCGCCAATGCCGCCCTGGCGGGACGCAGCCGCATCCAGCCGGAAGACATCCGGCTCGCCTTTGAACTCACCGTGCCGCACCGCCTGAAGCGCGGTCCGTTTGCCGACGCTCAGATGAGCATGGCAGAGGTGGACAAGCAGATGCAGCAGGTGCAGTCGGAATGGGGCGAAGGCGACGAAGCCGATCAGCGTTCCAGCGAGGGCGAACAGGAAGCGGTCAAAAAAAAAGCCCTTCCGTAGCCACGATTAGCGACGACAAGACGCCCGATCTCGGTCAGACGGACCCCAGCCCGCAGAACATCTTCGACAACCGCGATGCGTACTGGTGGGAAGGGGGCAAAAAGGTCGAGACGGGCAGGGAATTTGTCCCTCGCAAGCTGCAAACCACCCTGGATCAGATGACCCGCCGTCAGGCGGGTCGGCGCAGTCGTACGCATACCGACCGCAAGCGCGGACGCTACATCAAGGCGCGCCCGGTCGGCGGCGAACGCCCGACCGATATCGCCTTCGACGCCACCATCCGCGCCGCTGCTCCCTTCCAGCGCGCCCGCGAGTCGATCAAGCGCGCCAGCGGCATGGCATATGCCATTCAGCGGCGCGATCTTCAGCGCAAGGTGCGCGTGCGCCGCACCGCCAACCTGATCCTGTTCGTCGTCGATGCCTCGTGGAGCATGGCGGTCAGCGAGCGCATGAGTGCCACCAAGGGCGCGATCATGTCGCTGCTGACCGACGCCTATCAGCGGCGCGACCGGGTGGGGCTGGTGGTCTTCCAGAAGGACCGCGCGCAGATGGTGCTGCCGCCGACCAACTCGGTCACGCTGGCGAAACAGGCGCTTCAGGTTATCCCGGTCGGCGGCAAGACGCCGCTTTCGGCGGGGCTGATGCTGTCCTTCGAGTGTATCCAGCGCGAGAAGGCGGTACACCCGGACATCATCCCGCTGGTGCTGATCCTGACCGACGGCGCGGGTAACGTCTCCATCGGCGACATGCCGCCGCAGGAAGAGGCGCACCGCATCGCCGATCAGTTCCGCTACGAGCACATCAAGACGGTGGTGATCAACATGGAGCATCAGGCGTTCGACCAGGGATTGGCGCAGAAGCTCGCCGACCGGCTGGGCGGACCATGCTACTCGCTCGGTCAGATGAAGGCGGAGGCGCTGCTCGACACGGTGCGCCAGGAGATGACGAAGTAGGAAGAACTGTGCCGGCGAAAGAGGGCGGGGATGATCACGCGCATTGAAATTGACGGTTTCAAGTCGTTTCACGATTTCTCGGTCGATCTCAAGCCGTTTCAGGTCTTGATCGGTCCGAACGGCGTCGGCAAATCGAATCTGTTCGATGCCATCACCCTGCTCTCGCATCTGGTCCACGAGAATTCGCTCTATGAAGCGTTTCGCCACAGCCGCGGCAGCGTTGAGGAGCAGTTTCCCCGTTTTGGTGACGGAACACTTTCTACAGAAATGCGCTTCGCCGTCGAGCTGCTGCTGCCCCGGACGGTGAGAGACTCCTTCGGAAACGAGGAGGAAGTCTCGGCGACGCGCGTCCGATACGAACTGCACATTCTGCGGCGTGAGGAGAATGGGCTCGGACGGCTGTACGTCTCTCACGAGTCGCTGAATGCCATCACCGAAGATGATGACCGCTGGTTCAGAGACGCCATTCCTGCCAAGCATCGAAAATCATGGATCATTCGTGGACGCCGAACGCCATATATCTCCATCGCTGATTCCAGAGATCGCATCTATGTACATCAGGACGGACGCAGCGGACGAAAACAGCAGATCAACTTCCAATTCGCCGCCAGAACGGTGCTCAGCACCATCAGCAGCGTCGAATACACGACCGCCCTGGCGGTGAAGCGCGCGATTTCGGAGTGGCAGTTCCTTCAGCTCAATCCTGAGGCGCTGAGAGCGCCCAGCGATATTTATGCTTCCGAGGAGATGCTGTCGGATGGCTCAAACCTTGCCACCGTCCTTCATCGTATGGCAAGTGAAGCTGAATCTGCGCTCAACGACGTTTCTTTGACAACTGCTGGCGCTGTCCCTGGAATCAAGCGAGTTGGAGTCGAGATTGTGCCGGAAGAGCGCAAGTACCTGATCTCGGCAGAGATGACCGATCAGCAGGAATACTCTTCCAGGGTGCTCTCCGATGGCACGCTGCGGATTCTGACCCTCGCCGTGCTTCGCAATGATCCTCGCCGCCGAGGTGTGATCTGTCTTGAAGAACCGGAAAATGGCGTCCATCCTGATCGCATCCCCGTGATCATCGACCTCCTCAGGAGCATGGCGACGGATTTCCAGGATGCGCCGGAGGATGTGCCGCTGCCCAGGCAAATCCTCATCAACACGCATTCCCCCAAGGTTGCCGCCTGCGTCGAAGACAAAGCGATCCTGATGGTCTACATGCCCGGCGGCAAACGGCGGATCACACGCATGATGCCTGTCACCTCGCGCCCGGAACTGCCGCCGGAATCAGATAGACCGCTGGCATACTTCACGCGACATCAACTCGACCGTTATCTGGATGCGCCGACGGAGCGCGAGCGCCTTGAAGTTGTCGGGATGGGTGAATAGGGCGTGGCTCAGACATCCTTCGTATTCGGCTTATTTGGCGAGGGACCGACAGAGCGCGACTTTCTTCTGCCGCTGCTCCGCCGCACCTTCGTGGAGTTGCTGCCCGGTGTGGACATCTATTCAGAGGCGGTGCTGCCGGAACGCGGCGCAGACACTTTTTTGGACCCGGTGGTAAGCGTCGGCCGGCAAGTCAGGGGCTTCCATCTTCTGATCTACCACCTGGACGCCGATGCGCCCTCTCCAGATACCATACGCGCTCGAAAGTTCGACCCGAGCGTCAAAGCTGTTGAAGATGCTCGGCGTCAGGGGGCAGCGTTGATCGACGTGAGCATCCCGGTGCGCATGACGGAAGCCTGGGTATTAGCGGATTTCGAGGCATTTCGCAGAGCGGTCGGCACTAAGCAATCACGCGATGAAGCCGGATTTCCACAAAGACCCGATGAGGTGGAGAAGATTCAGGATCCAAAGCCGGTTTTTGAGGCGGCTCTGCGAAATTCCCGCCCTCGCCACAGCCCGCTTCCGCGCGATGTTTTCCCGCTGCTGGCTGAAGAAATCAACCTGGACCGCCTGCGAGTCGTTCCAGCCTATCGGCAGTTTCTCCGTGAAGCCCGAAACGTCTTACGCAGCTTACATTTCCTGACGCAGTAAAAGGTCTTTACTCCGTTCGCTTCGCCGCTGAACAAACTGCGCAGAAGGAGTGAGTGACTATCCACACAGCGCCTCGCCGCCCGGCTATGCCACCGTCGTGCCGAACAGCGACCCGACGACCGCGGTGGCAGCCATCGCCAGCGCCCCCCAGAACGTCACGCGCAGGCTCGCCTTGAGCGTGGAAGAGCCGCCGATCCACGCCGAGAGGTAGCCCAACAGAGCGAGAAAGACCAGCGAAGTGGCGATCACGGCGGGGACCAGTGCGGTCTCCGGCGCGAGGAAGACCGTCAGCAGGGGCATCGCCGCGCCGACGGCGAAGGATGCCGCCGAAGCCAGCGCCGCCTGAACCGGTCGAGCGCTCATCACCTCGGAAATCCCCAGTTCTTCGCGGGCGTGGGTCTCCAGCGCGTTGTGCGCTGTCAGCTGCTCGGCGACTTGTCTCGCTAAAGCCGGCTCAAGTCCGCGCGCAACGTAGATGGCGGTCAGCTCGGCAAGTTCATAGTCTCCATCAGTCGCCAGCTCCTGGCGTTCGCGCGCCAGCTCCGCCTGTTCCGTATCCGCTTGCGAGCTGACCGACACGTACTCCCCGGCAGCCATCGACATGGCTCCCGCGACCAAGCCGGCGACCCCGGCGATCAACACATCGCCGCGCGCCGCGCTCGCCGCCGCGACTCCGACGACCAGGCTGGCGGTCGAGACGATGCCATCATTGGCGCCCAGGACAGCGGCGCGCAGCCAGCCGATACGCCCTGTACGATGCGCCTCCTGGCGAACTACAGACATTTTTGCCTCATTTGAAATGGAATTCTCCTCTATGAAGGGCGACAGCGAGTCCTGATGCCGTCCGGCGCTATAACCTGTTATGAACTTTTCTCCCCTCAACCCCCAGCCCCCTTCTCCCATAAAAACGGGGAGAAAGGGGAGTCGGGTCCCCTCGCCCTGCGCGCGTGGGAGAGGGGGGGCGAGCAAGGCTCGCCTTGGGGTGAGGGGAACTCCTGCCGCAGAAGTTCATAACAGCCTCAAGAGCGTGTTTGATAATTCATCAACGCTCTCGTAGGGGCGGCTCGCGAGCCGCCCGCGCTGCCTGAAAGATCGTCACGGTTACGGCGGGCGCGTCGCGACGCGCCCCTACCAAGGGCAATTTTCAAACACCCTCTAGTTCCGCCTGGAGATGGCGACGCTTACCAGACCGAGTAGGGCGAAAGCGACCGCGCCGGCGGTCGTGAGGGTTCCCTGCGCGAACACAAACATCAGAACTGCTCCCAGCAGCAGGAGGATGCCGACGAAGAACCGAGATTGACTCAACTGAGAACGGGTCACAGCCGATCTCCTTGAACTCATCTATGCTTGATTATAGAGCAAGAACGGGGTTGGGGGGACATCCTGTGATGCCCCCTGGTCTGCGCTTCACGCTCGCTGCGCGGCGGATCACTCGTTGAGGAAGGCTTGCAGGAAGGTCACCAGGGCGTCGATGTCTTCCGGCGGCACGCTGTAGATCAGCTGGTGCGCGCTCGGCAGTTCGAACACCTGCCGCAGAGTCGCGGCAGAACCGTCATGGAAGTACGGCGCGCTCAGCCACAGCCAGCGCAGCGACGGCGTATCGAACATCCCTTCGGTTCCGACATCGTGCGCCTGCAAATCGGTCCCAGCAGGTCCGACATGACAGGCGGCGCACTCCTGTTCGGCGAAGACCTCTCGTCCGCGCGCGAAGTCCTGAGGCGAGACCGAAGGTGTCGCCGCCGGGGGCTGCAAGCTGCGGAGGTAATTGGTCAGCAGGTCAAGATCGGGCGACTGCCCTGCCAGCACCTCGCCGGACGGCTCCGGCAGCGGCGCTGAGTCCAGCAGCCCGGAACCGGCTTGCAGGCTGCGGACCTTGTGTTCCACATCGGCAAGTTCATCCCAGGAACCGGTCCAGTTGTAGGGGACCGTTTCGGGAAGCTGGTAGAGCAGCGGCGTGTTGCGCGCGCCTTCGGGAAAGCCGACCCACACCCTGCCGTCGGACATGCCATCGAAGTGACAGGTGGCACAGCTCACCCAGCCATCGGCGCTGAGTCGCGGATCAATCGCGCTGTGGAAAAGCTGCGCGCCGAGCAGCACGTCGAGCGACAGCCGCAGATCGATGATCGGCAGCACCTGCACCGACTGAAGCGAGCGCGTGTCGATGGTTGTGACGGTTCCATCCAGCGCATTGTGCACGTAGAGCAGCGTATTATCACGGTTGAGCAGCAGCCCGCGCGGATTGGCGCCGACGGGGATGTGCGCCCGCGCCCGTCCGGTGTTGAGGTCGATGACCGAGACGCTGTCGCTGCCGGCATTGGCGACGTAGAGCCGCTGAGCGAAGCGGTCCAGGGCGACGGCGAACGGCATATTCACCGGCTGATCCGCCGTATCCAGGGCGATGCGGGCGGGGCGGGTCAGGGTGAGGTCGCGCAGCCCGACGACGTTGACCACCGGCAGCGCTGTCGTGTCGAAGGTGAGTGCCGGACTGCCGTAATTCAGGCGGGTCTGCGGCAGATAGGCGATGCCGCGCGTGATGTCCAGCTCAATTGATTGAAACAGCGCCGTATCGATGCCGCTGGAGACGGTCTCGAAGGTGCGGGCGCGTGGCAGATAGACCAGACTGACCTCGCCGCTCCAGAAGTGTGTGACGTAGAGGAAATCGCCCCACAGCGCCAGCCCGGCAGGCGCATCGGGCACATCGATCCAGGTGCGCACGCCGCTGCTGCGCAGATCGACGACGGCGATCTGGTCGCTGCCCATCAGCGAGACATAGGCGGTGTCGTCTGTCCCGACGACTCCGTATGCCCACAGCCCACCCAGGGGGATGGTCGCGACGACGGCGCGGGCGTTGATGTCGATCACCGAAAGGGTGCTGTCCAGGCGGTTGGCGATCAGAGCGCGGGTGCTGTCGGGGGTGATCGCCGCGCTGCGCGGGTCTCGTCCCACGGGGATTTCGGCGATAATCTGATCGAACGCCGGGATGAACAGGGTCGCTGAATCATTGATCATGTTCGCCGAGACCAGCGTGCGTCCATCGGCTGCCAGCGCCAGGGTGCTGCTGCTGAATGCCCGGTTGATGCGCGCATCGGGCAGCGCGTACAGCGGCAGCGGGGTAGCGGACGTGCGCACGCTGACGTTCGTCGCCCCCGGCACGGACGAGACCGGCAGCCCGGCGCTCCGCGCCCGACCCTTTACCCTGCTGCATGAGCGCCTGGTGACCTCCCGCGGCCCGCGCAGCCGTCCGCGCCGA
>JAEURA010000243.1 GCA_016789005.1 Anaerolineae bacterium
GCGGGCGGTTCACGAACCGCCCCTACCAGACCCATCATGTCCGTTGTGACCCCATCGGGATATTTGATGCGTTTGCCCTGCTTCCGAAGTGGAGAGCGTGGGCGGCGGATGGGTGATCTGTACTATAATGGGGCGGTTGACCGACCCTCTGACTGTCTCAGGACCTTGTGAAAAACCGACCGTCTCGCGTGATTGTGTACGTCCTGCTGCTGCTCGCCGCTGCCGCGTGTAGCCCGGCACGGGGTGCGGATCAGGCGCTGCCGACTCCGGCGCTGCTGCCTTCCAACTACCGCCTGGAAGACGCGGAACGAGTCGCCCGCGACTACCTGACCGCCTGGGAGCGGGATGATCTGGAGACGATGTACCGCTGGATCAGTTTTGCCAGCCGCGAAGCCACCCCCCGCGAGGAGTTTGACCAGCTTTATGAGACGGCGGCAGAGACGATGGGGCTGGAAGGCGTCGCCATCCGCCCGATCACCCTTTTGCGCCAGGGTGATGCGGTCGCCCTCTTCGCCTATGATGCCAGCTTCACCACCCGACTGATCGGCGTCTTGACCGACAGCGTGCGGAATCTGACGCTGGTGGTGGATCAGCAGGCGAACGAGTGGCGCGTCGCCTGGACCCCCGACGATCTGTTCATCGGCATGCGTGATGGCGCGCGGCTGGTCTACCGATCGACCGTGCCCAACCGCGCCAACATCTACGACCGCGACGGCGACGTGCTGGCGGACCAGAGCGGGCGCGCCGTCAAGGTGCAGATCGTGCGCCAGCAGGTTCCTGATTACCCGACCTGTCTGGCGACCCTGGCGGCGGCGCTGGAACGTCCGCAGGAAGACGTGCGGACGCTGATTGACACGCGCCCCGCCGACTGGCTGCTCGACCTGGGGGCGATCCTGCCGGAAGCCTACAGCGCCACCAGCGCCGCGCTGGAAGCGTCGTGCGCGGCGACCTTCGAAGGCGTGCCGACGCGCCATTATGCCGATGGCACGGTCGCGCCGCACATCCTGGGCTACGTCGGCTATCCGACCGCCGAAGAGGTTCCCGCCCTGGAAGCGCAGGGCTTCACCAGCGAGTCGATCATCGGGCGCAGCGGCATCGAGGCGAGCTGGGATGTGGCGCTGCGCGGGACGCCCGGCGGCGCCCTGACGCTGGTGGACCCGGCGGGCAGAGTGCTGCGCGCACTGGCGGACGTCGCGCCTCAGCCGGGGCAGAGCCTCTGGCTGACCTTCGACAGCGACTTTCAGCGGCGGGCGGCGCAGATCGTCGCGGACGCCTTCCGCACGGCGCGCGGCGGCTGGGCGGAAACCTCGACCGGCGCTTCGGCGGTGGTGATCGACCCCAACACCGGCGAGATTCTGGCGCTGATCAGCTACCCGACCTTCGACAACCGCGCCTATACGCCGTATCCAGAGATGGGCAAGGCTCAGGCTCAGGCGGCGATTCAGCGCTTTCAGAGCGACCCGCTAAACCCGGAAGTCAACCGCCCGGCGCAGGGGGTGTTCCCGCTGGGATCGGTCATGAAGACGGTGAGCGCGGCTGCCGTCGCCGACAGCGGCGTTTATGCGCTGAACCAGCGCTACACGTGCAGCGGCATCTGGACGCGCGACATCACCCGCTACGATCACGTCTCCGGCGGTCATGGGCTGCTGACGCTGGCGTCGTCGCTGACTCAGAGCTGCAACCCCTACTACTACGAGGTCGGCTACCAGCTCGACCAAGTTGATCCGTATCTGCTGCCGACCTACGCCCGGCGGCTCGGCTTCGGCGGACCGACCGGCATGACCGACCTGCCGGAAAATCCCGGTCGCATCCCCGACCCGGACTGGCTGCGGACGAATTACGGCGAAGACTGGCGCTTCAGCGAGTCCGTCAACCTGGCGGTTGGGCAGGGCTATATGGGCGTGACTCCGCTCCAGGTGGCGCGCTGGTTTTCGGCGATTGCCAACGGCGGCGCGCTGCCCCGCCCCTCGCTGGTGCGCGAAGTCGGGCTGACCGGCGAGCCGCTGACCTCTGTCAACGTCCCGGTGATGACGCCGACCGATCTGAAGCCCGAAGTGATCGAGACGATTCGCAGCGGGCTGTGCGCGGTGACGCTCCCCGGCGGCACCGCCGATTTCGTCTTTCGCGATTCGCCGCTGCTGGGGCTGGGCGTGTGCGGCAAGACCGGCACGGCGCAGACCGGCGGACCGGATACGCCCTCCGATGCCTGGTTCGCCAGCTTCGCGCCGCGCGAAAACCCCCAGGTGGTGGTCGTCGTCATGGTGCAGACGGCGGGGCAGGGCAGCGAGATCGCCGCGCCCATTGCCCGGCAAATCCTGGAAGCCTACTTCGGACTGTCGTGAAGTCAGTGCGTATCCTGCTCGTGCTTCCCTGCTGCATCGGCGATGTCATCCTGGCGACGGCGGGGCTGCGGGCGCTGCGACGCGCCTATCCCGACGCGCGCATCGCCTGGGCGGTCGGTTCGTGGTCGAAGGCGGCGGTGGAACATCACCCCGATCTCGACGCCGTGCTGGACTGCGGGGCGGCGGCGCTGCCGATGAAATCGCCCGGCGGCATGGCGCGCTTCGTTCGAATGCTGCGCGCCGAACGCGCCGATCTGCTGGTCTCCTGGGTGCGCTCCCCCTGGATGAGCGTCGCCGCGCTGCTGAGCGGCATCCCGGTGCGTGCCGGCATTGACAGCGCCGGGCGCGGCTTCGGCTATACGGTGCGCGCCGGCATCGACCCGGAGGCAGCGCTCCATGAGGCGGAAATCTATCTCGACGTGGTGCGAGCGCTGGGTATCGATACTGCCGGCTGTCTGGCGAATGTGCCGGTCCTGGACGCCGACCGCGAGGCGATGCGCGCGCGCCTGAAAGCGGCGTCCATTTCGCCAGACTGCGTCGTGGTGCATCCGGGCGGCGGGCGCAATCCGGGCATGACGCTGGATGCCAAGCGCTATCCTCCGGAGCAGCTGGCGGCGCTGGCGGATCAGATCGCCGCGCGGCGGCGCGCTGGCGTGGTGCTGATCGGCGCGCCGAACGATGCCCCCCTGGTTGAGTTGGTCGCCGCCCGGCTGACCGCACCGCATGCCGCCTTCACCGACCTGACCTTTGGGCAGATCGCCGCGCTGGCGGCAGAGTCAGCGCTGTATGTGGGCAACGACACTGGCATGACGCACCTGGCGGCGGCGGTCGGGGCGCGCACCGCCGCGATCTTCGGACCGACCGATCCGCGCCGCTACGCGCCATTCGGCAAGGCGGTGCGGGTTTTGTGGCGTCCGGTCGAAGTCGGGGCGCGCGGGGTAGCGGGAGGCGCGCCAGCGGCTTGGGATTGGGCGCGCGACGGGATCAGCGTTGAAGCGTGCCTGACTGCGCTTGCCGACTGGCTGTGAGGATGCATGGGCGGGTGGGGAGCCAGCGGGCGGGAGAGCCGGCGGGCGGGAGAGCCGGCGGCTCTCCCCTACGGGGATGCATTGTAGGGGCGACCCGGTGGGTCGCCTGTGAATTCCGCTGGAGACTTCAGCTCACGAATCGAGGATCAACAGGCGAACGCGCCCGGTTTGCGCCAGTACCTCGATCAGCGAATTGGGGTCGGCGGAGTGCTCTGCCGTGACACACAGGGGCTTGTCGGGAAAGACGCTCGCGTAAGCGTTGAGCGGGGCGGCGATGTCCAGCGCCGCCATCAGCGACGAAGCATCGAAACGCATGGCGATGCAGTCGGCGAAGCGATCCAGCCCCGCCGCCGCCAGCGCCGCCCGATAGGCTTCTTCCGAGCACGCCTGCGCGCAGTCATCGCCTTCGAAGCTGCCATCGAGGGCGCCGCTGATCACCAGGGTTTCGACGCTGGCGCGCTTGATCGCGGCGAACGACTGGCGCATCAAGCCGACGTAGTTTTGCGGGGCGATGCCCCCGTCGTTGAGAATCCGTCCGATCTGTATGCCCTCCGGCTGAAGGGCGGCGATTTCGGCGAGGAAGTTCAGGAAGCCGGCGGCATCGCTGGTCGGCGGCGTGGCGAAGTCGATCTGGATGAGGACGCCAAAGTCAGATTCGTGCAGCTGCGCGATCAGCCTGCCGAGGTTGGCGCGCGCGGCTTCCGGGAAGTCGAAGCCGACCGGTCGGAAGCGCACGGCGGTCCAGACGAAGCCCTGCGCTCGCAGCGCCTCCAGCGGCACGGCGTCATCCTGACCGGCGCCGACGACGGTGAATTCGATAGGCGCGCCGGGCGCTGGGATGAGTGTCGGGATAGCGATGGGCATCGGCGGCAGGATGTCCTGAGCTTCGACGGGGAATGCCGAAAGCAGCAGGGCGGCGATTAGCAGCAGCGCCTGTCTCCGCCGGATCGCGCGCCACGCAGCACGGAGTGAGTCGTAAACGGACATTGCCGCGCTTCCTCACGAGGGGCGCACCCCTCCATCAAAGAATCGCCCCTCACTCCTGGTTGCGTAGGAGGAGGGGCGAGGATCGAGGTCTAGCCGACCGGTATCTGAATGACCTGCCCCGGCTGGATGTAGTTTCCATAAGGGATCGTGGCGGCGTTGGCTGCCAAAATTGCCTCGACGGTGACGCCATAGCGCGCCGCGATGAGGGTCAGATTGTCACCGTACTGCACGGTGTAGCTGGTCGTCGCCATGCAGCCGCCGTAGGGGCAGGGGTGAGGATCAGGGCTGCCGCCGCAGGGGATTTGCAGGTACATACCGGCGTAGATGTGGTTCAGGTTGTAGATGCCGTTGAGCTGGGCGATAGCCCAGGGGCTGACGCCGTACCAGGCGGCGATGCCGGTCAGCGTATCGCCATAGCGCACGACGTACCAGGAGCATCCACCGCCGGGATGCGTGGGAGGCGGCGGGGGCGGCTGGTGATCGCCCGTCGGAATCTGAAGACGCATCCCCGCCCAGAGGACGTTGGGATTCCAGATCGACGGGTTCGCCGCCAGGATGGCAGGGACGGAGGTGTGATAATGGCGGGCGATGCTGGAAAGCGTTTCGCCGCGATCGACGATATGTTCGACCGTCCCCGACGCCGATGCCGGAGATACGGCGGTCGCCAGCAGCACCAGGAGGAGCATAAGAGGCAGCAATCGACGCACGGCACACCCTTTCTTTTCGGAACGAATACAGCTGATTCTCGAAAAACGGCGCACGACGGGAGCGGACAGGAGGCAGCGCCGTTACTTAACTCAGTAGATGTTAAAACTATAACATGATTGACGCAAACGGGGTTCAAATCATCCAGAGACAAAAAACAAACATCCGGTTGGCTCCCACCGGATGTCTGCCGCGTCAGTCTAGAGGATGCCGCGCGCGTCAGCTCTGGCGCAAGTAGTCCAGCATTTCAATGATGCCTTCGGCGCGCGGCAGTGGGATCACCGAGGTGATCTCAGCCGCGATGCCGGTCAGCGACAGGATGGACGGATCGTTTTCGATACCCAGCAAGCCGCTTCTGAAACCATGCTGCTCCCAGGCGATCTGTTGAAGGCGCTCATCGCGCAGCGCTTCCAGGAATTTCTTGCCGGCGTCGGTGCGGGCGATCAGCGGGTGCGAAGACCAGACCGTCGGGGTCGGGTAGATGACGTGAATCTGGCTCAGCACGGTGTCCATCTGCTCACGGTGCTGCACAACGAACTCGATCAGCAGACTTTCGTAGTTGGCGATGATCGGGTGCGCGCCCATGCCGGTGTTGATAAACCGCTCGAACAGGATTCCAGAGCTTTCTTCCATGTAGCCCTGGTTCTCATAGTATTGCCGAAGCGCCGGCAGGTTTTCGCGCACTGCCTCCAGGGATGCCACCTGCCCACCGGCGAGCATGTTGGCAAACAAGCCGTAGAACATGTTGCCGGAATTACTGCGCGTGGGATCGCTGGTGATGACGTTGAAGGAGCCAAACAGATCATCTACGCCAACTTCCGCCCAGGTGGGTTTGGGCGTCCTGGTGAGCAGTTCGATCAGCCGGGTGGTATCGACGGTGGTGTATCCTTCTGGCTGAACGACGAATAATCCCTGATCGACGAGCGCCTGCACCAGCGGTGTCCAGGAGAACAGGACGATGGGCGAATTGAAGATCGTCTCATAGCTGATCCTGCCGCTGTCAAAATCTTGCTGATGCTGGCTGCGATAGATTTCCAGGGCGCTGGTATTGGAGGGCCACAGGCAGTCTACCTGCGAAGAGTCGATGAACGCCTGCTCGATGCTGCCGACCCGGCTGTAGCTGACTTCCAGACTGTAGCGGTCGGCAAGCAGGCGGACGACCTCCGGGTTTTTGAGGAAGTCATCTTTTTCACTGCCGATAAAACAGGTGACGGGCGTCAGGGTGCGCGGCGTGACCTGCTCGATGATGGTCGGCAGCAGGACCACCAGGACGAAGACGGCGAATGCCAGGACGATGAGTGAGCGGACGAATGCCAGCCGGTTATTCATGGTCATGCGGTCCTTAGTTGTAGCCCTTGGCTTCGCGGAAGGCGGTCACGAGGTCGCTGCGTCCGTCAAAGGTGCGCCCAAAGGTCTGAGTCACGATTGGGTCAAGCTGGGCAGAATCGGCGCTGCCGAACATGATGGCGAAGACTGGGATGTCGTTTTCGCGCGAACGGATATAGCGTTCCAGGGCTGCGCGATCTCCGCTGTTATCCTGACCATCGGTCATCAGGATGACGGCAGGCAGGCATTCCGGCGTGCGCAGCCGCGTCATCTCCTCCAGGGCGAGGCGGGTGGAGTCGAAGATGTTGGTATTGCCGCCCGAACCGACTGCTTCGATCTGGCGGGAAAGATGCAGCAGATCATCGGCATCGCTGCCGACAACCCGCCAGCGGCTCAGATCATTCTGGTTGATGATGCTTTCGTTGAACAGAATGACCTGGGTGACATCTTCTGGATGCCCCTGCAAGAGATACTGCTGTGCGATGGACTGGTTGAGCAGCGTTCGCATCGCCGCCTTAAGATCGGCTTCGCCCCGTTCCGCCATGCTGCCAGAGAAGTCGAGGACGTAGATCGTGCAGGAGGGACGGCGGAAAGCGATCTGGTAGAGATTGAGCGCCTGCCCGATGACCTCGCGGTTCGGCAGGCGGATCGGCTGGAGGACCCGGTCGGCGTCGATGCCCCATTCCGAGCGGAAGACGTCGCGGTCGGCGCTCGATAGATCGATGCCGAGCAGGCTGGTGCGCCGCCCCTGTGCCAGGAGCTGCCGCTGAACGGTCTCGCTGAGAAGGTGCTGCTGAAGCGCCAGGAACGCCTCCTCCTTCGCCTCCTCGCCCCGGTCGATGTAGCCCAGGGGGGAATCGGCGATGGTCAGCCCATCGACAGGATAAATGGCATAGAGCGGTTCGCGCCCGCTGCGGAGCAGCGCTTGGTTGGTCTCGATAATCACGGCTTCGTAATTGACCATCGCGTCGAACCGGTCAAACTGCTGCAAGAACAGGTCTTTGAGGAAGCCGCTGCTGCCGCTGGAACGATCGACCTCGCCGAGGATGCGTTCGACCTGTTCGGTGACGGCAGAGTCTTCCAGGTGTGCGCTGGTGACTACCTCTGGCGAGCCGGCAAAGGCGTTGAGCGCCCCGAAGTAGAACGATGCGCCTGAATTGGACTGCGTGGCGGAGGTCATCATGAAGCGCAGATCGTCGGACTCAGCGGCGGCGAGGATGTCGCTGAGGGTCACGTCGCGGTCCAGCCACCCCAGACTTTCGGCGATACTTCGCTTGACGCCGAGGACAACCGGTGAACGCATGATGCTGGCATCGTGACGCACGATATTCTGGGTGTCGCCGAAATCGATCCACAGACGGTTGGCGGGCCACACCCCGTCAAACGACGCGCCGCCGTTTTGCAGCATCCGGGCAATATCGACCGACCCCTGATAGGTCATCTCAACCGTTGTGTTATGCG
Organism: Anaerolineae bacterium; assembly: GCA_016789005.1. Classification (GTDB taxonomy): domain Bacteria; phylum Chloroflexota; class Anaerolineae; order Aggregatilineales; family Phototrophicaceae; genus Flexifilum. Next base: position 7,850 of record JAEURA010000243.1, read on the forward strand.
AACGCGCCCATTCCTGGATGATCGGTTCCAGCGGTCGATTTTCCGACCCGGAGACAATGTGCAGCGTCGTCGAAGGACCGCCGCCGGAACAGGCTGTGGCGAACAACAGGATGATGAGAACTGCGCTGCCGAAATGGCAGAAGGAGCGCGATGCTTTGCGGGTCATGTGCCTCCTGTGGCGCTGACGATGGTTTTGACCTGGCTTTGCCGGCGTGCCGGCAGGATACGCCGTGAACTTCTGTGGATTCTATGCAGTGGCTTGTGATGATTGTGTGAAGCATCATTAACCTTCGCTTCACAGAGGACCATCCTGACCGAAAAGATATGCTTTGATTCAGGTGCGATCCCCCACAAAAATGGGATATGATCGCTGTATCAGGGACCTGTGCCGTCGTTTGACCGGGTGGAGCCATGCAGATCGAAAAGACCATCTTCATCAGCTACCGCCGCACCAGCTACTACACCGCTCTGAATGTCTTCCACGCGCTGAAAGGGCGGGGCTACGACGTCTTCTTCGACTTCGAGAGCATCGACTCTGGGTCGTTCGAGCAGGTCATCCTGAACCAGATTCGCGCGCGGGCGCACTTTGTGCTGATCCTGCACGCCGACACGCTGAGCCGCTGCACCGAGCCGGACGACTGGGTGCGCCGGGAGATCGAAACGGCAATCGCCGAGCGGCGCAACGTCATCCCAGTGACTTTCGACGACTTCAACTGGGAGCAGGCGAAGCCGTACATGGTCGGTCAGCTGGCGCTGCTGAAAGACTACAATGCGCTGGAAGTGCCGCGCGGCTACTTCGACGAGGCGATTGACAAACTGGAGCGGCGCTATCTGAACAAGACGCTCGATCTGGTCATTCATCCCACGCCGGCGGCGGAGCGCGCCGACGTGCAGCGGCAGATCGAGGCGGCGGTCGCCGCGCCACAGCCGACGATGCAGCAGATGAACGCGCAGCAGTTGTTCCAGCAGGCGTTCGGCAAAGCCTCGGTCGAAAACCACGATGGGGCGATCCGCGACTACGACGAGGTGATCCGCTTGGATTCGAACTTCGCGATGGCGTACAACAACCGGGGCTGGTCACGCTTCCGCAAGGGCGACCTCATCGGGGCGATTCAGGATTATGATAGCGCCATCCGTCTGGAATCGAATAACCCCCTGATGTACATCAACCGGGGCTGGGCGCGGCAGCAGCGAGGCGACTTCGCCGGGGCGATCAGCGATTACAATGCCTGCCTGATGCTTGCGCCGATGAACGGATCGGCGTATCTGAATCGCGGCTTGGCGCAGCAGACGCTCGGCAACCCCTACGCCGCGCTCGCCGACTTCGAAGCCGCCATGCGCCTTGAGCCGAACGCGCCGTACCCCTACTACAATCACGGCAACGTGCTGATGGGCTGGGGGCAGTATGACGCCGCGTTGATGGATTATGAGCGGGCGATCCTGGTCGCGCCGACCTATGCCTATGCCTATGGCGGGCGTGGCGTGTGCTGGTACTTCAAGGGCAACACCTGGCAGGCGGTGCGCGATCTGCAATATGCGCTGATGCTGGACCCCGGCTACACCTTCGCCCAGGAATGGCTGAGCCGCATCACCGGCGGGGGAATACGCTAGAGCGCGTTCCAACCGGGCAAAAAAACAAGAGGGCGGCGTGGGGAAAATGTCTCCGCGCCGCCCTTCAATACGTCAGACACCTACTTCGTAGTCGCCTGCTGGAAGATCGTCTCGATCTGCGCTTCCGTCACCCCGTTGTAGACCTTCTCGCCGGGATACACCACCAGGTTCGGACCCACCGCGCACATGCTCAGACAGTTCGCCGTCTCCAGCTTGCACGGCGGCGGACGCTCGCCGGAGTTGTAGGCGCTGACGAGCGGAGCCAGCCTGCGATGCAGCTTCTCCGCCCGCCGCCCCAGATTGCAGTACTGCCCGGTACACAGGACAATACGCAGCTTGGCTGCCATCTCAGCCGCCCATGCCGACCGGCGTCGGTCCAGCGCCAGAGCCGCCCGCCAGCCAGGTCATATCCGCCGCGCTGAGCGTGGGCAGCGGCGGCAGGGTCGCGCGGCGCGTCGGCGCGGCAGTGACCGTGCCGGTCACCGGGGCTTCGCCCGCCGGGACGATCAGCAGGTCCTGACCGGGGAAGATGAAGCGCGCGCTGCGCAGGTTGTTCAGCTCCAGGATGCGCTCGATGGTGACGCCGTATGCCGTCGAAATGCCGGTCAGGGTGTCGCCGGTGATGATGATGTGATGCTGCGAACCATCGGGGCGCAGCGGCTGCCGGAAGGCGACGAACGCCGTCGGCGCGGGGCGCTGAGTCGGCACTGCCGTCGCCACGCCGGGCTGTCCGGGGGCTGCCGAACCACCCTGGCTGCCCGTCCCCAGATAGGCGTCGTCAAACCAGACGTTGTTCAGCTGGCTGGGCGATGCCTGGGTGAAGAAGGTGAAGAAGGTCGCGGTCGGTCCCGCAGTCGTGATGGTCACGCCTACCTGCTCCCAGCGATCATGGGGAGCGATATTGTTCGACCAGACCACTGACGGGGCGAACGGATTCGTGCCGCCGGTCGGGTCCACGCCGACCTTGACGAATGCGCCAGATTCGACCGCCGAGCCGCAGTTATCCGCGCCGGTCCCGATGTTGCAGGTCTTGATGCGCGCCCAGATGTTGGCGTTCAGACTGGTGTTCGCCGGCACGTTGACCGTCTGGTAGAGCGCGACGGTGAACGTGACGTAGCCGCCGTTGATGTTCTGCGACAGCACGCCGCCGTGCACTTCGGGCTGGGTGCGGTGCGGGAAGGCGTAGACCTTGTCCGCCCGGTTCTGCCAGTCGTAGTTGCGGGGGCTTTCGGCGTTGAAAAGCAGCCAGGGCGCGGCAGTGTTGAGATCGGCGCGCCCCCGCCCGACGTAGGTCCCTTCAAAACCTGGGTCTTGCAGCAGGTTGCCGTCCTGGGCGAAGACCATCGGGATGGACAGACTGAAGGCGGCGATGAGGAGTCCGCCGATCAGCAGGAGCATGGCGCGTGTTGAAACATTTCTGGTCATGCGAGTGTCCTGTACATGCAGGATGACGGGCGAAACACCCATCCATCGGACATTTGACTCTAACTGTACACGACCCCTCTCCACAGTTCAACGCACAGCAGGGAAGCGTCAGGAATTCGTCCAAATTGCGTACCGCTGCGTCATCTGGGCGGCGCACTTTCGCATCGCCGGACGCGGCGATATAATGCAGGGTATGCACCCAAGGTTCCTGTTTCTCTCCCTGTTGATTCTGATCGTCCTGTTGGCAGCGTGCGATCCGTTCGCGCCGGTCGTCACCCCGACTGCGGTGACCATCATCGTCACCCCGTCGGCGAGCGACACGCCCGTCCCGACTTCGACCCAGCCCCCGACCGTCACGCCGCGCCCGACGGATACGCCTGCGCCAACGCCGACGGCGACCGCGCTGGCATGTCTGAGCACCGGCGGGCAGATCATCCCCTTCGACGAGTTCCGCAGCCCATCGGCGGGCGAAAACCTGCGCTACCGGGTTTACATCCCGCCCTGCTATCTGGAATCGCAGCGGCGCTTCCCGGTGATCTATCTGCTGCCCGGCGAGGGCGAGAACGAAAGCCAGTGGGATGAACTGGGAGTCGATGCAGCGGTCGATCAGGGCGTGCGCCTGGGTGCAGTGCCGCCAATGATCGTCGTCATGCCGGCACTGGGGAGCATCGGCGCGCGCGATTCTTTCCCGCCCAACGCCTCCTACGAGACCTACCTGATGGACGAACTTCGTCCGGCGGTGGAACGCGACTTCTGCACCATCACCACGCGGGCGCAGCGCGCAGTCGGCGGAATCGGGCGCGGCGGGTTCTGGGCGTACAGCCTCGCGCTGCGCCACCCCGATACTTTCAGCATCGTCGGCGGGCATTCGGCAGATTTCGAAGTCTCGAACATCCCGCCCGCCAACAACCCGCTGGAACTGGCGCTCGACGCGCCCTTCCTGCAGCAGGCGAACCTGCGCATGTTCATCGACAACGGCGCGGATGATCCCTTCGGGGCAGGGCTGGGCACGTTCTCCAGCCGCCTCAGCGCGCGCGGCATCACTCACACCTACGTCATCACGCCGGGCGAGGCGCACGACGAGCGGTACTGGTCCGCGCAGATCGACGAATACCTGAGTTTCTATTCCGAAGGGTGGACACGCGACCTCGGCGCTCTGCCATCCTGCCTGGAACCAAGTCCGTGAGCGGCGAGAGCGACCCATGCCGACCCCGTTCACCCATCTTCGCTACGCCCAGCGGGCGCTGACTGACCCCGCCCTGTCCGCCGCGATGCGCGCGGCGCTGACCCGACATCTGCCGGAATACCTGCTGGGCAGCGTGGTCGCCGACGGTCAGGGGTTGGCAGGCTTGCGCCGCGAAGTCACCCATTTCTACAGCTATGACCGCCCGCTGGACCCTCTGCCCTGGGTGGTCATGCTCGACCGGCATCCGGCGCTGCGCTGCCCGTCAGAACCGGCGGAGCGCGCCTTTCTCGCCGCCTACGTCTTCCATTTGGCGATGGACGCTTACTGGACCCTGAACATGACCGGTCCGCACTTCGGGCGGGATGAATGGGCGTCGCGCAGCGCCCGTTTTCTGATGCTGCACGTCCTGCTGATCGGCATGGATGAGCGCGATCTGACGGCGCTCGACCCGGCGCTGGCGTGCGGGGTGGGCGAAGCCGCGCCCGGCGACTGGCTGCCGTTTCTGCCGCTGCATGCCGTTCGCGGCTGGCAGGAGGTCATCGACCGCCAGATCCGCCCCGGAGGGGTCAGCGAGACGCTGGATGTAATGGCTCCGCGAGTCGGCAGGACGCCCGCCGAGCTGCGCGCGCTGGTCGATGATCACGCCGAGATCGAAGCGTCCCTGTGGCGGCACGTGCCGCGCGCCCTGCTCGCCGAACGCGAAGCGGCGATGTACCGCTTCGCCCTCGACGCCCTGATCGAATACCTGGAGGGTCCACAGGGACATCTCTCCAGGGATTGACGGTGGAGCGCCGCAGTTTTCGGAATGGGTCCATGTTTTCGCCGATTCTTTCAACCAAGCTTTTCGTCCCGCCGCCGCGCTCCAGAGCCGTCCTCCGCCCGCGCCTGGTCGAGCGCCTGAACGAGGGGCTGCGCCGCAAGCTGACCCTCATCTCAGCCCCTGTCGGCTTCGGCAAGACCACGTTGGTGAGCGAGTGGATCGCCGACTGCGACCAGCCAGCGGCGTGGCTGTCGCTGGATGAAGGCGACAATGACCCCGTTCGCTTCATGGCTTACCTGATCGCCGCCTTGCAGACCATCGCAGCCCGTCTATCGGCGGACGCCGCCATGGGGGAAGGGGTGCTGCGCGCGCTTCAGTCTCCGCAGTCGCCCCCAACCGAGTCGCTGCTGACCACACTGCTCAATGAGATCGCCGCCATCCCGGATGATTTCGCCCTGGTCCTGGACGACTACCACATGATTAACGCCGAGCAGGTTGGCAGCGCGCTGGTCTTTCTCCTGGAACACCTGCCGCCGCAGATGCACCTGATCATCGCCACCCGCGAGGACCCTGGCTTGCCGCTCGCGCGGCTGCGCGCTCGCGATCAGATGATCGATCTGCGCGCCGCCGACCTGCGTTTCACCCCTTCCGAAGCCGCCGAGTTCCTCAACCAGGTGATGGGACTCGATCTCTCCGTCGAAGACATCGCCGCGCTGGAAACCCGCACTGAAGGCTGGGCTGCCGGTCTGCAGTTGGCGGCACTCTCGATGCAAGGACGTTCGGACGCCGCCAGTTTTGTTCAGGCATTCACCGGCAGCCACCGTTTTGTGCTGGACTATCTGGTCGAAGAAGTCCTTCAGCGTCAGCCTGAACCGGTGCGCCGTTTCCTGCTGCAAACCGCCATCCTCGACCGGCTGATCGGACCCCTGTGCGACGCCGTGACCGGTCGAGAGGACAGCCGGGTGCTGCTGGATGCCCTGGAGCGCGCCAACCTGTTTGTCGTCCCGCTCGACGACCAGCGCCGCTGGTATCGCTATCACCATCTCTTCGCCGACGTGCTGCGCTCGCGCATCCTGGAGGAACAGCCGGATGTCGTCCCCAGCCTGCATCGACGGGCGAGCGCCTGGTACGAACAGAACGGGCTGCCCGCCGATGCCATCCGGCATGCGCTCGCCGCCGGGGATTTCGAGCGCGCGGCGGACATGATCGAGCTGGCATGGTCGCCCATGGACCTCACCATGCGCTCTGCTACGTGGGTGGCTTGGGCAAGAGCGCTGCCCGACGACCTGATCCGCGCCCGCCCGGTGCTCAGCGTCGGCTATGCCTGGGCGCTGCTGGACAGCGGCGAGATGGATGGCAGCGAAGCCCGGCTGCGTGATGCTGAACGATGGCTTGACGCGCCATCGAACGACATGGTCGTGGCGGACAAAGAGCAGTTCCGGTCCCTTCCCGCGACTATTGCCGCCGCACGAACCTATCGCGCACTGGCATTCGGCGATATTCCCGGTACGGTGAAGTATGCCCGCCAGGCGCTCGACCGTGTGCCTGAGGAAGACTACTACAGGCGTGTCGAGGTCACCATCCTCCTGGGACTCGCCCAGTATGCGAGCGGAGATCTGGAGTCAGCCAGCCGGTTTCTGACCGATCTGCAGGCGAAAACACGGAAATCCGGGGACGTCTTGCCCGCCGTCGGCATCGCCTTTCTCCTCGCCGAGATCAAGGCAGCGCAGGGTCGGCTTCAGGAAGCAGGCATCGCCTATCAGCAGGCATTGCAGCTTGCCGCCGACCGCAGCGCGCCGGCAGCCGCAGGGACCACCGACCTGCATCGAGGACTGGGGGAGGTGTACCTGGAACGAGGCGACCTGGAAGCGGCTGCGCATCACCTGCAAACCAGCAGGAGCCTGGGCGAGCCGGACGTGCGCAACGGCTGGCAGCACCGCCTGTACATCGCCGAAGCCCGCTTGCAGGCGGCAGTGGGCGATGTGGACGGCGCACTCGCCCTGCTGGATGAGGCGGAGCGCGTCTATGTCAGGGGACCACTGCCTGATGTGCGTCCCATTGCCGCGGCAAGAGCGCGATTCTGGGCTGTCCAGGGCAGGCTGACCGAAGCCCTGGGCTGGGCGCGGGAACGAGAGGTCACTCATGACGATGATCTCAGTTATCTGCACGAGTTCGAACACATCACCCTTGCCAGGGTGTTCATCGCCCGGTACAGACGCGAACGGCAGGACAGCGCCATGCACCAGGCGGCAAGCCTGCTGGAACGCCTCCTGAAAGCGGCAGAAGACGGCGGACGGATGGGCAGCGTGATCGAAATCCTGGCGCTGCAGGCGCTCGCTCACGAGGCGCAGAATGACCTCCTGCCTGCGCTGGCAGCGCTGGAACGCGCCCTCACTCTGGCGGAACCGGAGGGCTATGTCCGCGTCTTCGTGAACGAAGGTCCACCGATGGCGGCGCTGCTGCGAGAAGCCGCGAAACGGGGGATCTTCCCGAACTACGTGAACCGGTTACGCGCCGCCTTCGGGCAGGCTGAACGAGAAACGCCCCCCGTTTCGCCATTGGTGGAGCCGCTGAGTGATCGCGAGATGGAAGTGCTCCGGCTGCTCGGCACCGAGATGTCCGGTCCTGAAATTGCCCGCAGCCTCACGGTGTCGCTGAGCACCGTGCGCACCCACACCCAGAATATTTACACCAAGCTCGGCGTGAACAACCGTCGGGTCGCCATCCGCCGCGCTGAAGAGCTCGGCTTACTGTGATGAATACGCCGCGCCTCGCATCATCCTGGCAGCGGTGAAGCGCCGCCCGCCAGCCCCCTGATCCACAAATCATCACGACGTTCATCACATCTGATGATGACGCCTCATCACTCCGTTTTGTATCGTTAGGTCATGGTTTAGGAAGAAACAAGACCACCTGGAGGTGGATGATGCAGTCGATGAAAGTCTGTATTGTCGGAGCATCCGGCAAGCTCGGCAGGTACATGGTTCAGCACGCCCTTGACCGGGGCTATGAAGTGGTCGGCGTCTGTCGGGAGCGCAGTGTGGCAAAACTCGACGCCTTCAAAGGGCG
>JAEURA010000257.1 GCA_016789005.1 Anaerolineae bacterium
CTGGGCTTGTGGTACGCTGTTCCATGGGCAAATCTCTCTCTTGCGCTCTCTTGAGAGAAATTTGCCCTCTTTTTCTTCATTTGGGTACGGGGTTGCTTTCCTGAACGGTTTCAGGGGGTCGCTCCCTCTGAACTCAACAGCCGTCCTCACCCCTGCTGCGCTTCGCTTCCATGACATGGAGAGGGGACCGAGGGGTGAGGACAGAACCACCCCCTATACGTGGTGATGGCGGCGTTCAACCCAGCGGTGTTCGCGCATCATCAGGTCGCGCTGGAGGGTTCCCACCCCCTGCCGGACCTGCCCCGCGAACCGCCCCAGAAGTTCGGTCAGACTGGGGAACAGGAAATGACGAACGGGCGGATCGCTGACCCGTCTGGCGAGGCGATCCCGCTCGACCCGCCGCATGATCCGATCTCGACGGTACACGTCGAGCTGGTAGTCGGCGTTCTGGGTGGTGAGAGGCTGCCTGCTGCTCATGGCTGCTGCCTCCTTTCGCGGCGGCGAGCGCCGCCTTTCTCACCTTTCCGCTCGCAGCTTCGTGATGAATTTCACTATACAGACAGTATAGCACACTATCCTCATGGTCAGCCGGACGGTGCGAGCGAGGGGGTGTAATCGCTTTTGGGGGGGCGATCATCCTGGTCGATGCGCCGCCGGAGAATAGAATTCTCCGGCTATCCCCAAAGGCGCATGAAACCGACTCAAAGTCGGTTCCGCAGGAGGGAGAGTCGCCAGAAGCGGCACGAGCGCCGGCGGCGAAACCCTCTTCCAGAGGGTTTTTCACCTCCTTGGGGATAGCCGGACATTTTTAATGTCCGGCGGCGGACCGCCACTTGCTTCTGCCCCCATTTCCGAATACACCCCTAACAAGCCTCGCCTTGGGGTGAGGGGGGCACGTGCCGCAGAAATGCGCCGCCCTGTGGCAGACCCTTGGCACAGGCTTAAGCTGCGCCCCGCCGCCCGCCAGTTGTCAAGAATTGTCTACGTTTCTACGACGCCTGCACGCCGCTGATCAGACGACCCATCTTTCGTGCGAAAATGCATGGTATATATTGCTCATGGCATCGTGTCGCATGCGCCGCGCTGGGCGCAGATAGAAGCGGCGGAATTCTATGATCTCTCTGGTGATGCGACGGGGTCCGACACCCGGTGAAGTCTATTTTCTTTCCGGTGACGAAATCACCATCGGCAGGGGTGTCAAGAACCAGATCGTCATCCACGACAACGAAGTGAGCCGCGAACACTGCCGGTTGGTCCGCCTGGACGATGACTACGAGCTGCACGATCTCGCTTCCAACAACGGAACCTTCCTCAACGGTCAGCGCATCGTCGGTCCCCGGCTGCTGCGGCGCGGCGCGGTCATCGAACTGGGCGACTCGATCACTCTGGAATACGGCGTCTCCGATTCGCAGATCAACATCCGCCCCGACTTCGCCGAACGGCTGATCCCCAACGGTCAGCTTCCGACCTTCGGCGACAGCGGCTCTAGCGAGGATGGCGTCCCGGCGCGCTACTCGCTGATGATGCTTCAGGGTCCCGCCGTCGGCTACGTCTACAACGTCGAAGGCGATACGCTGCGCATCGGGCGCGATCTCTCTAACGACATCGTCGTGCAGGACCCGGAGGTCAGCCGCTTCCACGTGCGCCTCACCCGCACCAAACGCGGCTACGTCGCCGAAGATCAGGGTTCGACCAACGGCTCTTTCGTCAACAACCTGCCGCTCAAAGAGGCGCGCGCCCTGGTCGCCAACGACATCCTGCGCCTGGGGTCTTACGTTCAGCTTCAGTTCTTCAAGGCGGAAGCCACCGCCGCGCCAGCCGATTCGCCCATCCTGCCGCAATATGTCGTCGCCGAAGACTCTTCGCCCGACCTGTTCGATCCGACCGAGCAGATCGTCGATCCAGCGCTGATCGCCCGCGCCGGCATCACTCCCGGCGAGCTGCGCGATTCGATCTTCGTCGTTTATGCCCGCGACGACTGGCAGACGGCGGTCGCTCCACTGCTGGTCAGCCTTCAGGACGCCGGACTGGACGTGTGGGTCGATCAGTACCTCACCTATGGCAGCGACGATTGGCGCGCCGCCGTGCAGTACGCGCTTCATGAAACCTGGCTGATGATCCTCGTCGCCTCCAACCGCTCGCTGGCATCGCGGTCGGTGCGTTCGATGTATCGCCAGTTCATGCGCGAACGCAAGCCGCTCATCCCCTTCGTGGTCGATCCAACCAGCATCCTGCCGGCGGAACTCAGCCGCATGCGGCGGATCGCCTACGAGCCGATCAACGCCCGACGCAGCTATCACAAGCTGATCTTCGAGATCATGCAATTCCGCCGCCAGCGCCCCCGCGAGACCACCGGCTGAGACCGGCTCGATTCTCACACAATTCACAGTCCCGGCTCGGTATAATCCGGATTCAGTGAATCACGAAAGTGTGTCCCCACCCCTAAATCCCCTCCCCATTGCATGGAGATGGGTCTTTCCTGACCCGTTGTGGTCCCCCTCTCCACGTAGTGGAGAGGGGGTTGGGGGGGTGAGGATACTGAAAACCGTGATTCGCTGGGATTGTCTTGTCGATGTCCGGCGTGTTTGGATTCTGAGACACTGATCCGAACTTTACAATTTTCAGAATTGACGCGATACTGAGGCGAAGCGTCGTCACCTTACGCCGCACATGGACTCGGATGACGAAGGATTTTGCATGTCGGTCGATCACCTCTACCACCTCGCGCGCTCCCTTCAGCAGGCAAAACTTGAACCGGCGGCGGTGCTGCAGGCAGCGGTTCGCGGAGCCGCAGCGCTGACGAGCGCGCCGCACGGCTGCATCCTGCTGGTCAACGCCGGCGGACGGGTCACCGATCTTCGACTGAACGGCACGCAGCTGGACCCCAAAGTGGAAATGGAATTCTGGCTCAAGCTGATCAACGAAGGACTGATCCGCCAGGTCTTTCAGCGCAGCCGCCCGGCGATAGTGCCCAATATCAGCGTCAGCCCAACCTGGCCCCGCCTGGAAAGCCTGCCGAGCCTGCGCTGGCGCGGGTCGGCGGCGGCGATTCCGCTGCTGAACCAGACGAAGGTGATCGGCGTGCTGGCGCTGATCCACCCCGAAGTGGACGCCTTTGACGAGGAGCGCATGGCGGCGCTGCTGGAAGCGGGCGAGGTGATCAGCGAAGGGCTGAACAACGCGCTGACCTACGATGCGCTGCGCCGTCATCCTGAGCAGCGCCCACCGGAGCAGGAAGAGGACACCGACCAGCTGCGCCATGATCTGACGGCGATGATCTATCACGATCTGCGCGCCCCGCTGCACAACATCCACACCAGCCTGGGCACGCTCGAACTGATGCTGCATGCCAGTGATCCGCTGATGACGGAGAGACTGCTGCGCATCGCCATGCAAAGCTCGCGCCGGCTGATTCGCATGGTCAAGAGTCTGCTCGACATCGACCGGCTGGAAGCGGGGCGGGCGGTGCTGCACCGCAAGACGACCACCTTCACCGCGCTGCTCAACGACCTGCAAACCTCGGTGCGCCCGCTGGCGGAAGAAGCCGATCAGACGATTTCCGCCGCCATCGACGACGACGTGCCGAACGTGATTGTGGATCATGATATGATTTTGCGCGTGATCATCAATCTGGTGGAAAACGCCATCAAGCACACGCCGGCGGGCGGCGCGATCAGCGTGCGCGCCGAACAGCGCAGCGGCGAGATCGTGGTCAGCGTCAGCGACACTGGACCGGGCATCCCGGCGAACTTTCGTCAGGAAGTGTTCGACAAGTATTTCCGCATCCGCCACACCGAGCGCTCGACCATCGAGGAGATGCGCATCGGCGCGCCGGTGAGCGAGACGCCCGATGTCAGCACGCGCGGTGGGCTGGGGCTGGGGCTGGCGTTCTGCCGGCTGGCGGTCGAGGCGCACGGCGGGCGCATCTGGGTCGAAGACGCGCCGGGCGGCGGGGCGACCTTCGCCTTCTCGCTGCCGAGCGAAGCCGCGCCGGAGCCGGAGCGCGTGCTGGCGATGAGCTGAACCGCCGGGCAGGGACAACTTCATGTCAATCTTAACCGCCCGCGACCTCGCCAAGGAATATGGTCCGGACGAGATCTTCAGCGGCGTCTCCGTCGAGGTTCCGCATGGGGCGCGCATCGCCCTGGTCGGACCGAACGGCGCGGGCAAGACCACACTGCTGCACATCCTGATCGGGCAGGAGCTGCCGAGCGTCGGCGACGTCTACCGGGCGCGCGGCATCCGCGTCGGCTTTCTGCCGCAGCGACCGGAGATTCTGAGCGAATACACGCTGCGCCAGGAGTTTTACAGCGCCTTTTCCCAGCTGCGCCACATGGAGCAGGAGCTGGCGCACCTCGCCGAGCAGATGAGCGCGCCGGGGGCGAGCGAAGCGGCGACCACCGCCTATGGCGCGCTGCAAGAGGCGTTCGAAGCCGCCGGCGGCTACACCTACGAACAGCGCATCAAGACCGTCATGCAGGGGTTGGGTTTCAAGCCGGAAGACCTGGATCGCAAACTGGCGCATCTTTCCGGCGGGCAGAAGACGCGCGCCGTGCTGGGGCGACTGCTGCTGGAAGCGCCGGACCTGCTGGCGCTGGACGAGCCGACCAACCACCTGGACATCGAAGCCATCGCCTGGCTGGAAGGCTACCTCAAGGACTTCCCTGGCGCGGTGCTGGTCGTCAGCCATGATCGCTATTTCATGGACGCCGTCGCCGGCGTGATCTGGGAGCTGGATTTCGGCGCGCTGGAGCTGTACCGGGGCAATTACAGCCATTACGCCCAGCAGCGCGAGGAGCGCCATCTGCGCCGGCTGAAGGAATTCGAGGCGCAGCAGGCGTTCATCGCCAAAGAGCAGGAATACATCCGCCGCAACCTCGCCGGGCAGAACACGCGCCAGGCGCAGGGGCGGCGCACCCGTCTGGAACGGCTGATGCGCGATGATCTGCGCCTGAAGCCGCACACCCGCCGCGACATGCACCTGAACCTGGGCGCGACCCTGCGCAGCGGCGATCTGGTGCTGCGCACCTACGGGCTGGAGGTCGGCTATCCGGGCAAGACGCTCTTCCGCGCGCCGGACATCACTCTGCGGCGGGGCGAGGTGGCGGCGCTGATCGGCGCGAACGGCGTGGGCAAAAGCACGCTGGTCAAGACCGCCGTCGGCGAGCTGCCCCCGCTCGACGGCGAGGTCAGGATCGGCGCGTCGGTCAAGATCGCCTATTTCGCCCAGGCGCACGAGGCGCTCGACCCCGACAGCACGCTGCTCGACGAAATCCTGAACGCCAAGCCGATGAACATCAGCGAGGCGCGCAGTTATCTGGCAGCGTTCCTGTTCGAAGGCGACGACGTGTTCCGCCCGATCCGCACGCTCAGCGGCGGCGAGCGGGGGCGGGTGGCGCTGGCGAAGCTGGCGCTGAGCGGGGCGAACTTCCTGCTGCTGGATGAGCCGACCAACCACCTGGACATCGCCAGCCAGGAAGTGCTGCAAAACGTGCTGGCGGACTTCCCTGGCACGATCCTGCTGGTCAGCCACGACCGCTACCTGATCAACGCCCTGGCGACACAGATCTGGGCGGCGGAGCCGGGCAGGCTGGAAGTCTTCGAAGGGAGCTACCAGGAGTATCTGACGGCGAAGGCGGCGCGGGCGGCGGCAGCAGCGGCGGCGGAAGCCGAAGCGCGGGCGGCGGCGTCCAACGGCGGGACGGCGGCGGTCCGACGGGGCGGCGACCGGGCGCACCCCAGCGGCTTGACCCCCTACGCGCGGCGCAAGCGGGTCGAAGCGCTGGAGGCGCAGATTCACGCATTGGAGGCGGCGCTGGCGGGTCTCAGCCGCGACCTGGATGCGGCGGGCGCTGCCGGCGACGCCGACACGGTGCGTCGGCTTGGCGAATCCTACCTGGAAGCGGAGACCGCTCTGCACGACGCCATGACGGAATGGGAGTCGCTGGTCGATTAGGTGAGAAGAGAAGGGATGAGGAATGAGGAGAGAAGATGAGTTCGACTTTGCACATCGCAACGGTACATTCATTCCCACAGCGAGGAAAAAGCTGTCAAAAGCTATCAGGGTTTTCGAACATCGTCCTGTCACAACGATCCGCGAAAACTCAACGCAAGGGTCTTACCCAGGCGGACAGCGTCGAATGAAGATGTGCAAAGTCGAACTAAGGCGTCCCGGCATTCATGTGCCACCCCCTCAGCCCGCGATGCCGGCTGAGGGGGGTTTGTTTTCGCCTATTCGCCGCCCACGCAGTTGAACGAAGCTTCAAATGGTTCGCTCACGTTGCCGGCTGCGTCGGTGAGCGTGATGGACCATACCACCGGTCCGATGAAGCAGGCTTTGCCGGTGGAGCAGGTGATCCCCCAGATCAGCGCGCCGCTGAAGTTGTCGCCCTCGACAAGGACCGGATTTTCTCTGATGCTGCCCGTCCACTCGCCCTGCGGGGCGGAGACGAAGTGAACCTCCATGTGGGTGATGGCGTCGCCGTCGCGGTTGGCAAAATAGATCGGGCATATGGTCTCGCCGGCGTTGGAGATC
>JAEURA010000262.1 GCA_016789005.1 Anaerolineae bacterium
CTTCGCCCTGGCGGTGCAGTCGACAGCGGCATCCTTCGGCGAAGGCGTCTACATCGACGACATCTATCTGGAACGCGAATCGGCGTCGCCCTACTTCGCCTATCCGTTCTACGATGACGCCGAGAGCGACACCAACCTGAACACCTACTGGACCAACATCGGCGATTTCTGGGGACGCAGTGCCGAACTGCCGCCGGGGCAGGAATCGGACGAACTGGCGGAGATCACCGCCGGCGCGCTTTCGACGGGATGGACGTATTCGGACAGCCCGAACTCCAGCTACCCGCTCAACACGGTCAACACGCTCGAACTGCGCCATACGCTCGATCTGGTCAACGATACCGTCGAGAACCTGACCGACGCGCCGGCGCGACCTGCCGCCAGCGAGCCGCTGCTCACCTTCTGGCATCACCGCGATGTCGGCAGCGCCGTCAAACTCAGCGTCGAGATGTGGACGGCAGCATCGCCGACCTGGACGGAAATCTGGAATTACAACAGCGCCACGCACGCCACGACTCTGCGCCGTCAGGAAGCCTGGGAGCGCATCGAGATCAACCTGCGGCGCGCACTGGAAGATAAGGCTGGAGCGACCTGGGCGACCATCGCCTCCAACGCCGCCCTGAACGACGACGACATCAAGATTCGCTTCGTCTTCGACACCGACGGGGCGACCGACGACGGCGTGTACGTCGACGAGATCAGCATCGACGATGCCAACTACTCCGTCTTCCAGCTGTGGCCCAGCGCCACCGGCGGCGACGGCATGTTCGTCGATTACCTGGACAGCACCGAAGGGCTGGGGCTGCCCATCGACTGGAAAGACCGCTGGCATGCCGGCGGTATCTGGGATGTGACCAGCGACCAGGAGCGCAGCGGTTCGCTGGCGTTGGCGGCAGGTCCCGGCAGCGCCGAGTACATGCATTACGCCGAGATGTTCCTGGAGCTGTCGCCGATCATCGACCTGACCAGCACCCCGGTAACGCAGGATGTGCGGCTGTACTTCTGGACGCGCTACAACATGAGTTCCAGCAGCGCCAACATCCGGGTGGAGATCGCCTCTGAAGCCGCCAGCGAATCGCCGACGACGCAGTATTATGGCAAGATGGGCGGCTGGAGCGCCTGGACCGAGCAGGCGATCACCATCGACGCGCAGAACAACGTCCTGGGCATCAGCAACAGCCGTGTCGATACCTGGGGGCGGGCGCAGGTGAACCTGACGGGCTACATCGGGCAGCGCATCCGCCTGCGCTTCAGCCTGGAATCGACCAGCACCAACGACTCCGACGCCTACATCGACGACATCTCGCTGATTCACGGCTTGAAGAACAAGGCGCTGATCTTCACCGACAACGCCCTGGGCATCAACAACTGGGTCCCGGAAGGGAACTGGGGGCTGACCGAGCAGTATTTCGTGGGGACCGGCGCATCGGTCGAGGACCTGGGTCCGAACCGCTGGATCGGCTGGTTCTTCGACTGCGAAGGTCTGGGCTACGGTACGTGTGATTCGACCACCTACGAGCTGCTGGTCCAGGAAGCCGTCCCGGCGGTCACCTGCCCGCCGCTGACGGTCAACTACCTCGCCGGCGACCCGGTCGGTCCGGAATGCGTCAGCGACATCGACATGTTCCTCGGCAACGATCAGCCCGGCGGCACGCCGCTCGGCGGTCTGGCTCCCGAAGCCGATTTCCACAATACCTGGGCGGCGCGCTGGACCCGGCAGGTCACGCTGAAAGCCGGCGAGACTTACCGCGTCGAGACGGTCTCCGATGACGGCATCCGACTGACCATCAACGACATCGCTGGCACGACGGGCATCGCGCCCTACGCCGGCGGTCCGACCGGACGGATCATCGACCGCTGGAACGATCACGCCAATGAGGTTGACTACGCGACCTTCACGGTCACGTCGGGTACCGACATCACCCGCACGCTGACCCTGGACTACTACGAGGGCAGCGGCACGGCGACGGTCTATCTGGCGATATCGCAGCAAAACTTCAGCTTCAGCGACAGCCCGAACACCTTCGGCGGATCGGCGTGGACGGCGGTCGATTCGACGCAGCGCGGCGATTCGGCGCTGATCCTCGACGGCTACTTCGACTTCACGGGACGCGCCAGCCCGGTCCTGAGCTACAACGCCCTCTACGACCTGGGCAGCCAGACGACGCTGTACGTCGAAGTCTCGGGCAACGGCGGATTCACCTGGACCACCGTCGATACCGTCTGGGGCGGCTCGTACCGCGACATGACCAGCGGGTGGGAATCGCGCAGTGCCAGCCTGGCGGCGGCAGGCAACCAGACCCGCTCGATGGTCCGCTTCCGGCTGGATGCGCGCACCGCCACTGACTCGACAATGGTCAGTGACGGGATGTGGATCTCCGGCATCCAGGTGAACTGACGCAGTAAAGGAATGAGGAACGAGGGGTGAGACGTGAGGAAAACCGCGCAGGCGGGCATCCTCACCCTCACCTCTCATTTTTTCCTCCTCATCCCTCTTTTCTCATTCCTCATCCCTCATTCCGCATCCCTCATCTCTTTCTTGACTCATGACGATCTCATCACAGACTGGTATGCTTAACGGAATCAGAACCCACGCAGGAGCATTGCCATGTCGTCTCATGTGCCTTCTGACCCCGCCAGGGCATCCAGCGCGCCGATCCTCACGCCGACGCAGACGGGCACGCTGTTCATCATCGCCGGTCCCGCCGGAGCCGGCAAAAATCGGCTGATGCAGGCGGTCACGCAGGGCGGACTCGCCCATCAGGTCCCGACCGCCACCACGCGCGGCATGCGTCCCGGCGAAGCGCAGGGGCGCGAGCACCTTTTCGTCTCGCACGCCGAGTTCGAGCGGATGCGCGCCGACGGCGAGCTGGTCGAGTGGCAGGAGATTCACCACAACCTCTACGGGATGCACCGCCCGACCCTGGAAGCGGCGCTGAACGCCGGCGAAAATGTCATCGCCGACATCGACATCTACGGCGCCAAGGCGGCGCGCGCCGCCCTGCCCGACCAGGTGGTCACCGTCTTCGTGCAGACGCCGACCATCGCCGATCTGATCGACCGCATGCGCATGCGCGGCGAAAGCACCGCCTCAATCGCCCTGCGCCTGCTGCGCGTCGGCTCCGAACTGGAGTTCGCCCAGGAATCGGACGCCGTGATCACCAACGACGCTGTGGAACACGCCTCCGACAAGCTGGTGACCATCGTCCGCGCCGTCCTGGACGACGGGCGATCCAACGCCGCCTGCGACCCGATCATCCACTACCGCTACGCCCTGCACGCCCGGGCGATCCCGGTCTGTGGGGGTGAGGCGCTGGCGCGCCGGCGCGCACCGGAATACCCGGTCGTGGAGATCGCCGACAACGAAGCGCCCGCTCAAGCCGCCCACCGCGCCCTCGCCGACACCGAGGCGCTGCGGGGAATCGGTCTGCCGGCTCCGGCGGAGGAGGGAGCTTTCCGCGCGCCCCTGATGATCGATCATCGGCGCGACGAGGACGGCGTGGAGATCGTCACCTACACCTACCTCGTCCCACTGGCGGAGCAGACCGCCCCGCCGGAAGGCTGGCACTGGACGACCGTCACCCCATGACCCCGGCACACCCTCTACCGGACCTGCACGCCCGCGACGGTGCGGCGCTCGCCGGCGACGGCATCCCGCTGCACTACGGCGACCGGCGCGGCGAATACGAGACGGCGCTGAGCGCGGCGGTCCTGATGGATCGCTCGCACGAGGGGCGGCTGAGGCTGGACGGACGGGACCGGCTGGCGATTCCTCACCGCCTGAGCACCAACGCCCTGGAAGCGCTGCCCGACGGCGGCTGTGCCCCGACGATCTTCACCAACCCCAACGCCCGCATCCTGGACCGGGTGACCGTCTGCCGGCGCGGCGAGGCAGCGCTGATGCTGACCGAGCCGGGGCGCGGCGAGGCGGTGACCGCGCATCTGCGGCGCAGCATCTTCTTCAACGACGACCTGCGGCTGAGCGACCTGCGCCCGGCGGCGCGCCAGTTCGTGCTGATCGGTCCGCGCGCGGCGGCGGTGATGGCGCAGTTGGGCGCGGCGGTGGACCCGCTGACGGCGTGCGATCTGACGCTGGCGGGCACGGTGGTGACGGTGCTGCGCGACAAATCGCTGGGCGGCGATCCCGCCGGCGACCTGTGGCGGCTGATCGTCCCGGAAGCGGCGGCGGCGCAGGTCTGGACGGCGGTGCGCGCGGTGGGAGCGCACGAGGGGCTGCGCCCCGCCGGTTCGCTGACCTATCATGCGCTGCGGGTGCGCGCCGGCAGACCCGGCGTCGGCGCGGAATTGAGCGTCGAATACCTTCCGCTGGAAGTCGGCTTGTGGGACGAGATCAGCTTCACCAAGGGCTGCTACGTCGGGCAGGAGATCATCGCCCGCATGGAGAGCCGCCGCCGTCTGGCGCGCACCATCGTCCGCGTGCGCCTGGAGGGAGTGGCAGATGCCCCGGCGACGCCGGCAGCGCTGCGCGTCGAGGGGCGCGAGGTGGGCAAGCTGACCAGCGCCGTCGTGACGCCGCGCGGCGACTCCCTGGGGATCGCCATCGTGCGGCTGGCGCACGCCGTCCCCGGCGCGGCGCTGCAAATCGGCGAGAGCGGCGCATCCGCCCACATCCTCGACCGGGCGGGCGTGCAGCCGGACCTCCAGGCGGAGGGGTGAGTCTTGCCGCCGCTGGCGCGTTATCACATCAAAGCCGGTCTAGTCCATTTCGCCGCCGCCCTGCTGCTCGGCGTGCTGCTGGCGGCGCAGCCCGTCTTCGCCCTGCCGCCGCAGATCGCCGCACTGCGTCCGGTGTTCCTGCACCTGCTCATGGTCGGCTGGGTCACGCAGCTCATCATGGGTGTCGCCTACTGGATGTTCCCCAAGGAGTCGAAGGAGCGCCCGCGCGGCAGCGTCCGCCTGGGCTGGGCGGTCTTCCTGCTGCTCAACGGCGGGCTGGCGCTGCGGGTCATCGGCGAGCCGCTGCTGATCTTCCAGCCCGGTCCCGCCGCCGGCGGGGCGCTCGCCCTGTCCGCCGTGCTTCAGACCGCTGCCGGGTGGGGGTTCATCGCCAACACCTGGCATCGCGTCAAGGAGCGCTGACCCATGCCCCGGCTCAGCGTGTGGATGGTGCGCACCGCCCTGCTGCACCTGGGGGTCGGCTTCACGGTCGGCGGGCTGCTGCTGTTCAACAAGGGTGCGCCTTTTGACTCCGCCGCCTGGGCGCTGCTTCAGGTCCACGTCGATCTGCTGATCTTCGGCTGGATCATGCAGCTGGCGATGGGCGTCGCCTACTGGATTCTGCCGCGCTTCGCCCAGCCCCCGAAATATGGCAGGACCTGGCTGGCGGCGCTCGCCTTCGGGCTGATCAACGCCGGAGCGCTGATCAGCGCCGGGGGGCAGTGGGTGGGGTCAGCCGGCTGGACGCTGGTCGGGCGCGCCGCCATTTTCCTGGCGGGGGTCTGCTTCGCCGTCCACATCTTTCCGCGCGTCAAACCGATGGAATTCGTCACCCCGCCGGAGCGTTGAACCGACTGGCGCGGCGCACCATTCCGCCGATGGTCACCCGAAATGGTGCTACACTGATAGATGAAGCACGAGTCCTCTGAAGACAGCCTGAGCGGCATCGGGATAGGAGGTTTCGTCCTCATGAAGATTCAGCCGCCCATCCAACTCGGTCAAACCATCCTGATCATCGTGGACAGCGCGCCCGACTTCTTCGACGCCCTCACCGCCATGACGCCGCGCCTGCCCGACATCACCCATCGCTATTTCACCCTGTTCTGCTGCTGCCCCACTCCCTACTGGGAGCATGGCGGCGCGGACACCCCCGAAAGCCAGGACGACCTGAAAGCCGCCTGGGACGAAGAAGAGACGGAGCTGTCGCGCGCCGAACGCTGCGCCGAGCGCGCCGCCGCCATCCTGCGGGAAGCCGGTGTGCCGGAATCACACATCAGGACGATCCACACGACGGCGGATCATCCGGTCGGCGCTGCCATGGAGGAGATCAAGCGCGGGGGCTATTCCGGCGTCGTGGTCAGCCAGACGCAGCATGATCTGGTGAACCGCCTGCTGGGCAGAGGGCTGACCGACCTGTTCCGCCACACGCCCCAGGTCGAGGTGTGGGTTCTGGAACCGGCAGCGGAACGGCATCCCATCGCCTGAACGCCGCCTTGACAACACCCCGTCAAAAGAGCCATATTTAGACCCTGGGAACGCTCTCATATCCGTCCGCAGGCGAAACCAAGGATCGATCACCCATGCGTTTTGGCTCTTTTGACGATGCACAGCGTGAATACGTCATCACGCGCCCCGATACCCCCCTGCCCTGGCACAACTACCTGGGCAATGACTCCTACTTCGGCATCATTTCCAATACCGCCGGCGGCTACTCCTTCTACCGCGACGCCCGCCTGCGCCGGCTGACCCGCTACCGCTACAACAACGCCCCGCGCGACATCGGCGGGCGCTATCTGTACCTGCGCGACCGCGCCGACGGAGTCTACTGGTCGCCCACCTGGCAGCCCACGCAGACGCCGCTGGACGAATACACCTGCCGGCACGGCATGTCCTACACCACCATCGCGTCCACCTATCGGGAAATCGCCGCGCAGGTCCGCTACTTCGTGCCGCCGGGCGCAACGCTTGAGGTGTGGCAGGTGAAGGTCAGCAATCACCGCGCTGCCCCCGCCGATCTGTCACTGTTCTCCTTCGTGGAGTTCTGCCTGTGGGACGCCAACGACGACATGACCAACTTCCAGCGCAACTTCAGCATCGGCGAGGTCGAGGTCGAAGACGGCGTGATTTACCACAAGACGGAATACCGCGAACGGCGCGATCACTTCGCCTACTTCGCCTGTTCTGCCCCGCTGGCGGGCTTCGACACGGCGCGCGACGAGTTCGTCGGCGTCTACCGCGGCTTCGACGCCCCCCAGGTGGTGGAAAGCGGCGAATCGCGCAATTCGCTGGCGCACGGCTGGGCGCCGGTCGGCTCGCATCATGTGGAGATCCGCCTGGAACCCGGCGAATCGCGGGAGATCATCTTCCTGCTCGGCTACCAGGAGAACCCGCGCGACGACAAATGGCAGTCGCCCGGCGTGATCAACAAGACGCGCGCCAAAACCGCCATCGCCCACTATCTGCAGAGCGCCAACGTCGAGGCGGCGTTCGCCGAGCTGCGCCGCACCTGGGATGACCTGCTCGGCGTCCTGCAGGTCGAAACGCCGGACGAACACACGAACCGCATGGTCAACATCTGGAACGCCTACCAGTGCATGGTGACGTTCAACATGTCGCGGTCGGCGTCCGGCTACGAGTCGGGCATCGGGCGCGGCATGGGCTTCCGCGATTCCAACCAGGACCTGCTCGGCTTCGTCCACATGGTTCCAGAGCGGGCGCGCGAGCGCATCCTGGATATCGCCGCCACCCAGTTCCCGGACGGCAGCGCCTATCATCAGTACCAGCCCCTGACCAAGCGCGGCAACAACGCCGTCGGCAGCAGCTTCAACGACGATCCGCTCTGGCTGGTGCTGGGCGTCGCCGCCTACGTCAAGGAGAGCGGCGACTGGGACATCCTGGACGCGCCCGCGCCGTTCGACAACCAACCGGGCAGCGAGGCGCCGCTCTACGAGCATCTGCGCCGCAGCATCCAGCACACGCTGGATCGCATCGGACCGCACGGGCTGCCGCTGATCGGGCGCGCCGACTGGAATGACTGCCTGAACCTGAACACCTTTTCCGCCGAGCCGGGCGAATCCTTCCAGACGACCACCAACAAGGACGGCAAGATCGCCGAATCGGTGTTCATCGCGGGACTGTTCGGCATCGCCGCCCAGGAGATGGCAGACATCGCCGCCGCGCGCGGGCTGCACGACGAAGCCGAGCGCTATCGCGCCGCAGCCGCTCATTTCGATGGGGTGGTGAAGGAACATGGATGGGACGGCAGGTGGTTCCTGCGCGCCTACAACCACTTCGGCGAGAAAGTCGGCTCGGCGGAATGCGCCGAGGGGAAAATCTTCATCGAGCCGCAGGGCATATGCATCATGGCGGGCATGGGCGTCGAAGACGGGCGCGCCGCGCTGGCGCTGGAATCGGTGCGCGAACATCTCGCCACGCCGCACGGCATCGTCCTGCAGCAGCCCGCCTATTCGGCGTACCACCTGGAGTTAGGCGAGATCTCATCGTATCCGCCGGGATACAAAGAGAACGCCGGCATCTTCTGCCACACCAACCCCTGGATCATGATCGCCGAGACGATCCTCGGCAGCGGCGACCGCGCCCACGACTACTACACCCGCATCAACCCGTCGGCGCGCGAGGGCATCAGCGAGGTTCACCGCTGCGAACCCTACGTCTACGCGCAGATGATCGCCGGCAAAGACGCGGCGACACACGGGGAAGCCAAGAATTCCTGGCTGACCGGCACGGCGGCGTGGAATTATGCCGCCATCACCCAGTGGATTCTGGGCATCCGCCCCACCCTGCACGGGCTGCTCATCGCCCCGGTCGTGCCGGCGTCGTGGACCGGCTTCCGCGCCATCCGCCGTTATCGCGGGGCGACCTACGAGATTCAGGTCCGCCGGAGGGGACCGGGTAACACCACCGCCGTCAGCGCCGACGGCGTGCCGGTCGAAGGCGGCATCATCCCACCCGCCGCCGCTGGAGCCATCTGCCGCGTCGAGGTGACGCTGCGCTAGAGGCTGTTTGAAAATTGCCCTTGGTAGGGGCGCGTCGCGACGCGCCCCTGACGTTTGGCTCTTTCTGGAAAAAGAAATGACCTTCGGTGAGAATGTAGGTTACGAATCGACAACCACCAAAAGGTCAT
>JAEURA010000285.1 GCA_016789005.1 Anaerolineae bacterium
GCGCACCTATTACCCACCGCCGAAGCCGCCCGGCAGCTGGTACACGGAGGTGTTCACGTTTCCGCCGCTGGCGAACGTGACCGGCGTTCACGTGTGGGTCAGCAGCACAGACGAGTATGGCGAATGGCCCGACACTTACGACGATGCACCTTATCCACATTACATCGACAACGTCATTTTCATCAACATCCCGCCCACCCCGACGCCGACGGCAACTCTACCCATATGTAGCCTTGAGTCTCTTGCAGAGCAATCCACAGTAGAACCAGAGACTCTGGCATGTATTGTTCCACGTACTCAAATCGAGCAGGAGCTCAAGGACAACTACCACATAGTCGTTCAGGGCAGTATGTGGGCAGATGAGGAAATCTTGGAGATTTACTATGCCGCAATAAACATGGGACGTGCGTTTCAGGAAATATCCCAACAAGCCGATCCGCCCATATTTGCGGAGGCAGCAGCATTTCGTCGGGTGATGGTTGATGGAGACACATTACCCTACATCGTGCTGATTCAGGAGAGCCATGCACTTTATAGTCACCTTTGTCCACCCCCACCGTTAGGTGGGTACGAACCGGATTTGTGCGGGTTTGATGTTGAGTTACCAGATCCGGCGAATCCAGGCGAAACACGAACCATTCGACTACCGCCCTTGGAAGATACTGCGGAACATGGATGCAAAACATATCAAGGAACAGGCGCTTCTGCACCGCTTGAGACAGCAGTCCCACGCACTGTATGGTGTAATGGACAACCAACTGGATATGGCGCAGTCGGGTTCACGCGCTATGTTGCAGTTCATGAGTTGGCTCACATATTCGACAATCGTTCCGCTCCACCTGTCGTACCTCCTGCTACAGTACCAATTGGTCTATTGCATCAAGCTGTCGAGCAAATGTTCAGTGGAGATGGGTGCAACGTATCTGTTTTTGCGACAGCATTCGTAACGGCTGATCGCCAACTTCCGGTGGAGTGTGTACGAATTCTTGATGCAGCCAATCAAGTAGTAATGGGACGTGTTGCAAATGTTCCAGAACCAGCATGGCGTAGAGGAGAACGCGGATGGGGGTCCGGTCCGGATACCGTTTTTACGGATTTTCAACAACATCCACTGGACATCCCTATTTTTGCCTCAGAACCAGGCAATACGCAGGTCAATGAAACCGCGGCAGATATGCTGTTGAACTGGATCTACCGTCGAAACACGAACCACCCACCAACCTATCTCACCCAAGTTCCTGGAACATGGCATGGTTTCAACAACCTTGACTGGTCAAATGACGCGACAACGGCAAGCGACGACTCCCGTTTTCCAGGAGATGCTCGAGATGAGTGGATGAACATAGTCGTCAACGCGATCTTTTCCTACAAGGAGTGGTGAGATGAGCCGGGATAATCATATGGACCATTTCAGACAATACATAGTGGCTACGCTGTTTCTGTTCGCCGCACTGAGCTTGGCTGTCGGAACTATGAAGGCAGCCTCTCCTGTTCTACAGATCGCAGAGCCTGTACCCGTTCAGCCTCAGGCAGTTCTGGATATAGACTGGCATCCAGATGGAAACCGGTTGGCTTCGGTTCAAGCAAATGGTTCCGTAACCGTGATAGACGTGAGCAGTGGACAAGTACTCTTCAACTATTCTCCGGCAGCGCCGTTCTCCCCCCGTGTGTATGCACAGGTAGAATGGGATAGGACGGGAGACAGACTCGCAGCCGGCATCGGGGAGTGGATCTATGTTTGGAGGGTGCAGGATTATCAGCTTCTCGACAGCTTCATTGCCGGTTCAGCAGACGGCGTCGCTAGGACAGAATGGGGCACGTTCCCCGAAAGTGTTGCAGCACTTGTATGGTCCAATAACAACGCACAACTTGCTGCATCCTTACGAAGCGGCATTTTGGTAATACGTACACCGCTCTCCGGTCAAACGACACTACAACGGGTTGTTGGCAACGCGCCATCAAGCATCTTCTGGTCTCCAGACGATGTTGAGTTGCTCTACGGCGTTGCGGCATTTCGAGCGGGAGACGGTGAACTGCGATTCAGGACGACCGCAAATGCGCTGCCAGGAGCAGAATACGGGCAGATTATTGCCGTAGATGTGAGTCCCACGAATGCATTGGTTGCTCAGGCTGTGTTTGAAGGAGGCATTATCATCTCGTGGGTGGATACAGGTGCAATGTCCCAGTACTTTGAATTGACGACCAATCCTGTAGAAAACTATGCAACGGATGTAAGCTGGAACACCAGTGGTAGTTTGCTTGCCGCCGTAAGCAGTGCCGGCGGCGTCTACGTCATTGAGACGAGCACACAACTACTCGATCAGGTTTCAACTGTTATAGGATCGCTATCCAGTGTGGATTGGCATCCTACCGAAAATCGTTTTGCAGTAGGCGGTGTAACGTCAGACGGCTCCGCTCTCATTGAAACCCTTTTCCCCCCCGGCAATCTCACCGGCGCGATCACCCTGCCGAGCCGCACGCGGGGCACAGCCGCCTATGCCGTCCCCCTCAGCGTCAAGCTGGCGGACAGCGGCGGCGCGCTGGTCAGCGAACACAGCCCGACCACCGACGTGAACGGCTACTTCACCCTGCAAGACCTGCCCCAGGGCACTTACGGCGTCTGGCTCAAGCACGCCCAAAGCCTCGCCGTTATGCCCTCCGTCACCCTCGACGCGCCATCGGTCAGCCTCGACTTCGGCACGCTGGCGATGGGCGACGCCGACGACAGCAACCAGATCAACATGGTCGATTTCTCCATACTGGGGGCGGCGTTCGGCACGTCCGACGGACAGCCGGGCTACAACGCCGACGCCGATTTCACCGGCGACAGCAGCGTCGGCATCAGCGATTTCTCGCTGCTGGCGTACAGCTTCGGGCTGGTCGGCGTGCCTCCGCCCGCCGGAGGGAGCGGCGCTCCCGAACTGCGCGTGCTGGAGACCATCCCGCCCGAACTGGCATCGGCGCGGCTGCGCTTCCTCACCAACAACGGCAGCGTCTCGACGCGCGTCGGCGCAGCGTTCAGCGTCACGCTGGCGGCAGGCAATTCGACGGTCGGGCAGGGCAGCGTGATCAGCCTGCTGGATGGGGCGGAGGTGCATCTGACCTTCGACCCGACCAAACTCCAGGTGGATGAGGCGCTGGCGGGACTGACGCCGGGCACGACGCTCCCGACGGTGCTGAAGAACGTCTATGACAACAGCGCCGGGACCATCGACTTCGCCGCGGGGACGCTGAACGCGGCGGCGCAGGGGCAGTTCACGCTGGTGACGATCCGCTTCCGAGCGCTCGCCTCGACGGGGAGCGGGGTGACGCTGGTGCAGGCATCGAGCGCGCCCTATCGGGAGAACGTCCTGACGCTCGACGGTGCGGCGATCACCCCGACCCTGACCCCGCTGAGCGTCAAGATCAGATAGCGTTTCGGTTTTTCTGTTCTCCAGACAGCCGCTGGCTGTCTGGAGAGCGTTAGAGAGATCAGGCGCGGAACATGCCGACCGGGTTGACCGTGTGATTCGGGAAGATGTCGGCGAGCGCCGGGTTGCGCAGGCGCAGCGCGATCAGCTCCGCCAGCACGTCGCGGTAGTCGGTGGTGATCGCCAGGTCCTCCCCGCGATCCAGCGCCTCCGCCGTCAAGCCGGGCCAGGTGGCGACCACCCCGCCGCGCGCCAGCCCGCCGCTCATCAGCAGCAGCGCCCCGCCGTGCCCGTGATCCGTGCCGCCGCCGCTGTTCTCCTGCACCCGCCGCCCAAATTCCGACATGACCACCACCGAAACGCCGCGCATCTGCGCGCCCATATCGGCATGGAACGCCGCCAAGCCTTCCGCCAGCTGCGCCATCAGCCGCGCCTGCTGCCCCTGCGCGCCGCCCTGGTTGACGTGCGTATCCCAGCCGCCCAGGTCGATGCAGGCGGCTTCCAGCCCGACCTCGGCGCGAATCAGGGCGGCAGTCTGGCGCAGTGCCAGGGCGAATTCGCTTTCGGGGTACTGCGCGCCGTTCTGCGGCTGGTACTGCGCATAGTTCACCTGCGCCAGCAGGTCGATGGCACTGCGCGTCGCCTGCGCCGATTCCAGCAGCGAGCCGGTATCGAGCGCGTACAGCCGGTTGAGCGAGTCCAACATGCGCGCCGCCAGCGCCGCGTCGCCGCCCAGGTGATAATCGACGATGGATTGCAGCGCCACCGGCGAGACCGGCCCGCGCAGCGCCGCCTGCGCCGCCGTGCCGAAGCCGACGGCGCGCAGCGGAGAACCGCCGCTGTTCGCCGCCGCCAGATGCCGCCCGATCCAGCCGGTGCTGACGCCGTACTCGCCGGGCGTGCCGCGCTCCATATAGTCCATCGCCTCGAAGTGCGACCGCGTGTCGTGCGGCGACCCCGCCGCGTGCACCGCCGCCAGCTCACCGCCCCGCATGATCGGCAGCAGCGGCTCCAGCGCCGGGTGCAGCCCGAAGAAGCCGTCAATATCGACCGCCTTGGGGTCAGAACCGGCGGCGTCCGGGCGGGGGATGGCGAGGCGCGGGCGGGCGGTGTAATAGGCGTCTTCGCCGTGCGGCACGATCATGTTCAGGCTGTCCGCGCCGCCGCGCAGAAAGATCGACACCAGCACGTCGCCGCGCGTCCCCTGCTGGTGCGGCGCGAAAGCGTAGCGCGGCATCCAGGCGGGCAGGGCACGCTGCGCGGCAGCAGCGCCAGCCATCGCCGCCGCGCTGCGGAGCATCTGTCGTCGGGAAAGGGTCTTGCTCATGGGGCAGTCCTTTCTAGGAGGAATGAGGGATGAGGAGTGAGGAGTGAGGATGAGGAATGAGGAATGAGAAAAGAACAGGGAAGGAGCAGTCTCGTTTGCTCCCTGCCTCATCCCTCGCCCCTCCTGCCGCCTCTCTTGCCTCATCCCTTTTCCTATCGATACTGAAAAGCGGGCGACGCCAGGAGCAGCGCCAGACCGAGGACGATCTGCGTCTCGGTCGGCGTTCCGGCGTTCCGCGCGAAGTCCATGACGATGGCGTGTTCGTCGGAGGTGAGCGGGCGACCGAGCAGGTAGCGACCGAGGAAGTCGAGGACGGCGTCGGTCTCCAGCGGGACGGCGTTCTCTTCCAACAGGAGCAGCAGCCGGGTTGGCGCAGCCTGACCGCCCGGCATGCCGCCGACCGAGGCGAGCAGCGCCGTGTTCCAGCGGTTGATCAAGCCGTCGCGCCAGTGCCCTGCCACGTCGGGGTAGCCGTTGGGGGCGGGCCAGGCGAAGGGGACCTGCCCCATCGCTGCCAGCAGCCCGTGCAGCCCGCGCACGAACTGGCGGGGGTTGTCCAGGTCGAACGCCAGGGCGCGCAGCATGCTGATCACCGCTTCGAGCGGCTGCTTGAGCTTAGGCGGCGCGCTCCAGAATTCCGGGGCGGCGAAGAGCGTCCGCAGCAGCGTCGTCACGTCGCCGCCAGAGGCGAGGAAGGCATCTGCCAGCCGGCTGACCAGCGCTGCCGGCGGGTCGTCGCTGACGAAGCGTCGCGCCAGCTTTTCGCCGACGAAACGCGCCGTCGAAGGATGCGCCGCCAGCAGGTCCAGCACCCGGTCGCCATCGCTTTCGCCGCCGCCCGCCGGCAGCGTCACGCCCAGGATGGTCTTGGCGTCGTCGTCATGGAAGGTGCGCCGGAAGAAATAGGCGAAGGTGTCGCCGCCCTCGCGCGGACCGCGCACCGACCAGCCGGTGAAGGCGCGGGCGACTTCCTTCACGTCCTCCTCGCTGTAGCCGCCGTTCACGCCCAGGGTGTGCAGTTCCAGCAGCTCGCGGGCGTAATTCTCGTTGGGGGCGCGGCGGTTATTCTGGGCGTTGTCCAGGTAGACCAGCATAGCCGGGCTTTTCGCCGACGCGCCGAGGATCTGCCGGAAGGTGGTCATGGCGTTGGGGCGGATGGTCTCGCGGTCGTCATCGACCTTCAGGAAGAGGGTGGGTCCTTTTTCGATGAAGATGTGAAAGTGGTTCGAGAAGAAATAGACCATGCGCTCGTAAAGCTGACGCTGACTGTAGAGGGCGCGAGCGGCAACTCCGCCGATCAGCGCCGCGCCCACCTGCCCGCGCATGTCTTCATATTCGGCGAAGAGCGCACCGCCTGTCTGGCTGAGGATGTCCTTCCAGGGGTTGAGGCGGGCTTCCGCCTCTGAGTCGTCGATGGCGAACGGATCCAACTGCTGGGCGATGAAGGCTTCAGGGCTGGTCCGCTGCATCTGCATGTACAGGTCCGGGGTGACGCCGTAGGTCAGCCGGTTGATGGCGTGCGCCGCCGCGTCAACCGGCTCCGCCGCCGGCGCAAGGACTCCGACGGGCAGAGCAGCCAGCGCCCTGGTCACCGCGCCGGCGCTGAGCGCCACCGCCCCCACGCCGAATCCCGCCAGGAATTGGCGTCGATTCATGAGATTCCGCCCTCCAAACTCGTTTTGCATCTTTACGAGTTTAGGGCGCGACATGTTGCAGATGTGTAATGCGGGTGCTAGAGTTCCGTAACCTCACCCCGTTTCGCTGCGCTCAACCGCCCCTCTCCGCGCGGAGAGGGGCAGGGGGTGAGGTTTGAGGGGCAACCACCAAAAACGTTAGAACGAGCAATTTCCCGCCGCATCCGCCAAAGTCGGGTTTCATAGCACTTCAACGGTCGCGCCGGGAGATGATTCATTGTCATTTCCTGAGGCGAACACTTACGCCGCCTGAAACGTGCGAATCTCAACTTGCACGCCAGCATCCAGAGCCGCAGCGGCTGTGTCCATAATTTGCGTCGTCGTAGATTCATCTAGGTATGCTTCGCCGCAGTTGTTGCACACCTGAGCCGGCACGCTCTTAAGAACAAGGGTCGTTGCACCGCGCTCCAGCGTCACAGTGACTGTCCCCGGCTGGGTCTCGCCCACCTTGCAGATTAGACAGTTCATGATTCAGTTCCCTGGTTTCTTGGTTTTGAAATCGATCTGCCATCAGGCGAAATCCGCTGGCGTGCGTTCCAGGGTCACGCTCACGTCGTCGGTGAAGCGCAGCGCGCCCGGCTTGTGGACCGTGACGAGGATGTGCGGCACGGCGCAGTCCACGCAGGCGACGCGGGCGATGCTGGTCGCCAGCGCCTCCAGCGTGTTGAAGCTGGACGCCTCGACGTGTTTGATCACGGCTTTGTTGACCGTCTTGTAGTTGAGGATGTCGTTCGGGTCGTCGGTGACTCCGCCCTTGCGCAGGTCGGTGAAGAAAGTCATGTCGATGACCACATCCTGCTTTTCCCGGCGTTCGTCGGGGTTGAAACCGATGATGCAGCGCAGCCGCAGCCCGGTGATGTTGATGCGATCCATAGGCGATCTGGTGTCCTCAGTCCTGTTTCTAAAGTAAGGTCTTGTATCTCTTCAACGGTCGAGCCGCCGGCTCGACCCTACGGCACGTTGACGGTAGGGGTGACCCGCCGGGTCGTCCGTCTGCGGATTTCGTTCGGGACTTCGCTCAGGTCACGCTCTCGCCGCCGTCAACGTGCAGCACCGCGCCGGTCAGAAAATCCTCGCGGGCAAGGTAGGCAACGGCGCGGGCGACATCGTCCGGCGCGCCGGGGCGCTTGAGCGGCGTCGGTTCGGCGAGCGCCTGCCAGCGCGCC
>JAEURA010000260.1 GCA_016789005.1 Anaerolineae bacterium
ACGCTGCTGCCTGTCGATCCGCTGACGCGCTATTTCTACGGCGATGGAACCGTCTTCGACGCCGCCCGTGATCTCTCCGAGATGATTCGGCAGATCGGCGCGCTGGACGCGCGCGATGTCGAAGGCTATCTCGGCTACCTCGCCTACGCCGCCCGCATCCACCGCGTCACCGGCGAGAAATTCATTTACGGCGAACCGCCAACCGCTGGCAGGCTGCTGCGCACGCCCCCCGCCGACATGCTGGCAGTTGATCCGCTGCGCACGATGGACGGCGCTATTCAGAGCTTTGTGCGTTCGCCTAAACTGCGCCAGTTCCTTGGACGCTTCGCCACCTACGTCGGCGCAAGCCCGTATCTCGCGCCGGCGACGCTCAACGTCATCGCCCATGTCGAACTCACCGGCGGGGTGTGGTATCCGCGCGGCGGCATCTACGCCATCGCCCGCGCGCTGGAACGCCTGGCGTCGGAACTCGGCGTGGAGATTCGCCTGAACTGCCCGGTGCGATCCATCGTGATCGAAGGGAGTCGCGCTGCCGGCGTCGAACTGGCGGACGGGGCGCGCCTGGCGGCGAGCGCCGTGATCGCCAACGTCGATGTGGCGATGGTCTACGAGCGGCTGCTGCCGGAATCGCCGGCGCGCCAGAAGCGACTGCGCGTTCTGCAAGCTGCCGAGCCATCCTGTTCCGGGTTCATCCTGCTGCTCGGCATCGAAGGTACAGAATCCCGACTCGCGCATCACAACATCCTGTTCAGCCGCGATTATCGCCGCGAATTCGACGCCATTTTTCGGCAGGGTTTGCCGCCCGAGGATCCGACGATCTATGCCGCCATCACCGCGAAGACGGACCCGGATCACGCACCGCCGGGCTGTGAAAACTGGTTTGTGCTGGTCAACGCGCCGCCGCTCGGCGATGCCTTCGACTGGGAGCGGGAGGAAGATGCTTACCGCGATCTGGTCCTCGAACGGTTGGCAGCGTTCGGTTTCGACCTGCGCGGGCGCATCCGATCTGAGCGCCGGATCACGCCCCTGGACCTGGAGCGTCTGACCGGAGCGCGGCGCGGCGCACTTTACGGAGCCGGTTCGAACGACCGCTTTTCCGCGCTGCGTCGTCCGCACAACCGCGACAGCCGCATTGGCGGACTGTATTATGCGGGGGGAACGGCGCATCCTGGCGGCGGTGTGCCGATGGTCATGCTGTCTGGAGCGTCAGCCGCGAACATGCTGCTGCGCGATCTGCGAAAGGGATAAAGGATCATGACGGATATGCTGGTGAAGCTGTACGCACTGCCGGAACAGCACACGCTGCTGGCGCGGCTGGCGGAACAGGGAATCGAAGTCCGCCGGGCGATGGCTCCCGAAAAGCACGTCGTCCTCGACTTCATCCGGCAGCACTTCAGCCCGTTCTGGGTGAGCGAGACCGAAGTCGCCTATGCCCGGCAGCCGATCTCCTGCTTCGTCGCCGTCCAGGACGGGCGCTGTATCGGCTTTGGATGTTACGATGCGACGCGGCGCGGTTTCTTCGGTCCCACCGGCGTCGATGACTCCTGCCGGGGCAAGGGAGTAGGCAAGGCACTGCTGCTCGCCTGTCTGCACGACATGCTGGCGCAGGGTTATGGCTACGCTGTCATCGGCGGCGTGGGTCCGGTCGAGTTCTATGCCGGCGCGGCAGGCGCGACGCTCATCCCGGAGTCCACGCCCGGCGTCTATAAGGGGATGCTGCGCGGAGCGGCTGCGGCGGACGAATGAGCCTCCCGCTACGCCAGATCAACCGGCGCGCCGTCGGCATTCATCGACTGCTGCGCAGCTTCGAGCATCTGTACGACGCGATAGCCATCTTGCCCGCTGGTGAGCGGCATGCTGCCGTTACGGATCGACTCGACGAAGTGGGCGCATTCGGCGCGCAGGGGTTCGGTCGTGTCCAGGCGGGGAATCTGCACGTCACCGCCGCGCGTGATCATGCGGAATTCGCCGTAGGCGTCTGGCAGTTTGTCGGGCATGACGCCGCGATCGTAGATGCGGATGCGCTCGTCCTGGCTGACATCGTCGTAGACGA
Organism: Anaerolineae bacterium; assembly: GCA_016789005.1. Taxonomy (GTDB): domain Bacteria; phylum Chloroflexota; class Anaerolineae; order Aggregatilineales; family Phototrophicaceae; genus Flexifilum. The sequence goes on from JAEURA010000260.1 coordinate 2,054, forward strand.
CCATCTTCTGGTCGCCGACGAAGGTCATCCTGCGCACCTTGCCGGGGTCGAGCCAGCTGACGTGGACGTGGGCGACCACGCCGCCGGGGTATTCCAGCGTGACGAAGGCGACGTCTTCCAGCTTGCGACCGAGCAGTCGGAAGCCGCGCGCCGATACACGCACCGGAGCGGAATCCAGCACGTAGTTGATGATGCTGAAATCATGCGGGGCGAGATTCCACATGGCGTTGAGGTCATCGCGCACGATACCCAGGTTCAGCCGCGCCGAATAGACGTACAGCATTTTCCCCAGATCATCCTGCTGCACCAGCTTGCGCAGCATGACGACGGCGGGGTTATAGATGAAGACGTGCCCGACCATCAGGCGGACATTTTTCGCCGCCGCCAGTGCGACCAGCGCTTGGGCATCATCGGCGCGCAGGCTGAGCGGTTTTTCGACCATGACGTGCTTGCCGGATTCGATGGCGGCGCGCGCCATTTCGGCGTGCAGGTGCGCCGGCGTCGCCAGGACGACGGCATGGACATCAGGATCGGCGAGGACGGCGGCGTAGTCCGGCGTCGTCCTGGTTCCTGGGTAGCGCTGGGCGTTCTGTGTCAGCGCCTTGGGGTTAAGATCACAAACGGTGTGCAGCGCGGCGTTGGGCAGCCCGGCGATGTTGCGGATCAGGTTCGGTCCCCAATAGCCGCTGCCGATGACGGCAATGTTCACAAGATCGGTCATGGTCACGTCCATAAGTCGTTTAGCGATATGGCGTCGATTATAACGCGCGCCCTGACACTACGCGCGCCTGAGAGAGCCTGAACCATGCGCATCCTGTTTGTCGCCTCGCTGCATCATCCCGAAGCGCTGCGCGCCGCCGTCGATGCTGCACCGCCGGGAGAAGCACAACCTCTCTTCCCGCCGACGACGGCGCAGCACTTCTACGAGCGGGCGCTGCGCCGGCGCGGTCATGAGATGTCAGTCTTCTACCGCAATACGCCGGGGACGCAGACAGCGCGCTTTTCCGAACGGCTGACGCCGGGAAAACTGCTGACCGCCGCGCTCAACCGTGTCCCACCGCAGCTGAATCCCGTCATGCTGGCGCGCAACCGCGCCCTGCTGGAACGCGCGCGCGCCTTTCACCCGGATATTCTGTGGATGGTGGGCGATAACACCACCATCCTGCCGGAGACGCTGGCAGCGGTCCGGCGTGAGACGGGCTGCAAGCTGCTCTACGCCTGCGGCACGTCGCCCATCGTCTTCACGCACCCCATCGACCGCGCAGCGGCGCGTTTGTACGATCTCGTCATCGCCAACGACTATTATCACGGTGTGCAGTGGTTGGAAATGGGCGCGGCGCGCATGGAATGCCTGCCGATCTCCGCCTGTGATCCGACGTTTCACAAGCCGTACGCGCTGGACCCGGAAGACCGACGGCGTTTCGCCTGTGACATCGCCTTCGTCGGCACGCTGACGCCGAATCACCTGTACAGCCGCCGGGTGCGGGCGCTGGAGGCGCTGCGCGATTTCGACCTGGGCATCTGGAGCGTGCACGACGTGCCGGCGAGCTTGCAGGGGCACGTGCGGGGCAGGGCGCTCGGCGAGGACACGGAGCGCATCCTTTCGGCGGCGAAGATCTGCGTCAACACACACGGCGATTTCGTGTTTTACGGCGGCAACATGCGGTTGTTCGAAGTCGCCGGGGCGGGCGTGTTTCAACTGACCGACGATCTGCCCGGCGTGCGCGGCTGGTTTCCAGAGCAGGACGGCGCGCCGATGGTGCTGACGTATCGTGACACCGACGACCTGCGCGAGAAGGTCCGCCACTTTCTGGCGCATGACGAGGAGCGTGAGGCGGCGGCGGCGCGGGCGCAGTCACACGTTTATGCGCATCACACCTATGATCAGCGGGTCGAACGGTTGGAAGCGCTGTTCGCCCAACTCTTCGCCTGAGAAGACCGTCTTCGGGGCATCGCCTTCGCTGTGCCGTACCACTCCATCCGTATGGAAAAGGGGGGATCGGCGCTGTACAATGAGGCTCACGCTGTTGGACGCATATAGGCTGTAGTGATGATCTCGACGAAACAAACCCTTCCCCTCATCGACCATTCGATCCCGGTCTTCACGCCCTTTCACGGCGAAGAAGAGATCGCGGCGGTTGCCGAGGTTATTCGTTCAGGATGGTGGGGCTTGGGACCCAAAACGGCGGAGTTCGAGAAGCGCTTCGCCGAATACGTCGCTGCGCCGCACGCCGTGTCGGTCAACAGCGCGACGGCGGCGCTGCATCTGGCGCTGCTCGTGGCTGGCGTGGAGGGCGGGGAGGTCATCACCACGCCGCTGACCTTCGTCTCGACCAATCATGCCATCCTCTATAACCGCGCGACGCCGGTCTTCGCCGATGTCGAAGCAGACACGCTCAACATCGACCCGAACGACATCGAACGCAAAATCACGCCCAATACCAGGGCGCTGCTGGTCGTTCACTATGGCGGGCATCCCTGCGATCTGGATCGCATCCACGAACTGGCGCGGCGGCATAACCTGATCGTCATTGAGGACGCCGCGCATGCCGCCGGGGCGCGCTATCACGACCAGCCGATCGGCGCGCTTTCGCCGATGACCTGTTTCAGCTTCCACCCGGTCAAGAATCTGGCGACCGGCGATGGCGGCATGATCACCCTGCAAAACGAGGAGTGGGACGCCCGACTGCGCCGTGTGCGCTGGGTGGGCATCAACCGCGACACCTGGGTGCGCGCCGCCGGTGACGCTGCCCAGTACGCCTGGCAGTACGATGTCGAAGAACTGGGGTATAAGTATCACAGCAATGACATCATGTCGGCGATTGCGCTGGTGCAGCTGAGCCGCCTGAACGACACCAACGCCCGCCGCCGCGCCATCTCCGCCCGCTATGACGAGGGGCTGCGCGATCTGGAGTGGCTGCAGCTGCCGGTCGAACGTCCGGGTGTGTTCTCGTCGCGCCACAATTATGTGGTCCGCTGCGCCTTCCGCGATGACCTTTCGAGCTGGCTGCGTCAGCATCGAGTCGCCACCGGGATGCATTATATCCCCAACCATCTGCACGCCATGTACCGCGAGTATGTGCGCGAACCCCTGCCGGTGGTCGAGCGCGAATGGCTGCGCCTGCTGACCCTGCCGCTGTACCCCGGACTCAGCGATCAGGACGTAGACTACATCATCCAGGTGATCCGCGCTTTTCCGGCGTGACATCCCCGATGACCGACCTGTCCATCATCATCGTCAGCTACAACACGCGCGAACCGCTGCGCCGCACCCTGGAATCGATTCGGCGTGAAGGCGAAGGTCTGCGCATTCAGACTATCGTTGTGGACAACGCCTCTCGCGACGACAGCGCGGCGATGATCCGCGACGCATTCCCCGAAGTGACGCTGATCGAGCCGGGCAGGAATACCTGGTTCACCGGCGGCAACAATCTGGGATTTACCCAGGCGCAGGGCGAGTACACGCTGATTCTGAATCCCGATACGGTGATCCAGCCGGGGACGCTTCAAACCCTGCTGGCGTATCTGCGCGCGCATCCTGAGGTAGGCGCGGTCACCTGCCAGATGCGTGGTCTGGATCACAGCTTGCAGCGCACCTGTTCGCAGGTCCCGCAGTTCGTCGATCTGCTGCTGGGCTACACTTTCCTCGGCGCGGCGCTGCCGTTCTGGAGGGCACAGCGGCGGACGCAGATGTGGTATGAGGGCTGGGATCGCGCCAGTACGCGGGCGGTCGAGGTGATCCCGGATTCCTGCATGATGTCGCCCACACCTTTGCTCGCCCGGCTGAAGCTGTTCGACGAGACGCTGCGGCTCTACTTCACCGAAGACGACATCTGCAGGCGGATCCTTAACGCCGGTTACGCGGTGCACTTCGTCGCCGAAGCGGTGATCCTGCACGAAGAGCATGCCAGCACACGGCTGGTGCAGCGCCTTGCGTCGCAGGTGTATTTTGACGACCTGATCCTCTTCACACGCAAGTGGTACGGGGGGCTGGCGGCGCTGGCTCTGCGGGGGTTGATCGCACCGACGCGAGTCCTGATGGACGCTGCGCAGCGGCTGCGCGGCGAGCGGAAGTCAATCGGGTGAGCCGGTTGATCGCCGGCGGCGTGCGGGTGACGCTGCGCCAGCTGTGGACGCCTCTGTACGTCCTGTGGCTGCGCCTGCGTATGGCGATCTGGGGGACGAGCGCGTTCGAGCATGCCGTTTTTCACTGCCCACCCTGGCTGGCGCTGGGCATTCTGAAGGCGCTGGGCGTCCCGGTAGGTGAGGGCATAGACTTTCATGGTCGTCTGCACCTTCACGGGACGTATGACCTGCGCGGCAAGCTGAGGATCGGCGCGTGGTGTCATATCGGTCCTGGCGTCACGCTCGATCTCAGTGCGCCGATCCTCCTGGAAGATCGCTGTACGCTCTCGCTGCACAGCACGATCCTGACGCATGAAGATGTCGGCTATTCGCCGCTGCGGGAAAGCGCCTTCCCGACGCGCAGCCAGAGTGTCACCGTTGAGACCGGCGCTTACATCGGCGCGGGGGCGACGCTGCTCATGGGCGTGCGGGTTGGGCGATGCGCGGTCGTGGGGGCGGGCGCGCTGGTGCGCGAAGATGTGCCGCCGTACACGGTCGTGGCGGGCGTTCCGGCGCGTGTGATTCGCCAGCTTGACCGGCAGGTGCATCCCCTGGAGTGAGGACGTTGATGCAAAAAGGCGAACGTTACGACAGCACCCGTCAGGCGTGGCAGGATATCTGGGACAGCGCCTCGGTAGAAGTTGAACTGGCGACCCAGGAGTACGCGCGGGCGCGCGAGACGGTCGGGTACTACCTGCCGTATCTGCCCAAAGACGGCATCATTCTGGAAGCAGGCAGCGGTTTGAGCGCTGCGATCATCCCCCTCAAAGCGCAGGGCTATCAGGTGATCGGGCTGGATTATGCGGAAAATGCTCTGCATATCTCCCGTGCCTATGATCCATCGCTGCGGCTGGCAGCCGGGGATGTGCATGCGCTGCCTTTTGCCGAAAACAGCATTGGAGCGTATCTGTCGTTTGGCGTCTTCGAGCATTTCGAGACCGGCATGACGAAGCCGCTCGCTGAATCGTTCCGCGTGCTGCGGCGCGGGGGCATCCTGGTGCTGACCATCCCCTACCCGAACGTTGTTCACGAATTCGTGCGCTGGCGGCGAGAACGACAGGGAGCGTCAGCGCTCACCGACGAGACTTTTTTTGAGAGCACCTATACCCGCGATGCCCTGGTAGATGCCGTGCGCTCGGTCGGTTTCGAGATCAGCCGGGCTATCCCCACCAGCCATGCGTTCACGCTGTGGGGTCTGGGCGGAGTCTTCCGCGCGTCCGGTTATTACCGCACCAGCGCTTTTGCTGAGATGGCGGGTAAAGTGCTGAAAGTGACGCTTCCCTGGGCGTTCAATTTCACCACCCTGATCATCGCGCGCAAACCCTGAGTCTTCAGCCGTAGTATAATAGAAAGATAGGGATGGTTGCCCTGCAACCGATGCGGTGGCAGGGTCAGGGGGAGGCTGCGGTGATGGTATCTCTCGGCTTGATGATCGAAGGGCAATCCGGCTTGAACTGGGAGACCTGGCGGCGCATCCTGACCAGCGCCGAGCAGTTGGGCTACCAGTGCGTGTTTCGCTCTGACCATTACACCGACCCGCAGCCGCCGGATCAAGCTTCGCTTGAAGCCTGGGTTTCGCTGACTTATGCCGCAACCTACACCAATCGAATTGAGTTCGGTCCTCTGGTCTCGCCGGTGACCTTTCGGCAGCCGGCGATGGTCGCCCGCATGGCTTCGGCAGTCGATGATCTGAGCGATGGTCGTCTGGTCCTGGGGCTGGGCGCGGGCTGGCAGGAACGTGAACACCGGGCGTTCGGCGTGCCGTTTTACGATGTCGCCACCCGTTTCGCTATGCTGCGCGACGCCCTGGAAGTCACGGTGCAGCTGCTTCTGAGCGAAAAGCCGGTCTCTTATCAGGGTACGCACTTCTCGCTGGATGATGCGCTGCTTCTGCCTCGCCCGCAGCGCGCCGGCGGACCTCCTATCCTCATCGGCGGCAATGGCGTTCGACTCACTCTGCCGCTGGCGGCGGAATTCGCCGATGAGTGGAACGGCGTCTACATCTCCCCGGTAACTTATCGTGAGCGCAACCAGACGCTCAACCAGCTCCTTCGCGACTTTGGTCGCGCGCCCGGCGAGGTGCGGCGTTCGCTGATGACACGCGTTATCCTGGCGCGAGATGATGCGGACTGGCGGCGGATTCAGCTGGAGAGCGATCAGCGTGGCGACGAACTGCTCGGCAGTGGACGCATCATCGCCGGTACGCCGTCGATGATCGTCGACCAGATCGGCGCCTATGTCGATGCTGGGGTTGAACGGTTCATGCTGCAATGGTTGGACCTGGATGACATCCCAGGGCTGGAACTGATGGCGCAGAAAGTGCTGCCGCACTTCCACATCGAGGAAGAACCTCGCGAGTAGGCTGCTCCCCGCGAGGCTGTCTTGTCGTCATCTGGTCACAGCCAGATAGGGTTCGTCCAGGCGCGCCCGCCCAGCGCGTCGCGCACAGTGACGCGGCAGTAGGGGGAATCCAGCCGGCGGATGTTCATTTCAGCCTCAGTGATGCCGTTGCCGTGCTGCTGAACAGCGCG
>JAEURA010000324.1 GCA_016789005.1 Anaerolineae bacterium
GAAGACCCGCGCACTAAAGGCGCTCTTTTATCCCCTTCAGCGGGATAGTCTCTGCGCTTAGCCGGGGCGCTTAAGCGCCGCCGAGGGCTAAAGCCCATCGGCTAGGCGAAGACCCGCGCACTAAAGGCGCTCTTTTATCCCCTTCAGTGGGATAGTCTCTGCGTTTAGCCGGGGCGCTTTAGCCCCTGGCGAACTGAAACTCTCAGCCAACGCCGGATACTGCGCGTCGTAGGCGCGTGGCATGTTATGTATATCACATCCTCTTCCTAACTCTGCCTACATCTTCCCCACCCGGTGGGCGATGCGCAGCTGGCGCGAAAAGTGCGGGATGAAGTCCAGGATGTTGCTGTAGTTGCCGTCGCGCACCTCGCGCATGTAGCGGCGGTAGACCTGAATCGCCGGCGGCAGCACGTCCAGCCCGGTGACGCGCCGTTCCATCAGCACGTAGGCGTCCGCCTCCTGCCGGTTGACGTGATCCTCTAAGAAGATCGCCACCGCGCTGGTCACGAACAGATAGGTGAACTGCTCCGCCCAGGTCGGGTTGTTCTGCATGAAGGCGTCGTTCAGCGGCAGCGGCTTCTGCCCTTCCAGCGAGATGCTGCCGGCGTTGGCGCGCAGAAAGTCCATCATGAGCATCTGCCCGGCGGTGGCGATCACCGCGCGATAGACGTGCGCCGGGTCTTCGTCGAAGGGCCAGGGCGGGCTTTCGCCCCAGGCGATGCGCGGCGGGACCAGACAGACGATCTCCCCGCCCCGCCGCAGCCCCAGCTCGCGGTCGGTGGGGAAGAGGATGTTGGGCGCGAAGATCAGCCGTTCGGGAAACGCGCCGACGAACATCTCCAGGAACGGCTTGAACTGCTTATCGCCCAGCGCCTTCGCCGCCTCGTCGACGGCGCGCATCCAGAACTCTTCTTCCTTCTGCCAGAAGGCGCGCAGCGGCGTGTTCTCGTAGAAATCGCGCAGCGCCGCCCCCCATCCGGGCGGCATCCAGCTCGGCGCGCGCTCGACGCTCCCCGTCTCCAGGTCGAGCATCAGCGCCAGCGTGAAGACCGCCTCCAGCGGCGCGCCCCGGTCGAGCAGGGTTTGCAGGTCGCGCACCGCCGCGTGCTCGCTGAGCATGGCGAGGTGCTTGCGGGTGCTGCGCGCGTGCAGGTGGCTGCCGTGCTTCGCCTTCTCCTGGTCAGGATAGTTCGTGAGCGCCAGCACGGCGGCGATCAATCGCAGGCGGTCGTCCAGCAGGACGGTGACATCGCTGGGGGTGGTAGTCATAACCCTTCCGTGAGTCTGGTGTTCTTATTGTCGGCTATCCGTGTATTTTACCGCTATCCCGGAAACCAGACCATGCGAGTCGCGCTCTTCACCGAGACCTTCCTGCCCAAGATCGACGGGATCGTCACCGTCGTCTGCCTGCTGCTCGATCATCTCGAAAAGCGCAGGGTAGAGACGGTCGTCATCGCGCCCAAGATGGGCGTGCAGAACTACCGCAGCATCCCGGTCATCGGCGTGCCCGGCGTGCCGCTGCCCCTCTACCCGGAACTGCGCGTCGGTCCCCCCAACCTCAGCACCTACCAGCGCCTCAAAGCCTTCCAGCCGGATGTCGCCCACTACATCCACCCGGTGCTGATCGGCATCCCCGGCATGATGATGGCACGGCGGCTGGGCATTCCGGTGCTGGCGTCGTTTCATCTCGATCTGGCGCGGTTGGTGCACCACTATCGGCTCGGCTTCATGGAGCCGCTGACCGATCTGGCGACGCGGGTGGTCTTCAACGCGGCGGATGCCTCGCTTGCGCCGTCGCGTATGATCCAGCACTACATGCAACGCATCGGCGTGCGCAACGTCGGCTTGTGGGGGCGCGGCGTCGATGCCGAGCGATTCAACCCCCGCCACCGCTCCGCCGAAATGCGCCACCGCATGACCGGCGGTCACCCCGACGACACGCTGCTTCTCTACGTCGGGCGCATCTCCGGCGAGAAGCAGATCGACCACCTGCGCCCGGTGCTGGACGCCGTGCCGGGGACGCGGCTGGCGATCATCGGCGACGGACCCGCCCGTGCCGAGATGGAATCCCGTTTTGCCGGCACGCCGACCACCTTCATGGGCTACATGACCGGCGAACCGCTCTCCCAGGCGTATGCCAGCGCCGACGTGTTCGTCTTCCCCTCGGCGATGGAGACCTTTGGGCTGGTGGTGGTGGAGGCGATGGCGGCGGGACTGCCGGTGGTGGCATCGCGCGTCGGCGGCATCCCGGATGTGGTGCGCATTGGCGAGACGGGCTACACCTTCGACGTGGGCGACATCGAGGGGCTGATCGCCGGGGTGCGGGCGGCGGCGGCGAGCCGGGAGCGTATCGCCGCGATGGGGCGGGCTGCCCGCGCCTTCGCCGAAACGCAGTCCTGGGATGCCATGATGGACGAGGTGATCGACCTGTACGCCGATCTGATCGCCATGAAGCGGGGAGAAGCGCAGCCGCTGCCGGCGTGAGACCGGTTTTTCATCGCCATTTCATCTTGCCGGGGCTATGATCGGCAGGAGGGCATGGAGGTGGATGATGCGCGTCCTGCTGGTCGAAGACGAACCCAAGATGCTCGGCGCGCTGCGTCAGGGGCTTGAAGAATCGCACTACGCGGTCGATGCCGCCGACAACGGCATCGACGGCTTACATTGGGCGCTTAATTTCTCCTATGACCTGCTGATCCTCGACGTGATGCTGCCCGGCATGGACGGCTGCGCCCTCTGTGCCGAGGTGCGCCGGCGGCACATCACTACGCCGGTGCTCATGCTGACGGCGCGCGATGCCATCGACGACCGCGTGCGCGGGCTGGACAGCGGCGCAGACGACTACCTGACCAAACCCTTCGCCTTTCGCGAACTGCTGGCGCGCGTGCGTGCGCTGACTCGGCGCGAGACGATGCAGAAGTCGCCGGTCCTGGTGGTCGGCGATCTCACACTGGACACGCTCACCCGGCGGGCGCAGCGCGCCGGCGTCACAATCGACCTCAGCACCAGGGAATACGCCCTGCTCGAACTGCTCATGCGCCATCCCAATCAGGTGTTCACCCGCGCCGTCATCGCCGAGCATCTGTGGAATTACGACGCCGCCCCGGACTCCAACGTGATCGACGTCTACATTCGTTTCCTGCGCCGGAAGATCGACGACGGACACGAGGAAAAGATTCTGCGCACCGTGCGCGGGACGGGTTATCAGCTGGTCACACCCGACCATGACTAGAAGCCTGCGGACTCGCCTGTCGCTGTGGGCGCTGCTGCTGTTCGGCGCGACTCAGGCGGTCATCAGCATCCTGATCTACCTGGCGATCACCACCTGGCTGAGTGGTCAGTTGGAGAACAGTCTGGTGCTGATCGCCGAGCAGCTCGCTGCCGACTTCTACAACGAGGACGATCCCTTCCACCCGCTCGACATGGAAGAGGCTGCCATCCTGCTGGACACGGCGGGAACGACTCCACGTGTCTATCTGGGGGAGGAGCCAATCTACCTGCGGTTGATCGATCTGCCGGGACGACGGGGTTTGGCGCAAAGTCCGACGATCTACGACCTCGGTATCCCCATGTGGGACTTTGACGGCATGCCTCGCTTCGAGATCGTCGATTCTGGCACGAATGGCGACCTGCTGATGCACAATCTGCGCCTTTCGTATGACCCGTCGACGATTTTGCAGGCGGGCATTTCGCTCCGAGGCTTGCAGGCGGCGCGCGGAGCCATCGCCACCACACTGTTCGGCGCGCTGCTGGTGGCGGTCTTCGCTGCCTGGACCAGTGGGGCGTTCCTGGCGGATCGCGCCCTGAAGCCGATCCGGGCGATCACCCACGCGGCAGGCGCAACCAGCGAGACGGACCTCACCCGCCGGCTGGACGTCCGCGCGGCGGATGTTGAACTGCGGACGCTGGCGGAGACTTTCAACGCCATGCTGGAGCGCATCGAAGGGGCGTTTCGCCGGCAGAAGCAGTTCACCGCCGACGCCGCTCACGAACTGCGTACGCCGCTGGCAAACATGCAAGCCCGCATCGATGTGACGCTCAGCCAGCCCCGTGACGCCGACACCTACCGTTCCGCGCTGGAGAGCGCCGGCGAAGAAGTGGGCAGGCTGACCAGCCTGACGACCCTGCTGCTGCGGCTGGCGCGCGGCGAACTCCAGCCGCAGGATGTGGCAAAATCCCCGGTCGATCTGTCCCTGCTGCTGGATGCTGTGAGCGATCAGTTCGCACCTGCTGCGAGCGAAAAAGGCGTCACGCTGCGCCGCCAGATTGCGCCGGGATTGAGCGTGCGAGGTGACGAGGAGCGGCTGATTCAGATCGCCTACAACCTGATCGATAACGCCGTCAAGTACACGTCAGCGGGCGGCAGCGTGACCGTCACGGCGCTGGCAGAAGGCTCTGAGATTCATTTTTCCATCGCCGATACTGGCGCGGGCATTCCAGAGGCAGATCAGGCGCGCGTTTTCGACCGCTTCTTCCGTGTGGATCGGGCGCGGCGGCAGGGCGGCTTCGGCTTGGGGCTGGCGATTGTCAGGCAGAACGTTGAACTGCACGGCGGCACGATCCTCCTGATCAGTCGAGAAGGCAGGGGATCGGAGTTCCGCGTGGTGCTGCCCGTTTTCCGTTGATGTGATTTCACGCCCATTTCATAATGCCCCTCCATGATGACGCCATCGACGGAAAGAAGGTTCAGCAGGTAGGGGAAAACAAATGAACAGGTTCCACACCAGACTGCTTCGCTTGATAGGTCTCATCGTTGGATGGGCGGCACTGGCGGGCGGCGCGCTGGCGCAGGATGCGCCGCGCTACCCGGTTGAGATCGAGCCGGAAGACTTCGTCACGGTCGTCGATAATCCGTACCTGCCGCTCAAGCCGGGCAGCCGCTGGGTCTATGAGGGAACGCTGCTCGACGGCACGGTCGAACACAACGAGGTCGAGGTGCTCAGCGAGACGCGCCTCATTCAGGGGGTCACGACGACGGTTGTGCGCGACACGGTGGTGGTCGATGGCGTGATCGTCGAGGCGACGCTCGATTTCTACGCCCAGGACGAGGATGGCAATGTCTGGTACTTCGGCGAAGAAGTGCAGAACTACGTCAACGGCGTCTTCGAGAACACGGGCGGCTCGTGGATGGCTGGCGCTGACGGCGCGGAGCCTGGACTGGTCATGTTCGCCGTCCCATCGGCGCACGTCGGCGAGACTTTCCAGCAGGAATACTACCCGGGCGAGGCGGAGGACCGGGGCGTACTCCTGTCGGTGACTGGCAGCGCCGAAGTGCCCGCCGGGGCGTTCGAGGCGCTGGTGCTGACCTACGACTTCACCCCGCTCGACCCGGAAGCGCACGAGATCAAGTACTATGCCGAGGGAGTCGGGGCGATCAAGACCATCGACCTGACCACCGGGGAGACGTTCGAGCTGATTGCGTTCAACGGAGCCTGACGCTTATCGTCGCTGCCGCCGCGTGCAGCAGCGCGCAGCCCATTTTCGGGAATGTCTTCAACGCGCCGGATCGGGATCTGGCGCGTTTGTTTTTGTGCGCCCTCTTTCCCCCGCGTGATCGCGTCATCGCCCCGATGTACAATAGGAAGGCTCACAAGACTCGGAAATTGGAGATCAGCGATGGCGGAGTTATTTATTCGCGATGAGCGAATCGCACAGAAGCTCCGAGATCTTTCGGAGAAAGAAGCGCGCTCAGTCGAGGCGCTGCTGGATGACATGATCCAGACTTACGAGAGCCGCCCTGAAGACAACCCAATTCTTCGGATGGCATCTGCCGCCGAGGCGCTGGGTTTGGAGGCGGATGCCGATGACGTGTCGGAGCGGTTCGACGAACTGCTGCGGCAAAGCTACGCCAGACGCAGCGGCAAATCGTGACGCAGTCGATCCGCGTCCTGATTGACAGCAGTTTCCTGTTCGCGCTCAACAGCCCGAAGGATCGCCATCACGGCAGTGCGCTCAAGGTGGGAAGGCTTGCGATTCGCCAATTTATCATCCCCGATATCGTATTGGCGGAGACCGCCTATATGCTGCGCGAACGCATCGGTCAGCAGGCAGTCATCAGCTTTCTGGATCAAATCCAGCAGCCCGGCTTCGACTTGGAGCCGATCGGCAAATCAGACCTTGCGCGGGCGCGGCAGATCATGATGGCGTATCGCGAGGCGGACCTGGATCTCGCCGACTGCTGCCTGATGGCATTGTCAGAGCGCCTGAACATCCACCATATCTGCACCTTCGATCTGCGCGATTTCCGCCTATTCCAGCCAAACCACGTGCAGCATTTGCTGCTGCTGCCAGCTGATATGTGAGAGCGTCTTCTCGCGAAGCACTTCTCAATTACGGCTGCTACCGCTGCTGGGCTGCCGCCGCGTGCAGCAGCGCGCGCAAACCATTTATGGGAATGTCTTCAACGCGCCGGATCGGAATCTGGCGCGTTTGTTTTTGTGCGCCCGTCAGCAGTCCCTCCGGGTCGGGCAGTTCCACGCCATGCTCGAACAGTACCAGGATGTCGTCTGGGCGCACGAACAGCCCGACGCAGTAGCCGGCGCGGGGGTGATGGAACCCGACCGCTCCCCAACCCGGCAGGTAGCGCTCGCTGATTCCGCCGAGCGTGTCGTGGATCAGCGCCCGCAGCGCGAAAAACGCCGCCCGTGCCTCCGGCGGGCTGCTGCGCAGCAGGTGTTCGACATCGGCGTCGGTGGGCGGTGAGTTCCGTTTCTTGCTCATGGATATTCGCACCTTCAGCGGCTTCCGTTTAGAATATTATTACGCACATTCTGAATCGGCGCACACTGCCGATCTTCGAGGAGAGTGGTCTGATGACGACATCGCGCAGTAGTTGGAGAACCTGGATCATCCTTACGATCCTCCTGGTCATTGGCGTCTCGGTCGCCTGGGCGCAGGGAGAAATCGCCGCCTTGGAAGGCGTCAGCGCCGCCGTGCCGGATGGCTGGACGTGGACGACCAGTGAAAGCAGCGGCTCGATCTACATCGCCAGCGATTCGGACGCCCTGGAGACG
>JAEURA010000348.1 GCA_016789005.1 Anaerolineae bacterium
CGGCGGGGAGAGCGGCATCGGCAAGTCACGGCTTCTGGAAGAACTGCGCACCATCGCCCTGGTGGACGGCTGGCGGGTGCTGCGCGGGCAGAGCAGCGCGGATCTGAGGCTGCCCTACCAGGTGTGGCGCGCGCCGGCGCGCAGCCTGATCATCGGCGCGCAGCTCGACGACTTGCAGGCGGCAGTGCTGCGCTCGCTCGCGCCCGACATCGAGACGCTGATCGAACGCGCCGTCACATCCGCCGCCGACCTGCAGGGCGCTGCCTACGTTCAGCGGCTGGCTTCGACGCTGGCGGGTCTGCTCAGGGATGCCGCCGCCCCCGTCCTGCTGATCCTCGAAGACCTGCATTGGGCGGGCGACGATCTCGACCTGCTCAGGCAGGTCACGGCGAGCCTGACTGCCAGCCCGGTCCTGATCGTCGGAAGCTATCGCAGCGACGAACGCCCCGACCTGCCCACCGCTTTCCCCTCGGCTCAGAACCTCTTTCTGAATCGCCTGCCGACGCCGCAGATCGACGCGCTGGCGGAATCGATGCTCGGCGCAGGGGGGCACAGTCCGGCGCTGATCGAGCTGCTGGAACGGGAAACCGAAGGCAATATCCTGTTCATCATCGAGGTCATCCGCGCGCTGGCGGAAGAAGCGGGCGAACTGCGGCGCATCCCACAGGAGCGGCTTCCTGCCAGGGTCTTCGCCGGCGGCATCCTGGAAGCCGTCCTGCGGCGTCTGCGCCGTCTGCCGGATTGGGCGGCGCAGCTGCTCAACGTCGCGGCGCTCGCCGGGCGCGATCTCGACCTCACCCTCCTGCGTGCCCTCATGACACCGGCGTTCGATCTGGACGCCTGGCTGACGGCGTGCGCCAACGCCGCTGTGCTTGAGCCTGCCGATCAGCGCTGGCGCTTCAGTCACGACAAGCTGCGTGAGGCGCTGATCGCCCGGCTTCCCGATAATCAGTTTCGACTGCTGCACGCCCAGATCGCCGAGGGCATTCAGCAGGTCTACCCGAACGATGATCAGTATGCCGAGGCGCTGTTCGAACACCTGCTCGCCGCCAACGAACCAGACCGCGCTATCCCGCATGGACAGGTCGCAGCGCGGGCGGCGCTTGCCAGCAGCCGCTACGGCGATACAAGACGGATCGTCGATGCCGTCAAGGCGCTGGCGGGCGACAGCCTGGAGACGGTCGGCTTCGATCTCTTCGCCGCCGAAGCCGCCCTCTACCAGGGCGACTACAGCCGTGCCGACGCGCTCTGTCAGGCGGTCCTGAGCCGCCTGCCAAGCCGGGAGGAGGCGACTGGCGGCGATGCGCGGCGGGCGCGCGCCCTGCTGCTGCGCGCCCGGCTCTTCACCGTCAAAGGCGACTATCAGCGCGCCGCCCCGACCTTTCAGGATGCCCTGGATCAGGCGAAGCTGGCGGATGATCAGCGCGGGATCGCCGATGCCCTCTTCGGGCTGGGGCAGATCGAAGAGCGGCAGGCAGAGGGCGAACGCGCCGGCGCGCACTACGCGCAGTGCCTCGCGATCTACCGGGCGCTGGATGACGCCGCCGGCATCGCCGACAGCCTGCACGGCATGGGTGGAGTCGCCTATACCAGCGGCGATCACGAAAGCGCCCGGCGGGCATACGAAGAGAGCCTCGCCATGCGGCGGAAGATCGGTGACCGTCGGGCGATTGCCAGCAGCCTGAACAACCTGGGCGGAGTCCTGGACGCACAGGGCAAGAAGGACGAGGCGCGCCAGCGCTTCGCCGAAAGTCTGAACCTTCGCCGCGAGATCGGCGAGCGGCGCGGCATCGCCATGAGCCTGCTCAATCTCGGACATCTGCTGGAAGACCAGGGCGATCTGGAAAGCGCGTTCGCCCATTTCAGCGAGAGCTACGAACTGTTCCGGGGGCTGGGGGTCAAGCAGGGAATCGCCATCAGCCTGATCAATCTCGCTTCGACCTGGCGGCTGCGCGGCGCGCATGCGCGGGCGCGCGGGCTGCTGGACGAAGCGCTGGCGCTGGTCCGTGAGATGGGTGACAGCCTGATGATCGCCCACTGCCTGAACGGGCTGGCGCTGGCGGCGCTGGCGCTGGGCGAAACGCCGGCGGCGCTCGCTGTCTCCGACGAAGAGATCGATCTTCGCCGTGAACTCGGCGATGCTCACCTGCTGGGGATGGCGCTGTGGACCCGCGCGGAGATTCTCCTCAGCGCCGAACGCCAGCGCGACTCCAACGCTGCGCTGCGCGAGGCGCTGCAGCTGGGTCTTGACGGGGGATTCGCCGATCTGCTGCTGCGTGCGCTGAAGACTCAGGCAGTTCGCGGTGAGGACGACTCGCTGATCGCCATCCTGCGGGCGAATCGCGCGCTCGCCGATCTCGAGACGCGGCGCTGGATCGACGCGCTGCCCGATCCGCCATCGCCGACGGAGGCTGTGCCCGATCTCGTCGAGGCAGCGCGGCGGCTCGTCGAAAAACTCGACCGGGCAAGCGGCTGAGCCAATAATTTACCGTCTTGGCGAAACCAACGGTGGGGATACGGTGCGATTGCCGTTATACTAGGGTTGCCGGTTCAATCACAATCCTGACGCTGGGGTACGCGCGACCCCCAAGAATGGTGTTTGCACAGTCATGGCGGACTCTCTAAAAAATCTGCTGCGCATCCGCGAAGGCGAAGGACGCACTGTCGTCCTGCTGGGCGTCATCCTGATGCTCAACACCCTGGCGCTGGAAGCCGGTGACGTTGTGGCGGTCGCCGGCTTCCTGGGATCGGTCGATGTCTCGAATATCCTGATCCTATGGATCATCGACATGATCATGATCCTCGCTGTGGGCAGCATCCAGGGGCTGATTGTGGACCGCTACAGCCGCATGAAACTGCTGCGCGCCTTCAGCCTGCTCTTCGCCGTGATCTTCGGCGCGCTCACCCTCCTTTTTGCCGCCGGCGTTTCTGACACGATCACCTATGGTTTGCTATTCCTGCTGGTCGAACAGCAGAACATCTTCCTGCCGCTCATCTTCTGGATCTTCGCCAGTGAGCTGTTCACCGCGGCGCAGTCACGGCGGCTCTTCCCGGTGATCGCCAGCTGGTCCGCCATCGGGCAGATCATCGGGCTGACTCTGGCATCCGCCGCGCCGGTCATCCGCGATGCCCTGGGCATCTCCAACGTGGCGCTCCTGCCGTTCAACATGCTCCTCTACCTGATCAGCGCTGTCCTCCTCCATTATGGATTCCGCAAGGTGCAGATTCAGACGGTGCACACCGCCGAAAAATCTGCACACTGGCGCGACAACGTGACGCGCGGCTGGGATTACATCCGCCGCATCGAAGCGCTGCGCTACATGACCATCGCCAGCTTCTGCGCCATCATCGTGCTGACCATCATCGACTATCATTTTCTCGCCGTTGCGACGCATGCCTTCGCCGCCGAGACCACCAGCATCAGTTTTCAGACCTTTTACGGCATCTATCGACTGGTGATGACCATCCTGATCATCCTGACGCAGAACCTCGTCGCCAACCGCCTGATCGAGCGCTACGGCATCAAGAACGCGCTGGTGGCAGTGCCGATCATTGTCCTGGGCGGGGCGTTGTTCGTCTTCATCGGACCGGGACTCTTCTTCGTCGCGGTGGCGCGCGCCGTGATCCGTCTGGTCAACAGCTCGATAGACCTTCCGGCGCAGAAAGCGTTCCTCGCCCTCATGCCAGAGGATGTGCGCGGCGCGGTGAGCATCTTCACCGATGGCTACAATTTCGCCATCGGGGCGATCATCTCCTCGGTGGTCATCGGCGCGGTGGTCTTCGGCATCCCGTCACTGGCGGGGACAATCAGCCCGACCACCATCTATCTGGCGGTTGGTCTGTTGTTCGCGATAGTCGGTATCATTGCCGTACGGGCGATGTATCGCTCATATGACGCTACACTGTTCAACTGGCGTCTGAAACGACGGCAGCGGACCGCATCCGTCCTCAAAGATCTCGAATTCTAGGCGTCAGGAGGGATCAAGCGTGCTGGCTTGGCACAAAGTGAAGCCGATCATTCAGCAGGACTGGTACTGCGGACCTGCGACGCTCGCGATGCTGTACTCTGCCTTCGGCCGGACCTACTCACAGGAGGCGGTCGCTGAAGCCACCGGCATCCGTCCGCATATCCCTACGCGCGGCTGTCGTGTCGATCAGCTCGCCTACGCCGTCGGAGCGCTCACCCCGGACTTCATCCTGCTCGCCAGATATGACGCCAGCCTCGATGACCTGCACGCCCTCACCGACGCGCTCGGCTGTCCGGCGGCGGTCGAATGGCGTGGCACTTTTCTGGAACCGAACGGGCACCTCTGGCATGAGGGGCATTACAGCATCGTGCAGCGGCTCGACTTTGACGCCGGGGTCGTTCACCTGATTGACCCCTTCAACGGATCGAACATCGCCCATCAGAACGGCGTCATCGCCATCGACGACTTCCTCGCCCGCTGGTGGGATGACAATTATCTGCCCGCGCCGGACGCCCGCGATCCGTTCGACCCGGACACCTGGACCGACCACATC
>JAEURA010000046.1 GCA_016789005.1 Anaerolineae bacterium
GTCAGGCGGACTGCCGGCAGCCCTTCGGTCGCGATGTGGATCGCCGCTTCGCCCGGCGCGCCGCCCGCCTTCACGTAAAACGCCGTCTGTCCGCCGCGCAGGACGAGCGGAATCTCGCCGATCAGCTCGGCAGCGCCCTGCAGGGCGACGTGGACGACGCGCATCTGGTAGGGCAGGACGTTGCCATAGCGGTCAGTGATTTGCACGGCGACGCGCGCCATGTCGCTGCCGTCCGCCTTCAGATGCGCCGCGCTCGCCGTCACGCGCAGGGCGTGAGGCGTGTGACCGGAATCGATCTTCTGTTCGGCAGCCAGCCTGCCCCCCCAGTAGCCGCGCACGGTGAGATCGCGAAAAGGAGTCCCCCAGGGATCATACGGTTCCGCCCAGCGCACCGTGAATGGCGGATGGGGCAGGTGCGGGTAATGCTCCCGGTCGGGCAGGAAGCGCCCCTGAAACGCCTCGCCGATGCTGACCTCGATCTCGTCGCAGTTGCTGAACACGGTCAGCGGATTGTTGCCGCCGCCGGAACGGTCGCCCATCGTCCACTGGGTGGCGGCGTAGAGGACGATCTCGCTCTCCGGCGGTTTCTGGCTGCGATAGAAATAGGCTGCCATCTTCGGCAGCCGGTGGATGTCCATCACGCCGTGATAGCAGATACGGTCGCCGGAGCCAAATTCGCGGTGGGTGTGGTAGTCGAAGGCGCACCAGCCGATCGCCCCGGCGACATCCGGGTGTCCCATTTGCAGATCGTGTTTGCGGGCGTGGTGCAGGGCGTGGGCGATGCGCCGCTCTTCGTGGTCCCATGCCTTGGTCGGGAACATGTGCCCGGCGAATTCGGTGATCAGGTGCGGGCGGACGCGCGGCTGCTGAATCCCTTCCGGGAAGTCGTTCAGCGTGAAGACATCTTCCAGGAATTCGCTCTGGATGAAATTGCGGACGCCGCCCGTCTGCCGTGTCGGGTCGATCTGCCGGGCGAGCCAGTTCGCCTGCCCGTAGAAATCTTCGTCGTCGGGCGATTCGTTGATGCGCACCCCCCACAGGATGATCGAGGGGTGATGCCGGTCGCGTTCGATCATCGCCTGCAAATCCTGAAGCGCCAGCGCCTTCCAATCCTCGTCGCCGATGTGCTGCCAGCCCGCCAGTTCTTCGAAGACCAGCAGCCCGATCTCGTCGCAGCGGTTCAGGAAGTGCGGCGACTGGGCGTAATGCGAGGCTCGCACGACGTTGCAGCCCAGATCCTCTTTCAGGATGTCGGCGTCTAGTTCCTGAAGGTGCTGCGGGGCGGCTGCGCCGATGTAGGGGTAGGTCTGATGGCGGTTGAGACCGAACAGCTTGAGCGGACGCCCGTTCAGCGCAAAACCGCCGTCGGCGCGGAACTCGGCATGGCGAAAGCCGCAGCGGACGCTGTGTTCATCCTTCAGGACGCCCTCGTGAGACAAGCGCGCGGTCAGCGTGTACAGCGCCGGCGCTTCCAGCGTCCACAGCGCGACGGCGGGCAGCGAGTCGAACGATGCCGTCAGCGTTTCGGCGTTCGCCGGGCAGGACTGTCGGGCGATGACCGTGCCCTGGGGGTCGTGCAGCAGCAGTTCGATCTCCGCCGAAGCGTCCGCCGCGGTGATGTGGAGGTCACAATCGAGGCGGGGGGAGGTCAGGACCTGCCTGGGGCGGGGGAACAGGCTGACGATGTGGCAGGGATCGACGATGCGCAGGCGCACGTCGCGGTAGATGCCGCCGAAGGTCAGATAATCGACCAGACCGCCGTAAGGAGGAACGCGAGGGTTTTCGGTGGAATCGACGTAGACCGTCAGCAGGTTGTCGCCGGTGACGAGGTGGTCGGTGATGTCCATCGAGAAGGGTGTGAAACCGCCCTGGTGCACGCCGCACAGCGTTCCGTTGACGGTGACGGTGCAGACCAGCATCACGCCGTCGAAGTCGATGAAGACGCGCGCGTTTTGAGGCGCGTCGTGCGGCAAATCGGGCAGGGTGAAATGCCGGCGGTAGGTCGATACGAACTGGTAATCGGCGCTGTCCACCGCGTAGTACGAAAATCGCCGGTTGCTGTGCGGCAGGGTGATGCGTTCGAAGGCGCTGTCAGGCGTCTGGTGATCCTGGAGCGCCGGCGAAAAGAGCCAACCGTCATTGAAGTCGTGCACTATTCTCATAACCATTCCTGTTCGGCTGCTCCACCCACATTTTTCATGGGCATTGAGAACCGCTTGACTCTTCAACAAAAGCAAGTCTATACTGAATCAACATGAGTAGTCAACACGTGTTGACAAGCTCGGTATGGCGACCTTTGTCAGGCTGACGAATCAAAAGGTGTGAACAGAATGAAGAAGCTAGTTTTCTTGGTGACCGTTTTGCTCATCGCAGTCCTTGCGGGGAGCGTGGTTCAGGCTCAGGACCTGGAGCTGACCCTGTGGATTTACGACGATGGACGGCTGGAAGTCCTCACGCAGCTGGGTGAAGCCTTCGAGGCGGAGTATGGGGTTGGGGTTTCGGTGGAAGTCGTCGATCTGACCGAGATTCGCAACGCCATGACCCTTGGCGCGGCGAGCGGCGAAGGTCCCGACATGATCATCATCCCGCACGACAACCTGGGTCCGATTGTCGAGAACGGCGCAGCCCTGCCCATCGATCTGGGCGACGCGGCGGCGAGCTACCTGACCAGCGCGATTGACGGCTTCTCCTACAACGGCGGGCTGTACGGCGTGCCGCTGGCGGTGGAAAATATCGGCTTCTTCCGCAATACCGACCTCGTGCCGGAAGCGCCGGCGACCTGGAACGAAGTCGAAGCGGTCGGTGCGGCGCTGCTGGACAACGGCGACGTCGACTCGGTCATCGGCTTGCCGGACCTGACCTACAACAGCTACCCGATCTTCACGTCGTTCGGCGGCTACATCTTCGGGCGCGACGACTCCGGCAGCTTCACCATCGAAGACATCGGCATGAACAATGAAGGCATGGTTGCCGGACTGACCTGGATTGAGCACCTGATCGAGGAAGGCTTGGTTTCGGCGAATGTGGACTGGGAAGCCTCGCACGTTCAGTTCGAGACCGGGCGCTCCGCTTTCATCCTGACCGGACCCTGGGCGATCAACCGCTTCGAGACCGCCGGCGTCCCCTACGCCATCTCGGCATTCCCCGCCGCTGAAGAAGGCGGCGCGCCGGGCTATCCGTTCCTGGGCGTGCAGGGGCTGGTGGTCAACGCCAACAGCGCAGACGCCATCCTGGCGCAGACCTTCGCGGTCGATTTCCTGGCGACGGAAGAACACTATCAGATGATCTTCGACGCTGAACCGCGTCCGTCGGCGTGGGCGTCGATCTTCGAATCGGCTTCCGATCCGAATACTGCCGGCTTCAACGCCGCCGGCGCGAACGCCGTCCCGATGCCATCGATTCCCGCGATGGGCTACGTCTGGGATGCCTGGGTCAACGCCGGGGCGCTGGTCGCGCAGGGCGAGCTTTCGCCGCAGGAAGCGCTGGACTCAGCCGTCGCGCAGGTCCTGGCGCAGGTCGCCGGGTAGGCGGCGAAGACGATAGAATCATCGCATCGGAGCGCGGCAGTTCGCCAACTGCCGCGCTCTACAAACCAATAGACGAAGAAACGAGCTTACGACCAGACCTGTTTTTTCGCGCCGCAGATCGCAGAATCCGCAGCGCCTTTGATTGCAGATCGTGAGTGGGGTCGATGAACAAAGTCTCGCTGGTGATACCCTCCAGGGTTTATGTGCTGCATCTCGCCGTTTTCGGCGTCTTCCTGGCGGGGGCGCTGTGGCTGATCACCTCGCTGTTTGCGGCGGGCTTGGTCCCCCTCGGTTCGGCACTGAGCGGGATTGTGGTGTTCCTGGCGCTGATCTTCCTGCGGCGGAAATTCACGCCGCTGCGCTGGCTGGCGATCAGCATTGCCCTGGCGCTCCTGTTCACGCTCTACCCACTGCTGTATACGCTTTTCCTCAGCGTGACCAACATGGGCAGCGGGCATCTGATGGCGAAGCAGCAGGCGCTCGCCCGCTATGAATCGGAATTGTATCTGCCTGCGGAAGGCGAAACCTATCGTTGGGCGGCGTATCAGGCGGGCGAAGGGGTATATGCGCTCTGGCTGATCGGCGAGGACGGTACAGGGCGGCTGGCTGTGCCGGGCGCGGCGCTCAGGACTGCCGAGGCTGTCGAAGGCGCGGGGGCGCTGGACGCCGATGGCTTCCCGGAATCGCTGGCGGGTTACGAGCGCCTGCCGCTGAACCGTACGGTCCCTCTCCTCTCACAGCTGAGCGCCATCGATTTTGGCGAAGCGCCGGACGCTATCCGCATTCGTTCGCTGCGTGAAGCGGCAGCGCTTCAGCCCAGGTATCGCTACGATGCGGCGCAGGACGCGCTGATCGATCTGGAGACGGGCGCGGTCTACCGACCGATTGAAGGGACGTTCACTTCCGAGATGGGCGATGAACTGCCGGTCGGCTACATCGACTTCGTCGGTCTGCGGCATTTCCAGAATTTCCTGGGCAGCGAAGGCTTCCGCGAGCCGCTGATCAGCATGCTGCTGTGGAACATCTCGTTCGCTTTCTGTTCGGTGCTGTTCAGCTTCGGGGTGGGGCTGGTGGTCACACTGCTCTTTGAGGACCTGCCGGGCAAGCGGGTCATCCGCGCGCTGCTGATCATCCCCTGGCCCATCCCGGTGCTGATCTCGATCCTGATCTGGCGCAGCATGCTCAACCCTGATCTGGGGTTCGTCGCGCCGGTGCTGGAAGCGATCTTCGGCGCTTCGCCGGAGTGGTTTTCGAACCCGCTGTGGACGCGAGTCGCGGTCATCCTGGTGAACATCTGGCTTTCCTATCCCTATTTTTATGTCATTACCGCCGGCGCGATCCGCTCCATACCGGGTGAAATCTACGACGCGGCGGTTGTGGATGGCGCAGGCGGCTGGAACAAGCTCTATCACATCACGCTGCCGCTGCTGTTGCGGGTGATGATGCCGCTGCTGATCGCCTCGTTCACCTTCAATTTCAACAATTTCAACGTCATCTACATCTTCAATTTCGGCAACCCGCCGATGCCCAATACCATCGTGCCGATGGGCTACACCGACATCCTGATCTCGTTCGTCTACCGGCTGGCGTTCATCAGTTCGAACATCACCAATTACGGACTCGCCGCGGCGATCACGGTACTCCTGTTCCTGCTGGTCAGCGTGCTGGTGATCGTGCAGCTGCGCTTCACCAGGCTGTTCAAAGAGGCGGTGTGACGATGAGCCAAACCCGTGAATTTCCCGTGTCTGGTGTGCGCCGCGCTCAATCGCGCTTGCCCCGCAAAGTGTTGGGCATGTTCATCCGCTACCTGATCGCGGTGATCCTCATCCTGTTTGCCGTGATCCCCGCCCTGTGGATCATCTCGGCATCGCTGAACCCGGCGAAGTCGCTGATCGGCGGGACGTTCTTCCCGCAAAACCCGGGGTTCATCAACTACGAGCAGCTGCTCTCCAACCCCTTCTTCCCCTACGTCATCTGGCTGGGCAACTCGCTCAAGATCGCCATCATCACGACGGCGCTGACCGTCTTCCTGACCAGCCTGAGCGGCTACACGCTGTCGCGCTTCAGGTTCACCGGCAGGCGCACTCTGATGATGGCGATCCTCGTCCTGAACGTCTTCCCGTCGATCCTGGGGATGGTGGCGATCTTCTCCATGCTTCAGCAGCTGGGCGCGTTCATCGACTGGCTGGGGCTGGATGGTCACGCCGCGCTGATCCTGATCTACGTCACCGGCTCGTCGGGCATCAACGTGCTGCTGGTCAAGGCGTACATCGACACCATCCCCCTGGAACTGGATGAATCGGCGCTGGTGGATGGCGCGACACCCTGGCAGACCTTTCGGCACATCGTCCTGCCGGTCATGACGCCCATCGTCATCACCATCGGCGTACTCACCTTCATCGCCTCCTACGGCGACTTCGTGATCGCCCGCGTGCTGCTGAAAAGCTCGGAGAATCTGACGGTCATGGTCGGCTTACAGCTCTTCCAGACCGACCGCTTCGACCAGGATTTCGGTATGATCACGGCGGGTGCGGTGATCGCCGCCATCCCCATCATCCTGATCTACATTCCCCTGCAAAAATACGTGATCGACGGGCTGACCGCCGGCTCGGTCAAGGGGTGAGCGAGAGGGCGAAGTCATGAATCATCACCTGCTTCAGCGCGCCGCCTGGCTGATCCTGACGCTGGCGCTGTTGGCTGTGCCGGCGGCGCAGGGACAGGAGGCGGCTCCGACGTTCTTCTTCGGCGTCGATCTGTCGTATGTCAACGAGATGGACGACTGCGGCGCGGTGTACCGCCAAGACGGCATCGCCCGCGACGCTTTCGCGCTGTTCGCCGAGCATGGGGCGACGCTGGTGCGGGCGCGCCTGTGGCACAACCCGGATTGGACCGCCTACAGCACGCTCGACGACGTGAAGCGGACCTTCGCCCGTGCCCGCGCCGCCGGCATGACGACGCTTCTGGACATTCATTATTCGGATCAGTGGGCGGACCCCGGCAGGCAGGAGATCCCGGCGGCATGGCAGGAACTCGATGACGACGCCCTGGTCGATGCCGTCTACCAGTACACGACGGAAGTCCTCGAATCGCTTGCCGACGAAGACCTGACCCCGGCGTTCGTGCAGATCGGCAACGAGACGAATTCCGGCATCCTGAAGCGCGGCAGCGATCTGCAATGGGCGCGCGACGCCCGTCTGTTCAACGCCGGCATCCGCGCCGTGCGCGATTTTTCCGCCGCCGCCGGGCAGCCGGTGCGCATCGTGCTGCACGTCGCCCAGCCCGAAAACACGATGTGGTGGTTCACCCAGGCGGAAGCCGCCGGCGTCACCGACTTCGACCTGATCGGCGTCTCGTTCTATCCGCAGTGGAGCACCTTTTCCATCGGCGATATGGGCGCTCAGGTCGGCGTGCTGCGCCGGCGCTTCGGTAAAGAGGTGATGGTCGTGGAGACGGGCTATGGATGGACGCGCGACGCTGTTGAGGAGACGGCGGATAACGTGCTCGATCAAGGACTGCGAGGGTATCCGTTCAGTCCGGATGGGCAGCACCGATTCATGCGTGACCTGACCCAGAGCCTGATCAGCGGCGGGGCGCTCGGCGTGGTCTACTGGGAGCCTGCCTGGGTGTCCACCCCCTGTCACACGCGCTGGGGGCAGGGGTCGCATTGGGAGAATGCGACCTTCTTCGATTTTCACAATGGCAATGAACTGCTGGAGGGTGTGAACTTCCTGCGCGATGACTACCTGTATCCGCCGGTGCTTGCCGACGGGGTGGTCGAACCCGCCTATGGCGAGGCACTAGTCACGGAAGACGCCGGCGATGCGCTGAACGGCGTCGCTGCCCTTGATTTGCTGGAGCTGTACGCCTATGCCGATGCCGACCAGCTTCATCTGGCGTTCACCACAGCGGGCGACATCTTCGCGCGGGAGGGCAGCTACCTGCTTTATTTCGACGCCACCCACGACGCCGAGGGCGCGAATGCCGACGTGGGCAGACGCCCGATCCTCGCCGCCGATCCCTACAAGCCGGAATTCCGGCTCGATGTCTCCATTCTAGAGGAGCAGGCGACGCGCCGGGGGAGCATCGCGCTCAATGCCTGGGCAGAAGGCGACTGGCAGACCCTCACCTATACCGGAGGCGCGGCGATCCTCAACGGGGTGATCTCCGTCGTCGAGCTTCAGCTGCCGCTGGCGCTGATCGACCACCCGGACGAGCTTCATCTCGCGCTGGTATCGACCGACCGAGGACGCGCGCGCGGCGCGAGCGACATCCTGGGGACCGATGCGGTCCCGGCGGATTCCGAGGCGGCGCTGCTTCTGGAGCAGTTCTTCCGCCTCGATCTTGCGCCGTGATGCCGCCCCGCGCGGCTCAGTCCCCGTGTCCGACGGTGCGCACCGTGTTGACCAGTTCGCCAATCGGGTCGATCCTGATGCGGATCACGTCGCCCGCCGCGAGCGTGAAAGCGTCAGACGGCACGACGCCGGTCCCGGTCATCAGCAGTACTCCATAGGGAAAGGTCTTGCAGCGACCGAGATAGTCGGTGAGTTCCGGCAGGGTGCGATTCAGCCGGTCGGTCCCGGTCCTGCCCTCGAAGGCGACTGATCCCGCGCGCTCGATGCGGATGTGGATGCTCGCGTCCAGCCAGGTATCGGCGTTCGGGCGAAGCAGGATGCGCGGACCGAGCGCGCAGGACTCATCATAGACCTTCGCCTGCGGCAGGTAGAGCGGATTCTCTCCCTCGATGTCGCGCGAACTCATGTCGTTGCCGATGGTGAAGCCGATCACCTCGCGGCGGGCATTGAAGACGACGGTGAGTTCCGGTTCTGGAACCGACCAGACGGCATCCGCCCGGATACCGACGAAATCGTCACTGCTGACCGCCTCGTAGCCGATGGACTTCCAGAAGACCTCCGGGCGCTTGGCGGCGTAGACGCGCGTGTACACCGTGCTGTTGTGCGACTCGCGTTCGCGCGCCTCCTCGCTGATCTTGTAGGTGACGCCCGCCGCCCAGACCGGCTGACGGTTGAGCAGACCGCGCAGCGTCAGCCGGGCATCGGCGGGGAGGGGATCCCGAAGGGCGGAATCGAGCCGGGGAAGCAGATCATGCGCCTGGATGTTCACCATCAACCATTCGAAGGAGGGGATGGCTGCTTCGTCCAGCGCGTAAGTCACGCCGCCGCGCTGCATCGCCAGCCGGACGCGGCTGTCCTGCACGTAACCGGTGAGAAAAGACTCCTGTTCCATGGTGTTGTCGCCCCTGATTGGCAGTGATGCGCGGCTTTCCGCCGCAGGATGCTGCCATCAGTCTAATGGATCAGGGAGTTCTCCGCTATGACCGGGTGTGATTTCCGTCGCTCGGCTCAATGCTGGTCGATCAGGATCGCGTTGCCGTCGGGGTCTGTCAGCGTGGCATGTGCTGGACCGGACGTGCTTTCATCGGCTTCGAGGACAAAAGTCATGCCCTTGCCCTTCAGCGCACGCTGAATTGACCGCACGTCGGTGGGATTGAAGGTGAGGATGTTGCCGCTGAACATGCCCTGAAACAACCCGATGATCGCCGCCCCATTGCGCAGGATCAGCCAGTTCTGCGCGTCGTCGCCGCCGATGGCTGAAAAACCCAGCTTCTCGTAGAACGCGCGCGACGCCTTGATGTCCTTCACCGAGAGACTCACCGAAAACGTTCCGAGGTCCATTGACGCCTCCTGTTCAGATTCGTTCGATCACAGCGTGGTGATGGGCACTGCACATTCCAGGTCGAAGGTCTCCCACCCCAGCGCGGCGGGCTGTTCCTGGTAGATCTCCATGACGGGCAGATTGGCGGGCTGGTAGCGGCTGTTGGGCAGCCAATAGCGGTATAGATACTGCCACGCCCGGTCCACCTTGTAGATGTCGCCCCGGCAGTGGACCGCCGCGATCTCGCACGCCGGGAACTGCCGGATGCTGATCTCGCCCTCGCCCTGCCAGTCTTCCGGGACCGGGAAGCCGAATTCGTAGCGGCACTGATCCAGCGGCGTGACCTCCGGGTCATCCTGGGACATGCCCTAGAGGGTGTTTGAAAATTGCCCTTGGTAGGGGCGCGTCGCGACGCGCCCGCCGTAACCGTGACGATCTTTCAGGCTGCGCGGGCGGCTCGCGAGCCGCCCCTACGAGAGCGTTGATGAATTATCAAATACGCTCTGGAGGCTGTTATGAACTTCTGCGGCAACCTCACCCCAAGGCGAGCCTTGCTCGCACCCCCTCTCCCACGCGCGCGGGGCGAGGGGGCTTGACTCCCCCTTCTACCCGTTTTTGTGGGAGAAGGAGGCTGGGGGGGTGAGGGGAGAAAAGTTCATAGCAGCCTTCAGCGGCGGCGCTCCACCGAGTCGATCAGGCTGCGCGCTTCGGCTTCGGTCGCGGCGTCGGCGATGATGAACATGCCGGTTCCGCCGGTCGCATCGAGCAGGGGCAGCACTTCACCGGGCAGCACGCCGACCGCCTGAACGCTCTTGCCGGCGTCGAGGATGCGGCGGTAGAGGGGATACCAGCGCGGGTCTCCGCCCGATTCAATGCCTGCCTGCGGCGTCCATTCGATGGCGTCCAGGCTTTCAATCGCCAGCAGTTGATCGAGATGGACGACCGCCTGTGTGCCATCGAGGTGATACATGCTGTAGTCGAGCCACCGGCACTGCTCCCTGAGCGCCGGGACCACGAACTCGGCGAACATCTTCGGGGAAAACATGGCGGAGGCATCGCACTGCACCTTGCCGGTTTTGCCCGGTCCCCAGATGCGGAACGCCGAGAAGGCATTGCCCCCCCATTCATCGCGGATGATCTGATACAGGGCATCGAACACGTCGAAATAGACCTGGTTGACTTCGGCGATCAGCCGCTTGATCACGTCGGGCTGTTCGAGGAGGTCGAACATCAGCATCTCGGAACCGCGCAGCGAGGCGACGGTGTCCATGTTCTCGATCAGGTCAGGCATGCCAACCAGGAAGCGCCCCTCACTGATCGCCATGCCATAGTCCAGCAGCGCGCGCTGACGCCGGAACCAGACCTGTTCCGGGTCGAACGCCAGCGGGGGGACGCTTTCGAGGTCGTCAAAACAGGGGTGATACCAGACCGAGTCGTCAGTGAAGCTGGGGTACGAACCCAGCATCAGCGCCAGGCTGCCGGGTCCGATATGCGCGTCAAAATATGGGAAGGCTTCTCCTCCGAAATAGGTGTGCGCCAGCTCGTATTCCGCTTTGCGCGCGCGGTACTCCGGGGTGATCCAGGCTAGCTCAAGCGACTCGGGGTAGGGCGGCTTAGCGATGACGGCATGGGGGATGTCGGCGGGCGACTGGGTGGAGACGACGAAACCGCGATGTTCCCACCATGCCAGGTGGCGCGCCCTTACGATATCCCAGTCCGATTTCCAGAAGTTTCCCATGAGCTTCGCCTTTCAAAGCGAGGTATGATTCAAGGAAGGGAACGATTACTTACCCCAACGATACCGTCAAAATTGGGGCGGTCTATCCTGTTTTTCTCGTATTTTCACTCAGGAGCCAACCATCTTGATGATACAGTCCTATTCGCGGCTGGTGGATGGGCTGCTGCTGCGCACTTCCAACGGGTGGATCGCCCTGACGCCCACCAGCGCCCATATCGTTCGTATTCGCTACACGCTGCAAGAGAAGTTTAGCGACCGGGCGAGCCTTGCCCTGCTGCCTCCGTCGCTGCCGACTGCCGAATTCAGGGTCGATGACACCGAAGGCGAGATCCTCTTTTCGACGGCGGAACTCACCATTCACATCGACCGCTCGACGGGCGCGTTCCTCTATCGTGATGCGTCCGGCAGGCTGCTCACCCGCGAGCCGGAGCGGGGCGGCAAGACGCTGATCCCCGCCGAGGTGCTCAGGACGGTCTTTGATGAATCTGCCGCGGCGCTGGAACAGGAGGGCGCGGATGGGTTTCGTTTGCGGGCGGGCGAGTTCAGCCGGGTCGTTGACCGAACCGCCTACCACGCCCGGCTCGACTTCGTCTGGGCGGAGGGTGAGGCGCTGTACGGCTTGGGGTCGCACGAAGAAGGCATGATGAACCTGCGCGGTCAGCATCAATACCTGTACCAGCAGAACATGAAAGCCGTCGTGCCGGTGCTGGTTTCGACGCGCGGCTACGGGGTGATCTTTGACAACTATTCGCTGATGACCTTTCACGATGATGCCTTCGGCTCTTACGTCTGGATGGAATTCGCCGAAGCGCTGGATTTCACCTTCGTGGTGGGTCCTGATTTTGACCGGATCGTCGCCGCCGTGCGCCGGCTGAGCGGCAGAGCGCCGATGCTGCCGCGCTGGGCGTTCGGCTATATCCAGTCGAAGGAGCGCTACAAGACGCAGGATGAGCTGGTGGAGGTGGTCGCGGAATACCGCCGGCGCGGTTTGCCGCTGGACTGCATCGTGCTGGACTGGCAGTCGTGGCCCGGCGAGCTGTGGGGGCAGAAGACCTTCGACCCGACCCGCTTCCCCGATCCCGACCAGATGACCGAGGACCTGCACCGTCTGAACGTCCGCCTGATGGTGTCGATCTGGCCCATCATGCGGCGGGGCGGCGAAAACTGGCAGGAGCTGTATGAGCACGGCTTCCTGCTCGGCAATCGGGCGACCTATGATGCCTTTCAGGATGAGGCGCGGGCGATGTACTGGAAACAGGCGCACGACGGCTTATTCTCTCACGGCATCGATGCCTGGTGGTGCGACTGCACTGAGCCGTTCGAAGCCGACTGGAAAGGGGCGCACAAGCCTGAGCCGGAAGAGCGCCTGAAGATCAACACCGAGGAGGCGAAGACCTACCTCGATCCCGAATATGCCAATGCCTATTCGCTGCTGCATTCGCAGGGCATCTATGAGGGGCAGCGCCGGGTCACCGACCGCAAGCGGGTGGTCAACCTGACCCGCTCGGCATTCCTCGGACAGCAGCGCTACGCGACGATCACCTGGTCGGGGGATGTGAGCGCCACCTGGGAGATGCTGCGCGCCCAGATTCCAGCAGGGCTGAACTTCTGCGTCACCGGCATGCCCTACTGGACGCTGGACATCGGCGCGTTCTTCGTGCGCCGCAAGCCTGACCTGTGGTTCTGGGACGGCGATTACGACGTGGGCGTCGAAGACATGGGCTACCGCGAACTCTATGTACGTTGGTTCCAGCTTGGCGCATTCCTGCCGATGTTCCGTTCGCACGGCACCGATACCCCGCGCGAGATCTGGCGTTTCGGCGAACCCGGCGAGCCGATGTACGAGGCGCTGGCGAAGTTCCTGCGCCTGCGCTACCGCCTGATGCCCTATATCTACGCGCTCGCCGGCATGGTCACGCACCGCGACCAGACCCTATTGCGCGCCCTTGCCTTCGATTTCCGGCAGGACCCCAACACCTACGACATCGACGATCAATTCCTGTTTGGTCCGGCGCTGCTGGTCAACCCGGTGACCCGTCCGATGTACTACGGCGTTGGCTCACAGGCGCTCGAAGCGGCTGACCGCACCCGCCGCGTCTACCTGCCGGCGGGCTGCGACTGGTTCGACTTCTGGACGGGCAGTCGCTATGCCGGCGGACAGGCGATCACCGCCGATGCGCCCCTGGAGATTCTGCCGCTCTACGCCCGCGCCGGCGCGATCCTGCCGATGGGCGCAGCCGTTCAGCACAGCGGCGAAAGCGCCAACGCCGAGTCGCTCGATCTGGTGATTTTCCCCGGCAGCGACGGGGGTTTTGATCTCTATGAGGATGCCGGCGATGGTTACGACTATGAACGCGGCGAGTTCAGCATCATTCCCCTGCGCTGGGACGATGCGGCGCGGCGGCTGACCATCGAGGCGCGCCAGGGCAGTTTTCCGGGGATGCCCGTGACGCGCCAGTTCCGCGTCAATGTGGCGGATGGCATCTCGCAACGCTGGGTGCAGCCCGAAAGCGGAAGCGCGCCCATCGTGATCTATCACGGCGCAGCGGTGAGCGTGACGATCTGAGCCAACCGCAAAAAATGATGAGATACGGGCGCGCTAACCTGAGCCGGCAGGTGGGGCGGGCACTCGGTTTGACGACAGAGCGCCCGTCTTTCATCGCTCGCTTTTCTTTTGATCACCATGCGCGCTGTTGACCGCCTGAGCGAAAGGTTCGCCACCGCTGTGCTGCGCCGCCAGACGCGCCGCTCTGCCGCGCTGCTGCTGGGGCGGGCGGCGGCGGGCATCTGGGCGGCGCTGCGCGCCTTCGACGCTGCCGACCGCCCGGTACTGATCCCCGCCAATACCTGCTACATCGTGCTCTGGGCAGCTCTGTCCGCCGGAGCGCGCCCGGTGCTGGTCGATACCGACCCGGCGACCGGCATGATCACCCCGGAGAGTCTCGACGCGGCGCTGGACGCCCTGAACCTGTGCCAACCGCCGGCAGCGGTCATCCCCTGCCATCTGTACGGGCTGCCTGCCCCGATGCGCGCCATTTGCGCCTGGGCACAGCCGCGTGGAACGCCGGTGATCGAGGACGCGGCACAGGCGTTTGGCGGCGAAGTTGACAGCCGCCCCCTGGGCGCGTGGGGCGATGCTTCGGTGTTCAGCTTCGGCTCCGGCAAGACCCTCGACCTGGACCTGGGCGGCGCACTGCTGACCGACGACTCCGCGCTGTCCGACGCCATCTCCGCGCATCTGGCGGAACTGCCGGTCTACGACGAGGCGCTGGCGCAGCTCGATGCGCAGTGGCTCGATCTGTACTGGGCGCTGCACCAGCACGAGGACGCCAATCGCGACCTGGCGGCGCTTTATGCGCCGTTGTTCGCCGTCTATCGTCCGCTGACCCACTATCGCGCGCCGGCGCACATCTGGCGGGCTGCGCCGGCGGCTCTTGAAGCGCTGCCGGCGCACCTTGCCCACCGCGCCGCTCTTGCCGATCGGTACGATGCGCAGTTCGCCGCATTGCCCGGTGTCCGCACGCTGCCCCGAACGCCGGGTGCGGCGCTGTGGAAGTATCCTTTGCGCGTCCCCGCCGCCGACCGTGACGCGCTGCTCAGGCATCTGTGGGCGAGCGGCATCCAAGAGGCGACCCGCTGGTATCCATCACTGCAAGCCATGACTCACGCGCTCGCGCCGCAGCACGTTCAGCCGCCGACTCCGAATGCCGATGCGCTGAGCAGCGCGATCATCAACCTGCCGGTGCATCCTGGTGTGGATGCAGAGGAGGCAGGGCGGATCGCACGGGTGGTGCTGGAATTCTACGACGGGGGATGAGACAAGCGAATAACCCATCGGGACGCCCCTACGACCGCTATGCCGTAGAGGCGAGCCGGCGGCTCGACCGTTGAAGAGACGCCGACCTCGCGGACCTCTGGACGCGCCGGAGCGATGCGCTGACTCTGCCGGGCGTCAGCCGTTCGGATACAGCGTATCGTACAGCGCAGTCAGCAGCGATCCCTGAGCGTCGTCTCCGCTGAGTTCCCAGAACATCACGCCGCCCAGCCCGTTATCGAGCACGTAGTTCGCCTTGACGCGCATCGACTCCGGGTCATCGTAGGTGATCATGATGCCGGTCTCGGCGCTGTAGAGCCAGGGGACCTGCGCGCGTTCATCCCAGAAGCGCTGGTAGTGCGGCACATAGTTTTCTGCGAGGTCCTGATACTCGAAGTTGCCCACCTCCCAGGTTCCGACCGGGATTTCGGTGAACGGCTGATGCAGTCCGTCGTTTTCTGGACCGACGCCGCCCCAGCCGCGCCCGTAGAAGGGCACGCCGATCACCAGCTTATCCGCCGGGATGCCCAGGGCAAGGTAATCCTGTATCGCGGTGTCGGTGCTGGTCCCTTCCGGCGGCGGATCGGTAGAGTCGTAGAGCGGGGCGTTGAAGCCGGTCTGTTCCGAATAGATTCCCGCCATGTCGTAGGTCATGACGTTGATGAAATCCAGCAGCGGCTCGATGCGCGACCAATCCAGCGGCTCATACTTGTCTCGACCGGCGCTCGCGGCGATGGTGAGCAGGAAATGGCGGTCGTTCTGGGCGCCCAGTTCATCCAGTTTGCGGCGGAGGGCTTCCAGCAGCAGGATGAAGTTCTCCGGGTCTTCGGGACGCTCCCGGTTGAGCATATGCCCGCCCCCGGTGGGATATTCCCAGTCGATGTCGAGACCATCGAAACCATACTGGAGCATCAGCCCGGCGCAGGTTTCGGCGAAGCGTTCGCGCGTCTCGACCTCGGCGGCGACATCAGAGAACAGCGCCGACCAGTTCCAGCCGCCGATGGAAAGCAGGGTTTGCAGCTGCGGATTCTGTGCCTTCAGGACGAGGTTGATGTAGCCGAAGTTCCCGGCATAGGGCGCGTCCGGCGGCAGCTCGACATAGCGGATGGTCGTATCGGCAGACGGATCGCCCAGAACACACCCGTGCTGCGGGTTGAAATTGGCGAAGGCATAGTTGAGATGGGTGATCTGGTGCGCCGGGATGTCGTTCGCCATGTAGGCGCGGGCATAGACGCCCCACGAGGGGAAATAACCGATGATGCGCCGGGACGAGTCCGCCGCCGGTGATTGGGCATCGACCCCGCCGATCAACAGCGCCGGGATCAGCAGCAGGAAAAGGACCCGCAGTTTCATGATTTCGACCTCGCCCACTCTTCAGACACAGACACTCTTGAAGGCGTATCATCCGCCTCCGCCGGGCAAACGCAGGCGCTGCGGGCAGAATCAGGCGTTGATGGGATACTGCCGGTATTCATTGACCGTTTCGTAGAGCGCAAGAAGTTTCTCGATGGATACGCCCGCCTGGACATTGTGGATGGGGTTGAACACATAGCCGCCGCCTCTCCCGAAGATGCGCAGGCGTTCGCGGACTTCGGCGCGCACTTGATCCGCCGTGCCAAAGGGCAGGGTCGTCTGCGTGTCGATGCCGCCGCCCCAGAACACCAGCCGGTCGCCGAACTGATCCTTCAACCGCTGCGGTTCCATCTCGGCGGCGCCGGTCTGAACCGGGTTGATGATGTCAAACCCCGCCTCGATGAAGTCGGGGATGAGCTGGTAGACCGAGCCGCAGGAATGGATGAACGTCTTCCAGCGCGTGTTCTGGTGAATCCAGCCGTTCACGATGATGTGAAACGGTTTGAAGAGCTTGCGATACGCCTGGACGGAGATGAACGGTCCCCGCTGGGTGCCGAAATCCGTCCCGCTGACGAAGGCGGCTGTGATGCGGTCGCCGACGACGGCGTAGATCTTCTCCAGGTTCTTCAGGGCGATCTCACACTGCCGCTCGAACACGGCAAGCACGTACTCCTGGCGCATGGCAGTGCTCACGTACCACTCGGTGACATCGCGAATGCCTTTGGGGTGCTTGAGCCAGGGCGCGGGGACCAGCGCAATATCGCCGAAGGCGGTTCCGCCGAAATCGCCGATGATGGCTTTGTCGGTCTCTTCGTAAAGCGCCCTGGACCGCTGTTCGAGGAAGGCGAGGTCTTCGTCGGAGATCGGTCCGAATTCTTCCAGGTTGTCCTCCGGGTTCAGGTTGTCCTCGTCGATGGCTTCCTGGCGGACGATGGTGTCGAAATAGTACCCGCCCTGAGGCATGCTGGCGCTCGCCGGCGCGGTCCTGTCGCCCTCCGGATATTGCAGGATGTCGCCGGAAGGCTCCGGGTCGATGTTGAACTCCTCCGGGACCAGCAGCGGCGTGCCGTCATGGAACGTCCAGGGCTTCCAGCCCTTGCCTCGAAAGCCGAAGAAGTTCCTGCTCGTCCTGAGCGGGAGCGTATCCACCCCCAGGCGCTCCATGAGATCGGGAGCGATCTCGCCGAGCATCTGGTACGGTTCCACTACCTTGACCGGAGTGCCGGGGGCGTCCAATCCGAGCGCCTGGCGCAGCAGATACACGGAACTGACATGCATGCCGGTGACCGGAGCAGAACCAAGGTCGAGGGGGACGCGATCCGGCTCCTGGTGATTCAGCGCGCGCGCGATACGCTCGCGGGACGATAACATTATTTTCTCCTTTTGATCCGTTCGCCTGCGCGATGCCCGTCAGTCAGTGGGGGGGCACGTGTCGAACCGAACGAGGATCGCCAGGATTATAGCCACGCCGAAGAAGTTCAACCAATGCGGATGATATGGGCAGGGCAGCTGCTTGGAGCCTGTTGTGAACCTCAACCCCCCAGCCCCCTTCTTCCACAGAAACGGGGAGAAGGGGGAGCCAAGTCGCCTCAGCCCCGCGGGCGTGGGGGAGGGGGGAGCGAGCAAGGCTCGCCTTGGGGTGAGGGGGACGCATGCCGCAGGAATTCATCACAACCTCTTACAGGGGGAGAGCGAGCGCCCGGTGAACTGCCATGTTTGAGTGAATCACGAGTTTCAACATCCTCACCCCCAACCCC
>JAEURA010000087.1 GCA_016789005.1 Anaerolineae bacterium
TTGATCTGGAGATGCCGGGCATGAATGGCGTCGATGTCCTGCGCGCGCTTCAGAGCAGAGCCATCGATGTACAGGCTATCGTCTTCACCGCCTTCGACACCGATGAGAACATTTTCAACGCCGTACAGGCGGGCGCGAAGGGCTACCTGCTGAAGGGCGCGCCGCGCGAAGAGCTTTTTCGTGCCATCCGCGTGGTGCACGAAGGTGGTTCGCTCCTTCAACCCATCGTCATGAACAAGCTCCTACAGCATCTTCGCCAGGAGCGCGAACAGCCGCAGCGCGATCCGCTTTCGCCGCGTGAACGCGACGTGCTGCGGCTGATGGCAAGAGGCTTGCAGAACAAGGAGATCGCCCAGGAGTTGGTGATCACCGAACGCACGGTGAAGTTTCACGTCAGCGCGATTCTGGCAAAACTGAATGCGGGCAATCGCACCGAGGCGGTGACGATTGCCCTGCAAGAAGGTCTGCTCGATTCATAGGAGGCGACGGCGGTTCGCCCACTGGCTTACGGCGCTTAAGCGGGAATCTTCTCCAGTTCGTTGGTCTCTCGCTTGTCGAAAGCTTCTTCCATCTCGCGCCGGAACTGCTGCGTATACAGGCGATAGTAGTGCCCGCGCGCACGGATCAGCTCGGCGTGCGTGCCCATCTCCGAGACGCCGCCGTCCTCGATCACCAGGATGCGATCGGCACGGCGGATCGTGGACAGTCGGTGGGCGATGATAAAGCTCGTCCGCTCCCGGGTCATGGTCTCCATACCCCGCTGAATCAGCGCCTCGGTCAGCGTGTCAACCGAGCTGGTCGCCTCGTCCATGACGAAGATCTCTGGCTCCGCCAGCACCGCCCGCGCCAGGCTGATCAACTGCTTCTGCCCTACCGAGAGCCGATTCCCGCCCTCGCCGACTTCGCCGTCATAGCCTTTTTCCAGCGCCATGATGAACTCGTGCGCCCCGGCTAGGGTCGCCGCTGCGACCACTTCGTCGTCGGTCGCGTCCAGCCTCCCGTAGCGGATGTTCTCGCGGATGCTGCCGCTGAACAGATGCGGCGTCTGCAAGACCATACCGATGCGCGACTGAATCGACTGCTGCGTGTAGTCGCGATAGTCGTGCCCGCCGATCAGGATGCTCCCCTGCTGCGGCTCGAAGAATCGGCAGACCAGGTTAACCAGCGTCGATTTCCCCGCCCCCGTCGGACCCACCAGAGCGATAGTTTCGCCGTGCCTGATCGTCAGATTGAAGTCCTTCAGGATCGGCGTATTCGGCTCGTACCAGAAGGTGACATTTTCGAAGACGATGTCGCCCTTGATGCTGCCCGGATCATACGACTCGGGCTTGTCCACGACTTCCGGGTTGGCGTCCACCAGCGAGAACACCCGCTCTGCCGAGGCAATCGCTTGCTGCATCGACGCAAAAACGCGGGCGAGGTCCTGCACGGGCCACAGCATGAAAGTCACATACGAGATGAACGCCTGCAAGCCGCCGACGGTCATACCTCCGACCTCGACCTGTCCGCCGCCGTAGAGCACGATTGCGCCGAGCGCCACCGCGCTGATCAGCTGTACTGAGGGCAGGAAGAGCGCCGAAAGCTGCGACGCGCGGAACGAGGCGCGAAACATGTCGTCGGTCAGTTCACCGAATTCTTCCAGGTTGCGTGCCTCGCGGTTCATCGCCTTCACGACGCGCACGCCGGTGATGTTCTCGTTATACGTCCCGGTGATCTTCGAGTTCGCTTTTCGCGCGATGCGATACTGCACGACGATGCGCCGCTCAAACCACATTGCCACCCACACCAGCACCGGAATGACCGCGAAGACGATCAGCGCCAGCTGCCAGTTGATGGTCAGCATGAAGACGAACGCCGTCACGATGTTGATGATCGCCCAGGTCACATCGAGCATGCCCCAGGTGACGAGATCAGCGATGCGCTGCGCGTCAGAGGTCATGCGAGACATGATCCAGCCGACAGGGGTACGGTTGTAGTAGCTCAGCGACAGCGTCTGCAAATGCGTGAACATCTTCTGGCGCAGCTCATACTGCACCCGATGCCCCAGAATGCCCGTCAGGAAGATGAACGCGAAGACGAACGCCGCCTGAACGAAAACCAGCGCGCCATAGTAGCCGGCGATAGACTGGAGGGCATCAGGGTTGCCCGCCGTGATGCCGTCATCCACAATCCGCATCCCCAGCATGGTGAATACAGAGTTGAGGACCGAGACAATGGCGACGGAACCGACA
Source organism: Anaerolineae bacterium (assembly GCA_016789005.1). Lineage (GTDB taxonomy): Bacteria > Chloroflexota > Anaerolineae > Aggregatilineales > Phototrophicaceae > Flexifilum. The sequence goes on from JAEURA010000087.1 coordinate 2,232, forward strand.
AACCCCGCAAGCCAGCGCCAGTGCGGCTTGACCTGTGCCAGGATGCGAAGAAAGGTCCCGCCGCTGAATTTCGATTCGAATTCTTCTTCCTGGAAACCGTAATCAGACACCTGCGATTTCCCTTTCCAGTTCGCTTTCAATACGCGCCTGCAAATCATAGATACGCTGGTAGAAACCCGGCTGCCGAATCAGGTCGGCGTGCGTGCCGCGCTGCACGATGCGCCCCTTATCCAGCACCAGGATCAGGTCGGCGTCCATCACACTCTGAACGCGATGGGCGATGATGAACGTTGTGCGGTGCTTCATCAGCCGTTCCAGCGCCGCGCGGATGTTCGCCTCGGTCTCGGTATCCACCGATGAGGTCGAGTCATCCAGGATAAGGATCGGCGGGTTCTTCAGGAGCGCGCGGGCGATAGCGACTCGCTGCTTCTGCCCACCCGAAAGGGTCACGCCCTTCTCGCCAACCACCGTGCTATAGCCATCCGGGAACGACAGCGCTACATGATGCACATCCGCCGCCCGCGCTGCCGCAAAGACCTCGTCGTCGGTCACGTCGCGCCCCACGCCATAAGCGATGTTCTCTCGCAGCGTGCGCGAAAACAGGAACGGCTCCTGCTCGACGATGCCGATGTTTGCCCGCAGAAACTCCCGCGAGATCGTCTTGATGTCCACGCCATCCAGCGTCAGCCGTCCACTAGTGTACTCGTAGAAACGCGCCAGCAGATTGACCAGCGAAGTCTTGCCCGACCCTGTCGAACCGATCAGCGCCACCGTCTGCCCCGGCTTGACCGTGAAGGTGATGTCGCTCAGCACAGCGCCGCCGCTCTCGTAGCGGAAACCGACGTTTTCGAAAGCGACCTCGCCCTGCACCGGATGCCCTAGCGTCCGCAGTCCTTCGGTGAGCGGTTCACGCTCCTCCCGCAGGATTTCAGCGATGCGCTCATAGGAGACCAACCCCTCTGAGGCGTGCACGATGATGCGTCCCAGACCGCGCATCGGCTCGATAATCCAGGTGATCATGCCCACAAAAGCGATGTATGAGCCGATGCTCAGCTCGCCGTTGATCACCATCGTCGCGCCGATCATGTAGCCAGCGAGCATTTGAAATCCCGCCAGGATGTCCGTCAGGGGCCAGTAAACCGAGTGCAGCCGCAGAAGCTTATTCGCCCGACGGTAGTGCTCGAAGTTGTCGCCCTCGAACTTGTCCGTCTCATAACGCTGCCGGGCGAATGCTTTCACCACACGCACGCCGGAGAGGTTCTCCTGCAATGTCGTGGACATCTTGCCTTCCTGCTCCTGAAAGCGCATGTATTCCCTCTGCACCTTCCCGAAGAAGAAGACCGAAAGCACCGCCAGAAACGGCACGATGATCACTGCCAGCAGTCCCAGCTTGACGTTGATCGCCAGCAGAGCCACCCAGTTGACGCTGAACAGGAGCAGGATGCGCCCTAGCCCGATTGCCTGCTCGGCGTAGAAGCGGCGTACCGCGTCCACGTCCGAAGTCACGCGCTGGACCAGTTCCCCGGTCTTGTTGCGATCGTGATAGGTGAAGTTCAGACGCTGAAGATGATCGAACAGGTAGTTGCGGATTCGTCGTGCCGTACCCTCCGCTGTGCGCGCTGCCAGCGTGCCGCTGATAAACGTGAACCCACCTTCCAGAAGGGACAGCCCGATGAAACTGGCGGCGATCAGAATCAACCCTTCGCCCACCTGATTGCGCAGCAGCACGTTGTCGATCAGATAGCTGAGCAGCAGATACGTTCCGGTCTTCGCCGACGCGCCCAACCCCAGGGTGATCGTCGCACCCAGGTACATCAGGCGGTAGCCCGTCAGCATGTGCAGCAGTCCGGCGAATCGATTCTTCGAAACCCGGGGCTGCCAGTCTTCGCGACGCAGCGTTAATGAAGCCAAGTACCTGCCTCCGTGCATGCTCGTGCATTGCGGATGATGCCATACAACCTTCTAACTATACTCTGTAATCCGAACTGACACAAGGAGCAGTTGGCGTTTTGCCTGTCTACTATGGTTTTTTAAGGGTCAAATGGGTTCATATTGAATTTTTTCTAATGTTTGAGGGTGGAAAAACAGCCCGTGATTCATCGCCTAGCAGGATGATCACGGGCTGCGCTGCAACGCTACGCGCTGAGGGGCAGCGCAAGCCGCCGCTGTGCATTCTCCGGCAGAATCAACTGGCTGTCGCCGAACTCATGCCACAGGTAGCCTTCGCGCACCGCTTCGGCGTACCCACCGACGATGACCTCCCTGCCTGCAAGGGCATAGAGCATCGCCAGATGACTCGTCACAGGATCGTGCAGCCCGGTGATCAGCCCGTCCACCGTATGCACTCCTGTACCCGGATGCACGTACGCGCGGGTGAAACCTGTCCTGGGCACGACCTGCGCGCCATCCCATGCCGATTCCAGCGCGCGAATCGCCGTCGTGCCTACCGCGATCACACGTCGCCCTTCGCGCTGCGCCGCGTTCACGGCGTCGGCAGCCGGGCGCGACACCGCGAACGGCTCAGGAAACAGCGGGTGATCTTCGACTGTCTCACGTTCCACTTCCAGGCTGGATACGCCTGTGTGCAGCGTGATCGCCGTCATCAAGACGCCGCGTTCGCGCAGTCGGCTGACGACTTCCGTCGTGAATGGATACGCCGCCGACGGCATTTCGGCGCTGCCGGGATGCCGTGCAAAGACGGTCTGATAGGTGGCGAGCGGGTAGCGCTGCGACACGTAGCCATAGCGGATCGGCGATCCGAAACGTGCCATCGCTGTCAGTACGTCCCCCTCGAAATGGACGAACCACAGCCGATCCAGCCCAGGATACTGCCT
>JAEURA010000124.1 GCA_016789005.1 Anaerolineae bacterium
GCTCGATGAGATCAACCAGCGCGTCGCCAGCCATGCCCGAAAGCTCGGCGTCGAGCTGCGCGCCGAACAGTCGAACCACGAAGGCGCGTTGATCGACATCCTGCATGTGGCGCGCAATTGGGCGGATGGCGTGATCTTCAATCCCGGAGCCTACACCCATACCTCCATCGCGCTGCGGGATGCCATTTCCGGCATTCAGCTGCCGGTGGTCGAAATACACCTCTCGAATGTTCATGCGCGCGAGGAATTCCGGCATAAATCGCTTCTGGCGCCGGTCTGTCTGGGGCAGATCAGCGGCTTTGGATGGCGGGGCTACCTGCTGGCGCTCGATGCGCTGCTCGGCAGCTGGGGGCTGCTCGATTAGCACTTGCCGCTAATCAGCATCAGTTTTTTTTGTCAGGATGCAACGAAGAGCTTGAGATCGTGGCGCAATACCCTTAGACGTGATTGGCGCTGGTATCTGAGTTGGTAGAAGAAGATGAACAAGGCTGCGGTGCTGCAAGAGATCGAGAAGCGCGGGGTGAGATTCGTGAACCTGTGGTTCACGGATATCGCCGGAATCGTGAAGAGTGTGAGCGTGCCGGCATCCCGCATCGAAAGTGTCATCGACAATGGGCTGCATTTCGATGGTTCTTCGGTGGAAGGGTTCTCGCGCGTCGCCGAAAGTGATATGGTGCTTCGTCCAGACCTGACGACATTCGCGGTACTACCCTGGGATGCGCCAGAGGAGCGGACAGCACGCCTGATCTGCTCGGTAGAGACGATCAACGGTGAAGCCTTCATCGGCGATCCGCGTAACGCCCTGATCCGAGTGCTGCGCCGCGCAGAAGACATCGGTTTTCGCCTCAAGACCGGCATGGAACTGGAGTTCTTTCTGTTTCGCCGTCATGGGGATGCCGGCGTCCTTCCTTTGACACCGCTGGACGACGCCAGCTACTTCGATCAATCGGACGACGAGGCGGAGCGTCTGCGGCGCAAGATGGTATCGACGCTGATCGAACTGGGAATTCAGGTCGATTCGTCACACAACGAAATCGGCGCTGGACAGCACGAGATCGACTTCACTTATCACGGGGCGCTGGTCTCGGCGGACAATGTGACCACGGCGCGGGTGGCGCTGCGGACCATCGCTCAGCGGCACGGGGTGTACTGCACGTTCATGCCGCGCCCCAGCGCATCACTCCCTGGTTCTGGAATGCACACGCATCAGAGCCTTCATGACAGCGCGACAGACGCCAACATCTTTGTCGATGCCGGGCATGAGTATGGCTTATCGGAGACGGCGCAGCACTTCCTTGCCGGTCAGCTCGCCCACGCTCGCGCCATGACGGCGATCCTCGCGCCGCTGGTGAACTCGTACAAGCGGCTGTCGATCAGCTTTGAAGCGCCGAAGTACGTCACCTGGGCGCATGTCAACCGGGCGGGCGAGGCGATGATCCGTGTTCCTCACATCGCCCCAGGGAGAGAGGCTCACACCCGCATCGAGATCCGCTGCCCCGATTCGAGCGCCAACCCCTACCTGGCGACGGCGGTGATGCTCGCTGCGGGCTTGGACGGAATCGAGCAGCGGACGCCCCTGCCAGAGGCATTTGAAGGCTCGCTGCTTCGCCAGGATCGCTCACGGTTGCGCCAGCTGTCAACCCTGCCGACCTCTCTCGGAGAGGCGCTGAATGCACTGATGCAGGATGATGTGATCATGGAGGCGCTTGGTCCGTTCATCAGCGACCGCTACATGGCGCTGAAAGAACAGGAACTGGAAGACTACAACCGACAGATCACCGCCTGGGAGCTGGACTACTATCTGAGCCGCTTCTGATTCCCGATCATGTCGTGGATGCGGCTCACCGCTGATTCGACGTGATGCAGCGGTACGATCACGGACAGGCTGCAATTCGACGGATTTCGGGTAAGTGCAATCAGCGTCAGCCCCTCGAGCCGGGCGACGATCTGTGCCATTTGCGGCAGATTAGACCCGGCTTCCGCTCCAACCGCTTAAACAATACCGACAGCTTCCATTGACCAGACGATTCCGTCGTCAATCTGCGCCAGGCTTGGCGCCAGCGCCGCTTGCAGCAGATGTTGGGCGTCGGGACCGATGTAGGTGGGAACGACGAAACAGACCAGGGAGCGCGTGGCGGACTGTGCGGTGATCATCACCTCTAGCCGTCCGCCGGTTTCTCTGCTGAACGCCTCCTCTACGAAGCTCCCCAGCGCCATCAAAGAGCCACTGCGCGGAGCCGTCAGCGCCAACCCCTCGATCACGGTGACGCCTTTCAAGCCGGGCTGCGGAATTCGGTCATCGATCACCGTGCCGTGCAGCGCCGGACGAAAGATATTTTTCACACGCAGTGGAATGTGCCTGTCGCGCAGCGGCGCCACCATGCGCGCGTGCAGGATGCGCGCGCCGTAGAACGCCATCTCGGCGACCTCTTCGTAGGAGAGGAACGGAATGACCTGGGCTTCTGGCATTTCTTTCGGGTCGGCGCTCATCACACCATCGACATCAGCGTACATCCAGACTTCGGCGGCGTCGACGCAGGCAGCGATGATGGATGCCGTATAGTCGCTGCCGCCGCGCCCAAGCGTGGTTGGTGTTCCGGTCGGAGTGGCGGCGATAAAGCCGGTGATGACCGGGATGATGCTGCGATTCAGGAGCGGCTTGAGGCGCTCATCGATGCGCACCTGGGTGAGCGGCAGAAGAGGTGTGGCGCTGCCGGATATATCATCAGTGACGATCAGATCGGTCGCATCCAGGGCGACCGCACGCATATGGTTCTGGCGCAGCAGAGCCGCGATGATGCGCGCCGTCAACCGTTCGCCGGATCCCGTAATTCGGTCGATGATCTGGTTGGTGTTCCTGCGCTCTGTGGCTTCGCTCAGCTGCTGGCAGGCGTCATGCAGGTCAAACAGAATGCGGTCGATATCGGTCTGAAGTGCGCTGCGCTCATTGACGCCGAAGGGAAGATCGCTGATCAGCGACATGTGGCGCGTGCGCACCGTCGCGACGATGCGTCGGTAGCCGCGGCTGTTGCTCATCAGGGCGAACTGCGACGCCTCGATGAGCTGGTCGGTAATGCCATCCAGCGCAGAGACCACCAGGATGAGCTGATCCCAGCGTGAAGATTCGTGCAGGACGATGCTCAGGAGCTGGGTAATGCCTGGCGTAATGCCGATAGAACTCCCGCCGAACTTCATCAAGAGCGTTTTCATAGGCTTTGTACTTTGCGCCGACGACGTGATCGCCTATCATAGTTCAAGGAATCGCACGTAAGTGTAATTCAACTATCCAATATCGGGTACACCACATGACGGATCAGACGATTGAAAGACAGCGCACCGTTGCCGGAATCCGCTTTCACCGGGTCGGCAAGGTGTATCACTTCGAGTATTCCGAGTTCCCCGAACTGCTGATCGGCGATTATGTCATCGTCGAGACTGCGCGCGGGCGTCAGATGGGAGAGGTTGTCAGCTTCAATGTAGTCGAACAGCCAGACCAGGAGCATAAACCGATCATGCGGGTCGCCACCCCGCGCGACCTTGTGCTGCGCCATCACTGGGAGCTTCAGCAGGATGAGGCGATGCGCATCCTTCGGGTGAAGGCGGGGGAATTGAGCGGCTTGGATGGCGTCAAGTTCATCTCCGCCATCTACAACTACGATGGCAGCACGCTGACTTTTCTGTATACCGCCGAAGACAAGGCAAACCTGAACCGACTGCACAATGATCTGCGCAAAGCCTTCAATGCGCAGGTAGAGATGCGTCAGATCGGACCGCGCGATGTCGCCAAGCTGCTCGGCGGTTTCGGAGCCTGCGGCGAGCTGCGCTGCTGCAGCACCTTCCTGACGGATTTCAGCCCGATCTCGATCAAGATGGCGAAGATGCAGGGAATTTCGCTCAACCCTTCCGAGATCACGGGGATGTGTGGGCGTTTGCGCTGCTGCCTCGTCTACGAGTACGAAACCTATGTCGAGGCGCGTCAGAAACTTCCGAAGAAGAACAAACGGGTAGGCACACCCCAGGGTGAAGGCAAGGTGATCGACGTCATGCCTTTGCAGGATTCTGTGCTGGTGCTGGTTGAAGAGGGCATGATCGTCGTGCGACGCGAAGAACTTGTGCCGCTGGACGAGCTTGAAGCGCTGGCGAAGAAGGCGAAAGCGCCCTGCGACAAGCACGGCGACGGTCCCTGCGAATGTGGGGCGAAGCCCGGCAATGCCCAGGATGCAGATGACACCGAAGCGACCGAGTAGCCGGGGCTGAACCCTGTTCAGCCCCAGTTGCGCGGTCGGCGATCGGTTCAGCGGCAGAATTTGAGAAGGCATAAGGGGTAGATATGATTGATTTTCGAGCGCAGGCGGACGCTCTGAGCGAAAAGCTGATCGCGCGGCGGCGCGACCTGCATCGTCATCCGGAGACCGCCTTTGAGGAGGTTCGTACAGCGGGGATCGTCGCGGACGCGCTGCGCGAACTGGGGCTTGAAGTTCAGACGGGTGTCGGCAAAACCGGCGTGGTGGCGATCCTGGAAGGATCGCAGGATGGACCGACCATCCTTGTGCGTGCTGACATGGATGCGTTACCGATACATGAAGAGAATGACTTCGAGTATGCTTCTCAGACCGCCGGCAAGATGCACGCCTGTGGTCACGACGGGCATACCAGCATTGCGCTCGGTGTCGCCGAGCTGTTGAGCGCGCGTCGCGATTCACTGGCGGGACGTGTGAAATTCGTGTTTCAACCTGCCGAAGAAGTCGGACGCGGCGCGCAGGCAATGGTGGATGAGGGCGTAATGCGCGATCCCCGCCCGGATGTGACGGTAGGGCTGCATCTTTGGAACAGCCTGCCTTACGGTGAAATTGGCATTGCCGATGGGGCGATCATGGCGGGGGCGACGGTGTTTCACGTCAAGATCACCGGCAAGGGCAGTCATGCCGCGTCGCCGCATCTGGGCATCGACCCGGTGGTCTGCGCTGCGCAGATCATCGGGGCATTTCAGACGATTGTCAGCCGCAACATCGACCCGATGGATACCCTGGTCATTTCCGTCACCAAGGTGAACGCCGGAGACACGCATAACGTCATCCCGCAGACCGCAGAACTGACCGGGACGGTGCGCGCCTTTTCGCGTCAGGTGCGCGACCTCGCCTTCGAGCGGATGAAGACCATCGCCGAACAGGTCGCGGCGGCGTTCGGATGCTCGGCGGAACTGCACTATGAGCATCTCACCATTCCGGTTGTCAATAATCCCCAGACTACGGAGAAACTGCGGTCCCTGTTCCTGACACAGCCGGAGGTGACAAGGCTCGATGTCAATGCGCGGACCATGGGGTCAGAGGACGTCAGCCTGTTCATGGACGATATTCCAGGGGTGTACTTTTTCGTCGGCGCGCGCGACCCGCAGCAGACCGAATACTATGGTCATCATCATCCGCGCTTCAGCTTCGACGAGCGCGCTTTGGTCCTGGGGACATCGCTGCTGACCAGCGCGGTGGCTTCCTACGTATTGAGCGAGGGATGAACGATCATGCCTGCGACGATACTGATCGGCGCCCAATGGGGCGATGAAGGTAAGGGCAGGGTAGCCGACTGGCTGGCTGCTGACTCTGATGTCGTGGCACGGTATGCGGGCGGGGACAACGCGGGGCACACGGTTGCGGTTGGGGACAAGGTGTACAAGCTGCATCTCATCCCCTCCGGCATCCTTCACTCCAGGGTAACCTGTGTCCTTGGCAATGGGATGGTGGTGAACCCGATTCATCTGATGCGTGAAATCTGCGACTTGCAGGCACAGGGCGTGCCCGTGACGCCGCAGAACCTTCAGATCAGCAGCCGCGCCCACCTGATCACGCCGGGGCACATCGCGCTGGATGCTGCGTCCGAAGCGAAGCGCGGCGCGGGCAAGATCGGTACGACGCTGCGCGGAATTGGTCCCGCCTATATGGATAAAACAGGACGGTCCGGCATTCGAGCCGGGCAGATGGTGGATCCCGAGGAATTCGCCGAAGCGCTGCAGGCGCATCTTGAGGCGACCAACGACAAGTTGCACCGCGATGGGTTCGCGCCTATCGTGCTCGAAGCGGCGATTGCTGAGTCAGTAGAGGCAGCAGCATTTCTTCGCCCCTTCATCCGCGATACCAGCCTGACGATCAACGAGTGGCTGCACACCGGTGCGCGCGTGCTGTGCGAAGGCGCTCAGGGGACGTTTCTCGATGTCGATCACGGCGACTATCCATTTGTGACCAGTTCGTCCCCGACAGCGGGCGGGGCGCTGACGGGCTTGGGTATGGGTCCGCTAAGCGTTGACCGAGTCGTCGGCGTCGCGAAAGCGTACAGTACACGGGTGGGTTCCGGTCCCATGCCGACCGAGCTAGATGGCGAATTGGCGGACAGGCTGCGCGGGACTGGCAAGAATTTCTGGGATGAATTTGGCACGACGACACGCCGCCCGCGCCGCTGCGGCTGGCTTGATCTGGTGACGCTGCGCTACGCGGCGATGGTTAACGGATTCACGGAACTGGTGGTCACCAAGCTGGACATTCTGAGCGGGTTCGAGACGCTGCAGATCGCTACCGCCTATCATATCCGGGGTGAGGTGGTCGAAACCGTGCCCGCCACTGCGACGGCGCTGGAATCCGCCAAACCAATCTACGAGGCGCTGCCCGGTTGGAGCGAAGACCTGAGCCGGATCCGCCGCTGGGACGATCTTCCGGGTGCAGTGCGGGGCTATATCGACCGCGTGTCTGCGCTGGTGGGCGTGCCAATAAGGACGATCAGCGTCGGACCAGAGCGCGAACAACTGGTTCATCGACCCTGATTTTCTGAGGAGGGGCGCGTGACCGACTATCAGTACACACAGGACCTGCCGTTTTCCACGCCGCCCCGCCGAGTCGTCTCGCTGGTGCCAAGCATGACGGAATCGCTGTTTGAGCTGGGAATGGGTGGGCGGCTGGTCGGTCGCACCCAGTATTGTGTTCATCCCTTCGGGCAGGTCGAGCGGCTGTCGTCGGTGGGAGGGACGAAAAATCCCGATATTGAGGCGATCTGCGCATTGCAGCCCGACCTGATCATCGCCAACCAGGAAGAGAACCGCCGCGAAGATGTCCAAGCGCTGACCGCCGCTGGTCTGACGGTCTGGGTGACCTTTCCCCAAAGTGTGCGCCAGGCGTTCAATTTGCTCTGGACGATCATGTATGCGTTCGAGCAGCCGGATCACAGCGAGAGCGTCCGTCAGATCGAGCGGTTGGCGGATGTGCTGGAACTGCTGGAACGCGACAAACCCTGTCGCGTCTTTACGCCGATCTGGAATGCGCCGCTGATGACCTTCAATGCCGGGACGTTCGCCCACGATCTGCTGCGAGTCTGCGGTGGGCAGAATATATTCGCAGATCGCGATCAGCGTTATCCGCAGGTGACTCTGGGGGAGGTTGAAGCTGGACAGCCCGATGTGATTCTGCTGCCCAGTGAACCCTATGCGTTCACAGAAGGGCATATCGCATTGTTTGAAACGCTTGATACCCCTGCATCGCGGGAGGGGAGGGTTCGTCTGGTGGAGGGTTCACTCCTGACGTGGCACGGCACCCGCATCGCGCGGGCGCTGCTGACGCTGCCTGGCATGCTGTGTCCTTCGGCAGATGTAGATTGACACAGAGGGGCGCGGCCGCAGCCTGAACGTGCTTGCAGGGGCTTGTCCCAAATAGTACAATCAGCAAATGTGCAATGTGTGTTGATCTCGCCAGACTGCTTTGATGGAGGTATCGTGTGAGGCGCTTGCTTATCCTCATCGGTCTTGTCCTGCTTCTGCTGATCGGCGGCGGTTTGACCGCGCTCCTGAACGCGAGCGGGGGTCAGGTTTTGCCAATTCTTCAGCAGGTGAGCGCAGTCGATGCGTCACCGACGACGATGCTGCCCTGGAAGGCGAATCAATTCATTCTCATGATCGGCTTCATCCTGTTCAATCTTGTTGGCATGGCTGTGACGATCGGTATTGTCCTCTGGTTCATTGACAGAGGCGTGCGCAAAACCCGTGCCGAGGCAGCTGCAAGCGACAAATCCCCCGCTTAGCGCACGGCGCCGGGGAACTGTGTTCGTCCTAACGAAAAGAACGACATGCCTCAACGAAGACGAATTGTAACCCTCACTATCGAGACAATGGCGCTGCTTCTTATTGCAGCTGTAGTCATGCTGATCGCAGCATTGCGGTCTGATACACTCATTGTGAATTACGCCTGCGGATGGTTCTCCTGCACAGACGGACTGCTGCCGCCGCTTAACGATCAATTTGCAATTTTCGAGTTTATCCACCACTGGGCAATCATCGTAAGCGTCATTGCGCTGCCGGTGTTCATCCTGCTTGCTGCTCTGACAGTACGACGCGATGACGAAGCGGTCATGGCGGGTATCCGCAATACATCGCTGCTGATCTTCCTCCAGGCGCTGGCTGCGCTGGCGACGACCATCGTTTCTTTGCTGTGGCAGGGTCCGGCGCTGCACTTCATGGTGATCTCCATGCTGCTGATCGTTTCCATCGGCGTGACTGCCTGGGCGATGTTCAGTCCAAATCAGGATTACTCACCACCGCTGGTCCTGGGGGCACTGGTGGTCGTTTCCGCCATCCCAGCAGTGGCGTACATCGGTGTTTTCATCTAGTCCATTGCTCTCTACTCGTTACGTGGGCGGGTTTACCGACATGCGAAGCAGGCTCTTTTTCACGCTTGCGCTGACGACGGCGCTGCTGACTATTGGTTTGATTGTTTTCGGCGCAGTGGTCAGGGTCACTGACTCCGGGCTGGGCTGCGGCAATCAGTGGCCCCTGTGTAATGGCACGATCATCCCGCCGCTGGACAATCTGACGGCGTGGATTGAGTGGCTGCACCGCCTGTTCGCGATTCTGATCGGACTGTTCGGTCTGGTCACGCTCACGGTCGCCATTCGCGCCTATCGCAAGCAGAACAGCAGGGTCCTGGCGGCGACGGTCGTAGCGGCGCTGCTCTTTGCCTTTCAGAGCGCTCTTGGCGCGCTGGTCGTCGTGCTTGACCTGCCGCCTACAGCAGTGACGCTGCATCTGGGGACGGCGATGCTGCTTCTGGGTTCGCTTCTGGTGGCGGCAGTGTTTTCGACATATGAGCCAGTCCGAGTCTATGGGCGCAGCGCCTTCACGATCCTGGCGTACATAACGACGGCGCTGTCCTTTGTCGTCATCCTGAGCGGGGCGTTGGTGCGCGGCAGCGGCGCAACGCTGGCATGTACAGATTGGCCCCTGTGCAACGGCGAGCTTCTACCGTTCAATCAGGGTGCGCTGGCGACGATTCACGTCCTGCATCGCCTCATTGTCGTGGCGCTGGGGCTGTCGCTGGTCTTTCTACTGGCGGCTGCGAGACGCTTATCTGTAGATCGGCGGCTGCAATCGCTCACGATCTTGGCATTCGTGATGTATCTGGCGCAGGCTGGGGTAGGAGCGCTGTTCGTCCTCAGCGCAGCCGCACCCCTGTGGGGGGCTGCGCATGTCGGAATGGCAGCGGCAACCTGGGCGCTGCTGGTCGTAGTCAGTACCTTCGAGAGTCTCAACACAGGTGAGTCGCGACAGCAAACCGGATGGCAACAACAGTCAAAACCTCTTCGGAGTTGATCAAGCTCACGCCCCGACAGATCGTTGGCGCGTACCTCGAACTCACCAAACTGCGGATCGTCACGCTGCTGCTGTTCACGACCATCACCGCAATGGTTGTTGCGGCAGATGGCGTGCCGCCGCTGCATCTGCTCCTACCGACGATCCTCGGCGGAGCGTTTGCGTCCGGCGGCGCAAGCGTGATCAACCAGTATTATGATCGGGACATGGACGCGATCATGACGCGCACCGCTCGGCGTCCGATCCCGTCTGGCAGAGTGAAACCGCTCCCCGCCCTGATCTACGGCGTCGTGTTGGTGCTGCTGTCCGTCGTCGTGCTTGGGGTATTTGTCAACTGGCTGGCGGCATTGCTGGCGCTGGGCGGCGCGGTCTACTATGTCGTCATCTACACGATGGTGCTGAAGCGCAATACCGTCCTGAACATCCTGATCGGCGGTGGCGCCGGAGCGATGCCGGTGCTGGTCGGTTGGTCCGCCGTCACGGGGGATCTCTCGGCTCCGGCATGGCTGCTCTTTGCCATCGTCTTCTTCTGGACACCGCCGCATAGTTGGGCGCTGGCGCTTCTGGTAAATCAGGACTATACGCGCGCCAATGTGCCGATGATGCCCGTCGCCAAAGGCGAAGATGCCACCCGCAGTCAGATCATCCTCTACTCGGTGATCCTGCTGGGAGTGAGCATGGTCCCATTCCAGACGCTCGGCTGGATCTATCTGGTGGCGGCGTTTGCCCTGGGGCTGCGTCTGGTTTCGATGGCAGTGATGCTGAAGCGAGATCGTTCTCTCATGGCGGCTCGCGCTACCTACAAGTATTCGACCGCATACCTCGCCTTTCTGTTTCTGGCGATGATGATGGATCGCATTCTTCTGTAGATGAGAACCTGGAATACATCGCCGTTTCTGACAAGGATTCGACGTAACCATGCAGAACCCTAAACCCGTCGCGGTGACCGCTCCGGTGATCATTGCGGTTGTCCTGCTGATCACCGCCGCTGTTGCCTTCTTCGCCACGCTGCTCATCTTCAGTCCTTCAAATCCTACCGAAGAGGCAACCAGCCAGCTGGCGGACGACTATGCCGAAGTGACCGATCGTCTGCTGGCGATAGGAGATGCCTCGCGGGCAGAACCGCTGCTGGAAAAGTACGCCTGCATCGCCTGTCACCGCCTTGGCGGCGAGAGAGTTGCCCCTCCCTGGGAAAATGTGCCTAACATCGCCGCCGACCGCCGACCGCCGCTGACCGCCGCCGAATATGTCTACGAGTCGATCATTCATCCCGGCGCGTATCTGGTCGAGGGCTACCCCCCGTCAATGCCGCAGGATTACGCCGGTCGCATGAGCGAACAAGAGATCGCTGACGTGCTGGTATACCTGCTCAACAGCGAGCCTTGAACAATGCCCCTGGACGTTTTTGCCCTGTCGGCGCTCGTCGATGAGTTTCTGGACGTGCTGGTCGGTGGGCGCGTCCAGGATTCAGTCTGTATTGACGCAGATACCCTCGGGCTGGAAATCTATGTCAATCACCGGCGGCAGTATCTCCTGCTTTCGGCGGATGCGCAGCGCCCGCGTGTGCATCTGGTCGGCGACAAGCTTCGGCGCGGTCTGGAGCGACCAACCCCGCTCGGCTTGTTGATTCGCAGTCAGGTTGAAGGCGGCAAGATCGCCCACGTCAGCCAACCTCCCTGGGAACGGGTGCTTCAATTCGAGATCGAAGGTCCTGAGGGCATGGTCTCGCTGATCGTCGAGCCGATGGAACGGCGGAGCAACGTGCTGCTCGTCAAGGGCGGGATGATCCTCGACTGCCTTCGGCGAGTTGGACCCGATGAGAATCGTGTCCGGCTCAGCCTTCCGGCGCATCAGTATGTGCCGCCTCCGCCGCAGACTGGCAAGATCAGCCCGTTCACGCTGGTCCAGGAAGAACTGAGCAGCCTGTTCGAGCAGGCTAGACAGGAAGTCCCGTCCAAACGAAAGGCGCACCAGATACTAACTTCCGGGCTGCTGGGCATCAGCCCGCTGCTGGCGAAGGAGATCGTCTACTGCGCCGCCGGAGACCCGAACGCAGGCATTCGCGCAGTCGATACTGAATCCGTGATGCAGGCGCTCGTGGAGGTGATGAATCCCCTGAAACGACGGGAATGGACCCCCGGCGTCGTTGAAGAAGATGGCGTCAGCAACGATTTCAGCGCTTATCGTCTGACCGGTCAGACGGGTTGGCGTGCCGTCAGTTCGATCAACGAGGCAATGGCGATGGTCTTCGGCGCCCCGGTGGGCGATGAAGCGTACGAAGCGGCAAAGCTGCCAGTTCGCGAGGCGATACGCGCTGCGCATCTGCGCCTTGAGACCAAGCTGGCGTCTTTGCGGCGCTCGCTCACCGACGATGCCGAGCGTGAGATTTTGCGACAGAGCGGTGAACTGATCCTCGCCTATCAGTACGCCATCCAACCAGGTCAGGCAGAAATTCGCGCGCCGTATGACCTGGACACGCCTGACCTCGTGATCGCTCTTGACCCGTCTTTGACACCGGTGGAGAACGCACAGCGCTACTTTGAACGCTACAACCGGGCGAAACGGGCACTCGAAGATGTCCCAGGATTGATCGCCGAAGCCGAAGGTGAGATCGCCTTTCTCCAGCAGATGGCGGCGGATATCGATCTGGCGGCAAGCTGGCCCGACATCGAAGAAGTCCAGACTAATCTGCACGCCAGCGGCTACTGGCAGGGCAAACCGATTCGCCGCACAGGATCAAAGACTGCACCGCTTCGAGTCGTCACTCCAGATGGTTTCATCATCTGGATCGGACGCAACAGCCGGCAGAACGAGCAGGTCACGTTTGACAAAGGGGGACCTGTCGATCTGTGGCTGCACGCGCGGGGAGTGGCTGGCGCACACGTGATCGTCAAGAATGATGGACGGCGTATCCCGGACACGGTGTTAGAGGCAGCGGCTTCGCTGGCTGCTTACTACAGCGCCGGTCGGCAGGAAGGCAAGGTGATGGTCGATATTACCGAGCGCCGCCATGTGCGTAAGATCAAGGGGGGGCGTCACGGCATGGTCACCTACCGGAATGAAGAGACGCGGATGGCGTCACCCCACCCCGCTTCAGATTTCGTGCGCTAAGCGAGAAGATGGAGAGAAGTACGATGGCTGATCAACCGCTTATCCCCCCATTTGGCAAGAAAGTCCACCTTGAAGATTATGATCCAAGCTTCACCAACGGCATGAGCAAGGATGATGCCAAAGCGCGCGAAAAGAAGTTGGAAGCGCGCATGGGTGAGCTTCAGGAAATGCTCTATGCCCAGGGGACGCAGTCGCTTCTGGTCGTGCTTCAGGCGATGGATGCTGGTGGGAAAGACGGGGCAATCAAACACGTTTTTGACGCGGTGAACCCCCAGGGTGTCGGGGTGACTGCCTTCAAGCAGCCCACGCCGGAAGAACTCGCCCATGACTTCCTCTGGCGGGTGCATCCACATGTGCCGCCGAAGGGATACATCGGAATCTTCAATCGCAGCCACTATGAAGATGTCCTGGTCGTGCGCGTCAACCAGCTCGTGCCGCAAGAGGTGTGGGAGAAGCGTTACGAGCACATCAACGCTTTTGAG
Source organism: Anaerolineae bacterium (assembly GCA_016789005.1). Classification (GTDB taxonomy): domain Bacteria; phylum Chloroflexota; class Anaerolineae; order Aggregatilineales; family Phototrophicaceae; genus Flexifilum. The sequence goes on from JAEURA010000124.1 coordinate 13,213, forward strand.
CGGCTGATCGCCGAACGGGGCACTCGGATTCTTAAGTTCTTCCTGCATATTTCGCGCGATGAGCAGAAACGACGTTTTCAGGAACGTCTTGACGATCCCAGCAAGCAGTGGAAGTTCGCTATGGGAGATCTTCCGATTCGGGAGCAGTGGGACGACTATATGAAAGCGTATGAGGCGGTTCTGACGCGCTGCCACACGGAAGCTGCTCCCTGGCATGTGGTCCCTGCCAACAAGAAGTGGTATCGCGATCTTGTGATCACGCAGTCGATTGTTCAGGCGCTCGAGGAGATGGAGGTGCGTTACCCGGACCCAGAACCAGGACTGGAGTCTGTAGTTATTCCCGATTAGCCGAATCGCCGTCCGCCGTTGCGGCGAGCGCGCGACGCGCGTTTTCAAGGACATCGGCTACACTGATATCCTGCACACAGGGATGATTGGCGAAATCGTCGCCCGACCAATCCAGGACGCGGCAGGGACGGCAGGCAATTGCCGAAACCACAATGCGGTGCGAGGCAGGGTCGCCCCAGGGGCGAAACTCGTTCGGGTCGGCAGCTCCGAAAAGTGTCACGGTCGGCGCTCCAACCGCCGCCGCCAGATGGAGCGGTCCGCTGTCCGAACCCATGACCAGGCGCGCGTCGGCGAGCAGCGCCGCCAGACGCGGCAGGTCGGTTGCCCCTGTCAGGTTGACCGGTGTTGTTTTCATGTGGGCGGCGATCTGTTCCGCCGTCCCGGATTCGTGGGCGCTGCCGGTCAGGATGATGTTTCCTTCCAGATCGCTGCGCAGGGCATCTGCCGTCTTCGCCCACTTCTCTGGATTCCAGTTCTTGATAGCTGCACCCGAACCGACGTGAATCACGGTGTATGGCGCGTTCAAGTCAACCCCGCTGTGGCGGAGCAGATCGCGAACCGCGAGTCGTGATGCCTCATCGACGGGATAGTTCAACGCGACCTCTGGCAGGTTGCCCTGATTGGAGCCGATGAGCCGAAGATTCGCGGTGACGGCATGCCCCGCCTGATAAGGCAGAGCCTCCGTCAGGAAACGCCCTGTGTCACCGAAATCGTAACCGATCCGCTGAGGAACGCCCGCCAGGAAGGCGACCAGCGCACCCCACCAATGGTCTCGGCGCAGCACGTAAGCGCGGCTGTAGCCGACGCGGCGGAGTCGCTGCGCAGTCTGCGCTGCCAGAATGTAGGGAGAAGCCAGGCTGCCGCTTTCGGCGCGCGCGAAACCGGGGAAGGGCAGGGTCAGAATCAGGTCGATTTCCTTGATCGGGGCAAGGACGTCTGCTGACCAGGGACCGAGCAAGGCGTGAATCTCTGCCGAGGGATAGATGGCTCGCAGGCGGCGCAAGGCGGGCAGGGTCAGCAGGACATCGCCGAGGTGATCTGGACGGATCACCAGGATGCGCTCACCCTGGAAACGTTCGCTGTGCGGTGGAGGAACGGGCATCCCGGCAATGGCGCGCAGCCCTGCGCCGCGGATCTGCTCCATGAGCGAGGGCGTATGAAACGCCTCTGCCATGCGCAGGTTACGGTGTGCCAGCGCCTCTTTATCCAACGCCTAGCCCCGCGTAGATCTGCCTGAGTCTGGGCGCCAGGATCGACCAATCGTAGCGCTCACAGGCATAACGGCGGGCGGCAACGCTCAATCGCTGGCGCGCCCCGCTGTCTCCGATCAGTTGACTGACTGCGGAAGAGAAACCCTGCGCGGTATCGGCGACAATCAGCGCATCGCGCACGGCATCTTCCAGACCGGAGATTGCCACCGTGGTAGCCACGATCGCGCACCCAGCCGCCATCGCTTCCAGTATCTTCAGGCGCGTGCCGCTGCCCATGCGCAGCGGTGCGACAAATACGGTCGCGTGGTGCAGAAACGGTTTGACGCTCTCGACCCATCCTGTGAAGGCAATGCGGGGGTTCGACTGCTGAAGTACAAGCAGGTTGCCATGAACCGCCTGACCGACCACATAGAGCTTCGCCTCGCTGTGCTGAGTCAAGATGTCGCCGAAGATCGCTTCGGCAAACCACTGAATAGCGTCAACGTTGGGACGGTAGTCCATCTTGCCGGTGAACACCAGCGGGATGCCGCTGAGTTCAAGATGATTTCCCCCTGCCATGTAGTCGTCGGCGAAAATTCCGTTTGGGAGCGTATGGATGGGCGTCGATGTTTCCAGACTGGACAGATGCTCGGCGTCATCCTGAGAGACGGCGATCACGGCGTCGGCACGTTCGCAGACTGCGCGCTCGAACTGCGTGATGCGCCTCGCTTGAGTCCGAGAATAGAGCGCCGCCGGAAGCCGCCACAGGGATAGGCTTTCAACACGCGCCATGCTGCGTTGCAAGGCGAATTCGGCGTTGTGCGCGTCGTAGACGATGCGGGCGGTCGGCTGAATCCTGCGGACAATTGGCGCATAAGATGCGGTCTCCAAGCCTTCGAACTGCACGAGATCAAAGCCCCGTGATTGCAGAAGGTCCGTCAGGCGGCGCACGAATTCTGAGGAGTCCAGTCGACGCGCCAGGTCTGGCTCGCGGGTTAGCAGCAAATCGCGCAGCCGCTGCGGCATCGAGCGAGGTGGAGCGGGGGCGTAAATGACCTGCTCGCAAAGGTCAGCGAGGCGTGCCGGCGCTTCATCCGGCAGCGAATCGCTATCGCTGAACGTGAGCAGTGTGACTTGCGCGCCGAACAGCTTCAGACAATGGAGGAGCCCAAGATTCCGCAGCGCTGCGCCCTGTTGGGCGGGAAATGGGGGGTGGGGTGTGATGATCAGTGTGCGCATTTTCCAGCAGTTTCAGGCGAAAAGCTCATAGACGGACAAGGCAGTTCTGGTCACCTGCTCCCAGGTGAAAATCCTGGCTCGTTCCAAGCCTTGGCGCTCCTGTTCGGCGCGCCAGGCAGGGTCCTGCCATGCCCGACGCATCGCTTCGGCGATGCCGGGTTCATCTTCTGGGGAGACCATAACGCCGACATCTCCCACAACTTCCGGGAGCGCGGAACGGTCGCTTACGATGGGCATTGTACCGCACGCCATCGCTTCTAAGGCAGGCAAGCCAAAACCTTCGTAGAACGAGGGCATCAGCAGCGCCACCGCTCCACCGTACAGCGCCGGCAGCACTTCCTGGGGGATGCCATAGCGCCAGAGGATGCGGTCGGGCAGGTGGAGCGCATCAATTGCCCGCTGAGTCTCCTCAAAATTCCAGCCTGCTGTGCCCGCCAGCACGAGCGGCGGCGCGCTCGGCTGCGCGTCGATCAGACGTTTGTAAGCGCGGGCAAGCCCGAGGATATTCTTGCGCGGCTCGAATGTGCCGACGAAAAGATAGTAGGTTTCCGGCAGTTCGAGTGCGTTCCGCACCACCGCTGCTGCGCCAGGGTCGGGCGGCTTGAAAGACTCGTCAGCCGCCAGAAGATGGACCGTAACCTTGTTCGGCGAAACTCCCAGCATGGAAACGATGTCCCGCTTACTGGCTTCGCTGATCGTCAGGATGTGATCGGCATGTCCGACCGCATAGACGATCTGGTCGGCATAGTAGCGGCGGCTCTCGCCCGTCAGAAACTGCGGATAGTGCAGAAACGCCAGGTCGTAGACGCTGATGACATGACGGCTTGCGCCGCGTAGCGGCGGGATGAAGTCGGTGCTGTGGAAGAGATCTAAACGGTGGGGTAGAAGCTCAGCGCTGAGCGCAATGCGTTCAACACGATGGTGGCAGGGTGTCCACAGCTGCGTGTGCCCGACGCGCCCGCGAACAACGGGATGATGGGCTTTGCGGCTGTGAAAGATAGTGAACCGATGGGTAGTTTCGAGGGATTCTAACCCGGCGGTGAGCCGCTCAATGTACAGACTGATACCACCCCGGCGGTAGTAGGTCAGACGTGCGTCGATACCGATGTGCATGATGTGCGCAGTATAGACTCCACGTCATCGTCTGTCGAGGCAGGGTTGCCGGCGATGTAAACGCCGCCGCCCCATGTTCTGACGAGGCGGCGGGCATTATCACGGTTCATCGAATGCCAGATGTGCGATTAGTTGAGCCGCTTGTAGCGGGATGGCGGCGCGAGCATGACGAAGTGCTGTGAAGGCGCGTCACGCAGCGCCGCGATACGTTTCGCTGCCTCGGACTGGTTGTTGGCGCAGAGCGTATCAATGTAGTGCTGTAACAGCGCTTTGACATCCTGGAGACCCTGCTGATCGAGCGGGAAAATGTCGACCATCGCGCCCTCAGCGATACGCCGCTTGATCGCCGCTTCAGTCAGACCCATCTCCGGCTGGACGCGCTGATAGACGACTCCGCCGGACATGCCCGCGCACATCCAGGGACCCGGATCACCCAGGATAACCACACGTCCGGAAGTCATGTACTCGCAAGCAAAACCCTTCAGGTTTGCCCGCGCGCCGATTCCGCCGAGTTCGTCACGCAGCGGTGACTTGATCTCGCCGCCAAAGACGACATCTGCGCCGCTCAGCCGAATGCAGGCACGGGAGTCGGCGTTGCCCTGGACGATGAATCTGCCAGCCTGTGCGCCATAGGCGAAGCTCTTGCCGACCGACCCATCCAGGCGTGTGCCGTTATGATTCAGACCCTTGAGAATGGCAACAATGCCGCCTCTTGAACACTTGGCGACGCCGTCCTGTGCGCCACCCTCGACCAGAATATCCATGCGATCGTCGATGAACGCACCCAAGCCATTGCCAGGAACAGCCGAGTTGCTGAAACGCAGATGAACCAGCGGCGGCGCGGCGATCTCTCCGCGCTCCATCGCGCCAGACGTGTGTGTCCCCAGTGCGCGGTCCATCGCCATCACCTGCTCGTCGTCGTAGGTCATCTCTTCGTCACCGAATTCCGCAGAGCGTTCCACCAGCCCGGTGATCTGCTTGGTCAGGAAGTTGCGTGGACGCGACACGAGGCGACCGACGCCGTTTTGCAGCGGTGCGCGGGCAGGAATCGGATTGTAGTGGAAGAGGGGAGAAAGGTCGATCTGGTCGTGGAGGTCGATCTGTTCCAGAAGGTCAGCGCGCCCGACGAGGTCCTGCGTGCGGGTGAAACCAAGGCGCGCCGTCCAACACTGAATATCTTCGCCCAGCATGGTGAAGACGTTACAGATGCCCTGGACCGCCGCATCGAAGTCACGTGGTTCGAAGTGTTTGACGCCGGCTTCCAGCGCTTCTTCAACTGTAGTGAGGTGCGTCGTAATGCCGACATGGCAGGTCCCCTCGTGACACTTGCGACAGATCGTACAGCCGACTGCGACCATCGCCAGCGTGCCGAAGCCGACGCGATTTGCGCCGAGGCAAAGCATTTTGATCACGTCACGTCCGCTCTTCATGCCGCCGTCGCACCACAGCTCAACATTCTGCCGCAAGCCGCTGGCGATCAGGGCGTGGTGTGCCAGCCAGACGCCGATCTCGGCAGGAAGCCCGACGTGACGCAGTGAATGAGCGCGGGCAGCGCCGGTGCCGCCTTCATATCCGGTGATGTTGATGATGTCCGCACCTGCTTTGGCGACGCCGACGGCGATGATGCCGACGCCGGGGACGACAGGGATCTTGACGGAGACACGCGCTTTGGGATTGGCGATCTTCAATTCGTCGATCAGCTGCGCAAGGTCTTCAATCGAATACAGATCGTGGTTATTGCTCGGTGAGATGAGGTCCACGCCGACGGCGGTGTGCCGCGCTTCGGCGACCTTCGGGGTCACTTTGTAGCCGGGGAGCTGTCCACCTTCACCCGGCTTTGCGCCCTGACCAATCTTGATCTCCAGCACCGAACAAGAGTTCAGAAACTCGATGTTCACGCCGAAGCGCGCCGAGGCGATCTGATTTCCCCGGTAGGGCTTGTACTTACCCATGATGTCGGGCAGTTCGCCGCCTTCGCCGTTGACGCACAGGATTTCCATGCGGGCGGCTGCCTCAGCATAGGCTTTGTAAGCGAGTTCGCCCTGCGAGCCGAACGACATCGCACCGATCAGGACGGGCATCGAGTGCTTGCCCACTCTGATGTCTACAGACGCCGGGTGGATGTTGGCTTCACTCTCCTTGAGACCGATGATGTGGCGCGGCGCGACCGGCATCTCTGATTCGAGCTTGAGCATCGACTCTTCGTAGTCACGGCGCGAGAGTTCGCCGTGTGCAATATCCTCGATCTTCTTCCACATCTTGGGGTAGAGACGATCCGGGTTGTCGAGGCGGCTCTTGTCTTCGCCCCGGAACTCGCGCGCCCGCTGCTGCGCATCGCGCGTCACTGCCGACCAGGTGAGACCTCGTTCGTCAGAGCCGAAGTAGTTCGGGGCGCCGATCAGGTTGGCAATGCCCGTCGTCAGCCCGATCGAGCTGAAGGAATGCCCATAACCGCGCAGCTCATGACAGCCAATGGTGGAGATGATCTTCTGGATGGCGATGGTGATCGCCGAAACTGCCGAATCCAGCAGTTTTGCGGCGGTTTCCGGCGCAAGCGGTTCGCGTGGGGCGCGGGGCGCGATGCCCAGTGCGACAGCATAGATAGCGTAGGGGACGAGGGCGTTTGCGCCCATACCCAGGCAGAGGACCAGATCGTGCATATCGCGCAGCGCGCCCGACCGCACGATGACGCCGACCTGACGGCGCAGGTTGGGCGAATCGTCCGCTTCACGCAGCGCACGATCGACTGCGGCGGTTCCCAGCAGCGGATCGATCCAGAGGGTATCGCCGGCATAGGCTTCGCTGTCATCCAGGATGATGCAGCGCGCACCAGCCCGCGCCAGCTCTACCGCCTGGGCTTTGAGGCGTTCAACAGCCGAATCAAGGGTTTCATCGGAGCCTGCCGACATGGACAGGAATGCCACCGCGTCGCCGAATTGATCGACCAAGTCGTCGAGGATCATCGTGCCGTGCTTGCGGGCAAGTTCGCGATGGAGTTCGAGGCTGCCCAGGTCAGGATGTCCGCCGAAGACGAGCGGCACACGCAGGGAGACGAACGGAGCCGATGCTGGAACCGCGCTGCCGAGCGCCGGGCGGCTTCCGAGGAGAACCTCTGTAGAGAACTGCGCGCGTTCACGCTCACGATCAATCGCCGGGTTGGTGACGACCGCCACCGTTTCCTTGAAGTAATCGGCGAGATTGACCCGCGTCTTGCTCAGCGCTGCCAGAGGACCATCCCAGCCGAGTGAACCGACCTGCTCCTTCCTGGTCTCCGCCATCGTTTCGATGACAGAGAGGTGATAGCGCTCCCAGCCCAGCGCCGCCATGCTCTGTGTGTTCAGGCTGTGGGGGACTGCCTGCCAGGGGCGCGGTTCAGCCTGGCGCAAAGGCTCAGGTTCAGGAGCGAAATCGGCTTCGGCGACGGCAGCGGGTGAAGCGACGGCTTCTGCGGCGGCGCGCGCGCCATGTCCGCTGCCGCTGGGCGTGGGGCGATAGGCGACCTCGCTTGTTGACCAGACCGAGGGGTTTGGCTGATCGTCTGACCAGGCGCGTTCCTGACGGCGTCGGGTAACGTGGCGCTGAATGGCAGGGTAATCGAGCACTTCGACATGCTGACCAGGACGGATGACCAGCGCGATTTTCTCGCCGGGGGCGAGCGGCTTGGAATCCACCGACATGTTGTCCAGCGGGTAGACGCCGCGCTCGGAAGAGGCGAAGTACTCTTTTTCCGTCTCGCCATACCAGAGCGGACGAAGCCCCAGGGCATCGACACTGAGGACGACCTGATCGCCGACGCGCGCCACGACAGCTGCGGGACCCTGGGCAAAGGGTCCGAACGAGCGGCGCATCGCTTCATAAGTGCTGTGGATTTCGGAGGAACTCTGGATGAGGTCGTGTCTGAAAGGCGGGAAGACGTGTTCCATCGCCTCGATCAGATCAAGACCGTAGTTCATACACAGGGCGTCCACGACTGCATCGACATCCTGCGAGTCGGAGCCGTTTTCAGGCAGGGCGATGCCGAGCATCTGGGCTTCCAGGCGGAAACGCGAGATGGTGTTGAATTCGCCGTTATGTCCCAGGACGTTGAACGGTTGGGCGCGCTCGAAGATGGGGTTGGTGTTCGTGCTGTAGCGCGCGTGTCCAAGCGTTACCGTCGAGGCGTAATCAGGATCGCGCAGTTCCGGGTAGTAGCGGCGAAGGATTTCAATCGTACCCTGGACTTTATAGACGACGCTTCGGGACGAGAACGACGGGAAGTGGACCTTGAATTCCGTCTCGATGGACTTTTGCAGCTGGTAGATCGTGCGCTCCAGCTGATCGAGCGACATGCCCTCATTCGTGCCAGCAAACTGCACAAACAGCGGCTCGTTTGCCTGCGCGCTGCGACCCAGGATGTAGGACTCAACGCGCCCCGCCCGCTGTATCAGCACGTCGAGTCCCGCGCGGCGAATGCGTTCATCAATCTGAGCGATCAGGTAGTCGCTTTCGGCGCGCCGCGCATTGGGGATCATCAGGTGAGCGACCCAGAAGCGTGGCGTCGTCACCAGCGACGAGCGAATGTTGTTGTGCGCCAGAGTCTTTGCCCAGAGTTCGCGCGGGATGTCGGTCATGATACCAACGCCGTCGCCTTCACCGTCCACGAAACCGGTCCGGTGATTCATGCGCGTCAGGGCTTCAATGGTGCGTTTGACGTTGCCGTGCGTAGCCTGTCCACCTTTGCGCACGGCGCAGATCAGCGCACAGGCATCGCGCTCACGCCGATCTTCAGAGTGGAGAGGAACGTCGTTCAGATAGTGCAAGTCAGGCATCACGCTCCTCGATTCTAACGGTGCTAGCCGGAACTGTGTGACATCTCCAGGGACAAAAAGCGACAGTTAGCGTGCTGCCGTGCATCGTCAACTGTCACCAAAAACAATGTGCCTAAAGGGTGAGAATAATACAAACAATAACCGGGTTGTACTTCAGACAAAATCTAAGGAATCCCGGCTTGTTTCATTGTGCATCCAGCACAAATGGGGGATCAATTGGCGCTGAGAAGCCGCCGGATTGTCAGGGCGAGATGAAACGCCAGGCGTATCTCTGGTCGATCCAGATCGACGCCGGCAATCTCGTTGATCCTGTTCATTCGATACAAAAGCGTGTTTCTGTGGACGATGAGCTGTTTGGCGGTCTCTGACAGATTGCCGTGACACTGGAAGAACGCCTCCAGAGTCTTGACGAGATCAGCATGCTGACGCATATCGTAATCGACGAGCGGTCCGAGCGTCTGCTCACAGAACCCCATCAGGCGTTCTTTGTCGTTGAGTCGAATGAGGAGTTGATATACACCCAGGTCGCCGATGTAGAGCGGGGTATCGCTGTGCAGGCGCACAGCCAGATCGCGCGCCTGGACGGCTTCGCCATACGAACGCCGCCAGTTGGCGACATCCGTCGCCGGTTGTCCAACTCCGACGGCGACATGGTAGCCTGGATATTGGCGCTGCACCTCGGCGGGGAAAGCCTTAGACAGCTTCATGCCGCTGATGACCGCATCCTGTTCGTCAATCGCCAGGAAGACGATCACTTCGTTCTCTTTCTCCCGCTGCCATACCAGGGCATGCGCCTTGGTGTTGGAGACGACCGTATTGACAATCGTTTCCAACCGACGCATCGAGGCAGTCTTTTCTCCCTGCCATTTGAGTACGATGGCGATGTGAGGACGGCTCATATCGTGTTCCAGGCGTTCGCCTTGCTGTAGTGCCTCCTGCTGGCTGACGTCACCAAAGAGCAGGCGATCCAGGAACGTGCCGCGCAACCGCTTTTCAGCATCACTGATGGCTTTCGCCTTCGCCATCTCGATGGCGCAGGCGGCTGCGCCATGTTCCGCAACCAGCAGATCAACTTCGTCCAGGTCGCTGTCGAACCCAATGATCGAGAGATAACCTCTACCGATCTCTTTGGTGACGACCGGAGCGACGTAACGAGCGATGCCGGTCGTCGGCAGAGATTGCATCAGGACCGGATTGTCCATCTCGCTCACGCGCAGGCGGTCCTGCATCTCCACCGGGAGATTATCCAGCTTGCGCAGGAAGGTCTCCACTTCATCCCAGAAGGCGACGAACTGCGGCTGAACGCTGCTGACGATCATCTGCAGCCGCTTGTCCTGTACGACGACCGACTTGTTGGTTAGGCGCGCCATCTCATTGACGAGTTCCGCCATGCCTTCGTTGCGCGACGTAATCTGCGTGAGCTGGCGGTAAATCTGCGTGCCTCGCCGTTCGAGCTGTCCCTTGTGATCGACCAGAAGGCTGACGACGGCTTTCTCAACGACCCGAATACGGCTGCCCGCCGGCAGTACCAGCAGCGGAATACCATAGGCGTTGGCTTCAGCGACGGCGGTTGATGACGGGCTGTCGTGAAGGACGACCGCTGACGCCTGCTGTTCAGACGCCCAGCGTACGATATCCACATCGCGCAAGCGCGGCGCGTTGGCTCCTTCGGCAGGGGCGACCAGAATCAGCTCGGCTTCATGTCCACTCTTGCTGAGCAGCCCATCGTCAGTGTAGATCACCGCCGCCCAAGTGATGATCCGGCTTTGCAACAAGCCTTCGCCTGCCGCGACCCGTGTGCCAAGGGGCAGGGCAAGTTTGCGAACATCTTCGACAGTGATGCGTTCCGGCTCAGTCATAGTCACGCCATGTGGTTAAACTGCACAAACTCCATTGTCTGAGATAACCCAGATTGTGCGGATTGTCAACCTCCGCTGCGCTGGTTGTTTCGACCGGTGCGCGTCTCTGATCGGAGATTCGGCAGGGGTTCAGGTTTCGCCAGTCAACACGCCGAAAGCGATCACGGCGAAAAAGACCAGAAGCGACTCGCCCACAAAATCGCTTTGTGGATTCACCTGCATGCCGTAGTAGGCGAGCGCAGCCATGACTGCTCCACCGACCCAGGTAACGGGGCTGACGCGCCATCGCTGCGCGTATTGGAACAACCCTGAACCGAGCAGTATGACCGCGCCTGAAAGCGGGACGAAGTAGTTAGGCAGCGTTCCATCAGGCAGAATTTGTAGTACCGCAAAGACCAGGACGAGCAGCGCCCAGGTCATCATCTCCACACGACGTTCTCGCTCCGTTTTTCCGCGATACCCCCCGCCGTTCTGTCCCCGTCTGCGCGCCATCGCCGCTCTCCTGTCCCCGTCCCGTAAGGGCGACTCTGTTAGATGCGCTGACATTTTAACATGATCTCTCGTATAATCGCACCGCATGCCGTGCTTCCACTCTTTTGCGGGCAACGCGCGCGCCTGGGCGGTCTCATGAACAAGAGGATTGGCATCCTGACTGGCGGCGGCGACGCGCCAGGACTCAACGCAGTCATTCGCGCCGTGGTGTTGACGGCGCATAACTGCTACGGGTGGCAGGTCATCGGTATCCGCCAGGGATATGATGGACTGCTGACGCCAGAGACGCCGGTCGTCTCGCTCGATCCTGCCCACGTCCAGCCCCTGCTTTCGCGGGGAGGGACGATTCTAGGTGCGGTGAATCGCGGGAATCCGTTCGTGCATCCTGTTAGGAACACTGATGGTACGGTGCAGTACGTTGATACGGCACAGGATGCGGTGGAACGGCTGGAAGCGCTTGAGATTGACGCGCTGATCGTCGCCGGCGGCGATGGCACGATGGCAATCGCCCAACGCCTGATCGCCCTGGGTGCACGTATCATCGGGGTGCCCAAGACCATCGACAACGACCTGGCGCAGACAGATGTCTCGTTTGGCTTCGATACAGCCATCCTGACGGCGACCGAGGCACTGGACAAACTGCAAACGACCGCCGAAAGCCATCATCGCGTGATGGTCATGGAAGTGATGGGGCGCAACAGTGGGTGGATCGCCCTAAAGACCGGGGTCGCCGGGGGGGCGGATGTCATCCTGATACCCGAGATCCCGTTCGATATTGAACGGGTCTGCCGGCATCTGAAGGAGATGCGCACGCCAGAGCGTAATCATGCCCTGGTCGTCGTCGCCGAAGGTGCTGCGCCCGCCGGGGGGCAGCAGCAGTACTATATCAAAGCCTCCGGTCTCATGGACGCACGATTGGGCGGAATTGGCTACTCGCTGGGGAACTCGATCGCTGAGCGTACCGGATTTGACGTGCGGGTTCTGCGCCTGGGACATCTGCAGCGGGGCGGGTCGCCAACCCCGCATGATCGCTGGTTGGCAACCCGCTTCGGCGCTGCTGCGGTTCACCTGGCGGCGCGCCAGCAATGGGGGCATATGGTCGCCCTTCAGGGCAACGACATCGTCTCTGTGCCGATGGCGGAGGCGGTGAAGATCAAGCGCGTAGATCCGTCTGGTGAAATGGTACGGATGGCACGGGACCTGGGCATATCGTTTGGCGACTTGCATCGCTGAGGAAAAAGAAAAGCGCCGAGCATCGGTTCATGCCCGGCGCTTCAAGGGCGAGGAACAGTCAGCGCGTCGGTTTTTCCATGAGCAGACGGCTGTAACTGCCGCGCCAGGTTGATTCCTTTCGAGTGAGCTTGTTCACATCGATGTCGCTGACGCGCGGCATCAGCTTGACCATCATGGCGGGCAGATCGTTCCAGCGCTCGTCCAGTACCAACTGCTGAATCTGCGCTGCCAGCGCGCCTGCCCATGCCCATCGGGTCCGAAGTTCATCCGCCTTCATCCAATAATCGCGCTTTTCCCAGGCGGCTGCGGAGGAGTCGATACCTGAGTCGATGTCACGCAGGCACAGGACAAGATGTGCCGCCATATCTTTGGCGTCGTCATCGATCTCCTGTTTCTGACTTAGTCTGCGCAGAACCTCGGCAATTGTGCGCAGTAGCTGGTTACGTTGTTTACCTGTGCTGTCGGTGTTGATCACGCGGCTCATATCACCAGGGACCTCACTCTGACTTCAGGTCGTGCTCTCGGTTGGGCGGATTCCCTTGTAGATTCTTGCCCCGCTTAGCATCTTCAGAATAGTTGACGGGGGTCTTCCCAGGTGTACGCTCAGCTCGTTCGATGACATCGGGTGGTTGTTGTTGGCGATCAGGACGCGAAAAATGCCATCCACAAGCGACGTATGCGGTGTGATGAAATCCGGCGTGCGCGAATTCTTGAGCAGCCAGTAATGCAGCTCGTCGACCTGCGTGACCTCGCCAGTTTCAGGGTCAACAGCGTCGTACTGATGGTGATCGGCACTTTTTGCCAGGAGGTCCCGCTGTTCCTGCGGCAGATGGCTCAACAGGTAGATGCGCAAATCTTCACCGGAACGATCCCACCACGAGTAGTCGATGTGATAGCGCGTGTCTAGCGTTGGTTTGACCAGCGTGCTGGGTCTTGGCTGCATAACTACGCCCTCAGGTATTGCCCAAACGCCAATAGTGATTTCCGACAGAATAGAAGTCTGGCTCGCCGTTCAGCGCTGCGAAGAGTGGACCCGGCGGGCAGCGCCGCAGCATGTTGAGCGCGCTGTAAAGGGTTTTCGCGTGCACAGCACCCTGCGGCATGTTTCGGCTGAGTTCGGTGACCAGGGGTTTCAGCAGCGCTGAAAGCGGACGCCGACCCTGCTGGTAGTTCTGAAACAGACCGTCGACGTAGCCCTGATCATCTGCTCCGAGGAGCATCAGATCATCGTATTCTGCGCCGATCGGGCGCTTGTGATCCTCGAATCCAATTTGCCCATTGCGGTCTATCATCATGCGCACCCACTCGGTGCGGGGACGATGCGCCAGAAAATCCACGACGACCTTGTCTGAGCCAGATTCCCGATGAACCGTGATGAGCGTGCCAATCGGCAGTCTGTGCTTATCATAAAACGCCTTGAGTCCATAGACGTACCGCCCCTGACGCACCACCCACCCTGCGAATTCTTCGCCATCCTGACCATCGACCAGCGTGAACGCGATTCGGTTAGAACTGCGAGCCGTCGGGAAGATGGACTGCATCCGCGAGGCGAGCGGCAGAGTCCCGGCGCGCTGATGGGGATAGCTCAGGATCAGGCGAACACGATCTGACTCCTGGTCGGAATCGAGCGGCAGGTCTGACCATTCGTCGTCGATTTCGCGTTCCAGAGCGTGCTGTTCTGGGGTGAGCGAATCCATGTCGTAGGCAGCCGGAGTGTAGCGCAGCCAGATCGGGGTCTGCTGCACCTCGGCGGGTTCGAGGCGGCGCAAATGCCACAGAACCGTATCCAGTGGTCCCACCTCATCGAAACGGCTATCGGCATTGAGGGCATCGTTCAGGCAGAATTCCTGAAGGACAGGTGTGCCCCCATCCAACCCGCCGATTTGTTCCAGAATCTGCAACGTGGTCAGCGGAGCACCGTTCATGTCGAGGACCGCCTCAGCGAGATTCAGGTGTCCTTCATGGACATCGAGCATCAAGGCGCGAGAGAACCATCTGCCGCTCAGGCGGACGAGATCCTGACTCTGCGCCAGCGCTTCGTTGATCGCCTGATACAGAGAGTCTCGATGCGCGTCGAGGAGAGCATCGGCGGAAACCCCACCCGCTTGTACTGGGGAAAGGCTGCCGCTGTCGTCGTTGAGCTTATGTTGGGAACCCAGGGCACTAGCATATTCGCGTAACGAGTGATCTTCAAACTCGACTTGAATCACCCTGAATTCGCCGAGATCAGGATTTCCGCCTTCGCGCACCGAGACCACGCTGGCAATGGCTAAATCCTGGCGCGGAAAGACAAGGCGCTGCCCGATATCGTAAGAATCAGCCGGGCGATAGCTTGCGACGCCGCGATACTGTTCCTGGAGGGCGGTCTGTTGTTCTTCTAGACGGCGTTCAATGAGAAAGCGCGCAATCTCTTCGAGGGATAGGGGAACTTCGCGCTCTAGCAGCAGTCCCTGAATGTACTCAACATCATCAGGACTGACTGCAAAGCTCTGCGCCCACTGTTGTGTCAGCATTGACAGCGCACCACCTCCGAACCAATTTGGCAGGGATTCGCTACAGCGATTTGAGCATCGAAACAGGACAACACATTCCGAAAACGTCCGAAACTGGACGTAGTGATGGGTGACCCTACCATAGACGAGGATAGAAGATATAAACCTGAACCTTACGGTCATTATACGCGATCCGAGATGTTATGCAAGAGGAGGCGAACCAAGCACTCAGGGCAAACGCATCAAACCTTCAATCAGGTCATGACGGGTTAACGCAGTCCTGTAGGGACAGTCTTCTGGCTGTCCGCCGTATCGGACGCGCAGAAGCGCGTCCCTACGATACCTTGTAACCTTTTCTGACCCATTCATCGATTTTGATGTGTTTGCCCTGCCAAGCACTAAGCACTATCGATGGGTTGACCCTGCGGCGGGACGGCATGTATACTACTTGCTCTTGAGTCGAGAAACCCACGGATTGACAAAAGATGTCAACGAAGCGTACATATCAGCCGAAGATACGTCGTCGTCAGCGCGTTCATGGTTACCGTCAGCGTATGGCGACCAGCAACGGACGCAATGTCCTGAAGCGTCGCCGTCAGAAGGGACGCCACGTCCTGACCGTTCAGCCCGTTCACGTCAAGAAGATCAACTGGAACGCACACTAAAGCGGCGGCGGGTGTCTTGGGCGGGAGCGCAAGACGCCCGTTGTTTCTTTGAGGGTAGGTCCGATGCGCCGCGACTGGCGGTTACGCCGCCGTGCAGATTTTCAGCGACTGCGGCTGAGTGGTCGAACAGTTCGTGTGCCAACGCTGGTCTTGAGTCTGATCGGAAATGGTTCCGAGCGAAATCGATACGGGGTGATCGTCAGCAAACAGATCGGCGGGGCAGTGGTCAGAAACCGTGTGCGTCGCCGCCTTCGTGAAGTGTTGCGCATGCTTCACCCACACTTGAAACCCGGCTTTGACATGGCGTTGATCGCTCGTGCTGGAATTGTCGAGCGACCTTACGCCGAACTTCAGCGTACAGTGATTGAACTGACTCGTCGGGCTGGTTTGCTTCAAGAGAGCACGTTGTGAAAACTGTAGCATTGGCGCTCATTCGGTTCTACAAGCGCTTCATCTCACCGGCACTGCCGTCTTCCTGCCGCTACGAACCGACTTGTTCGGTCTATACCTATCAGGCTATCGAGAAATACGGCGTATTGAAGGGCGGGTGGATGGGCGTGAAACGAATCTCTCGATGCCATCCATTTCACTCCGGTGGGTATGACCCTGTCCCCTGAATTGTGAGGAGTCTTCTATTGTTTAGCCGAGCCTGGATTGCTCGTTCACGCTGGGTAGTGCTGATAGGCTTGTTGGTAGTGCTGGCAGCGGGCTGCGTTAGCGTACCGCTGGAAGCCAGTTGGGCGAGCGTGACCCTATTGGGAAGCCCTGCACAAGTTCTGTTTGCTTATGCGGATCGCATGGTGATGGTAGACCCTCTGGATGGCTCAGTTGCGGAGCTTCGTGACGCGGACGGAAATGTTCGCCTCGACGAGCAGGGCAATCCCCGGACATGGATCGTCACCAACAGCAATCCCAAGTACACGTTCTATACACGCCCCATTGAATTGCAGGACGAGACCCTGCTCGTCGCCGCCTATGAGAGCAGGCTGCTAGAGGTCGATACGATCACGGCGCGCGTGCTCAACCCAGAGGGGCATGCGCTGGCAGGACACGGCATCGCTTCACCGCTGCAGAATGGCAACCTGCTGTATGTGCCGCTCAGCTCCAACAGCCTCGACGCGCTGAATATGGAGACGTACGAGACAGTCTGGTCGTTCAAGACTGAACGTGGCGTCTGGGCTACACCGCTGCTTCATGAAGGCGTTCTGTACGTCCCATCGATGGATCATACGCTGTATGCGCTGAATCCAACTACTGGCGAAGAAATCTGGCGGCTTGATCTGGGAGGCGCTATTGCTGCGACGCCGGTCGTCGCCAATGGGCATTTATATGTCGGCAGCTTTGCCAAGAAGGTGTTCAAGGTCAGTTTGGAAGGAAGTATCGTCGCTCAGTACGAGACCTCGGAATGGATTTGGGGCGCGCCGGCGGTCGTTGAGGACCAGATATACGTCGCAGATCTGGCGGGTTACGTGTATGCGCTGAGGGATACGGGCGATGCTTTCACTGAAATCTGGTCCCGCCAGGTGGCTCAGCGCGGAATCCGGGCGACACCACTGGTGACCGAGGAAAACGTTATCGTTGGCTCGCGCGATCACAACGTGTACTGGGTCTCGCGAGAGACGGGTGAAGAAGTGAATAAGCGCGAGATGCGCGGCGAAGTCCTGGCAGATCTGCTTCTGCTTCAACCTGGTGACGGCACAGAGATTCGTGAACCACTGGTCGTGGTCAGCACGCTGGCGCGCGAGGAACTGCTGGTCGCCTTCACACTCGACAACGGCGAACGTCGCTGGGTTTATGGGTTATAGGGAACAGACGCGATGGATTTCATCCTCAACCCGTTTGTCACAATCCTCACACTTCTGTATTCGATCTTCAATCAGGATATGGTGCTGGCGATCATCGTCTTCACCGCGCTAATCAAGCTGTTGACCTATCCGCTGACCGCCCAGCAGATGAAGTCCTCGAAGGCGATGCAGGTGGTCCAGCCTGAATTGAAGAAGCTGCAAGAGAAGTATAAGAACGACCGCGAGAAACTGGCTGCGGAACAGATGCGCTTGTATCGCGAGAACGGCGTCAACCCGGTAGGAGGCTGCCTGCCACTTCTCATTCAGTTTCCCATCCTGATCGCTCTCTATCAGGCGGTCATCCATTCTCTGGCAGCGAGCCCGCTATCGTTGATCGACTTGTCTGGACGTCTGTTGATCCCTGGGTTGGGTGACGTTATTCCGCTGGAAAACCGCTGGATGGGGATGAACCTGTCGCTGCCGCCAGACATGACGACGGGTTCGATCATCGCCTATGCGCTGCCCGTGCTGGTTGTCATCACAACCTGGCTCCAGTTCAAGGTGACCACGCCGTCTATGCCGCCCAGCGAAGATGGAAAACCGAACGCTGCTGCATCGACCCAGCAGACAATGGGGACCGTGATGCCTCTGATGTACGGTTTCTTCGCGCTGTCTTTCTCGGTCGGTCTGTCGATCTATTTCATCGCCTCCAACGTCATCGGCATCGCCCAGTATGCCTTCATGGGCAAAGCCGACTTCCGCAACATCCTGCCGTTCGGGTTGGGGCGTTCGCCGACCGCCGTGCCTGCCGTGACGACGTCGACCTCAATGCGCCGGGAGACAACAAAGGGCGGGAGCAGCGCGCAGCCGAAAGACAGCGTCAAGCCTTCTGGTGGAGGGAAACCGCGACGGTGATAGCCGACCGGTTCAGAGGAATAGTCAGCTAGAATGATCGTGCAGACCCTGTTTGGGGTCTGCATCCTTTTGTTGAAGGAATGCGCCATGAGTTTGCAGAATGATGTTGAAGTTACCGGCGAGAGTATCGAGGACGCCATTCGCAAAGGCCTGGCGTCGCTGAACGCCGCCCCCTACGAGGTCATCGTAGAGGTCCTGGAAGAGCCGTCCTCCGGAATGTTTGGCGGCGAGGCACGCCCGGCGCGAGTCCGGCTGAAGCGCCTGTCCATGCCGATGCCTCCGATGCAGCCTCCGCCACCATCGCCGCCCCCGCGCGAAACTGCGCCACCCACGCGGATCTCAGAGCGCGACAGCCAGTCTCATAGTCAGTCTGCGCAGGGAAGTCCGGAACCGCCTAGCGGACGGGGTCCGCGTGACGGTCAGTCGAACAGAGATCGACAGGAGCGCCCGCGCCAGGGGAAGGGGCGAGACCGCCGTGAGGGTCGCGGCGGAAAACGAGGGTCTGACCGCCGGGAGCGCCAGCGTGAAGAGCCGAGCTTCGCTCATCTTGCCGAGTCCGATCTGCCGACTGGTGACGACTACGGCGTATCCGATGAGGAATCGCCCCTCTTTGAAGAGGCGGAACTGGTGCTGGAGGCAGACCAGGACGAAGAGGCTCAGGTGGGCAAAGTTGTTCTGGAAACGCTTCTGGAACACATGGAGCTGAACTCGACTATCGAAGTTCGCCGTTCGAAGGCTGCGGAGGAGGGCGAGAGTGCGCCCTGGGTCCTCAATATCACCGGTTCACGCTGGATCAACCGGCTTGTCGGGCGGCGGGGCGAAACGCTCGCTTCGCTTCAATACCTCACGCGCCTGATCA
>JAEURA010000178.1 GCA_016789005.1 Anaerolineae bacterium
GTTGCCGGCGCGGACGAGGAGGGTGAAGGTGTTGTTCACCCTGGTAGTGACGCTGCTGCGGTTGTTGCTGGTGAGGAAGCGCAGCCGCGCCGATGCCAGTTCGGGCGGGATCGTCTCCAGCACGCGCAGTTCCGGCGCGCCGCTCCCTCCGGCGGGCGGAGGCACGCCGACCAGTCCGAAGCTGTACGCCAGCAGGGAGAAATCGCTGATGCCGACGCTGCTGTCGCCGGTGAAGTCGGCGTCGGCGTTGTAGCCAGGCTGTCCGTCGGACGTGCCGAACGCCGCCCTCAGGATGGAGAAATCGACCATGTTGATCTGGTTGCTGTCGTCGGCGTCGCCCATCGCCAGCGTCCCGAAGTCGAGGCTGATCGATGGCGCGTCGAGGGTGACGGAGGGCATGACGGCGAGGCTTTGGGCGTGCTTGAGCCAGACGCCGTAGGACCCCTGGGGCAGGTCTTGCAGGGTGAAATAGCCGTTCACGTCGGTGGTCGGGCTGTGTTCGCTGACCAGCGCGCCGCCGGCGTCCGCCAGCTTGACGCTGAGGGGGACGGCGTAGGCGGCTGTGCCCCGCGTGCGGCTCGGCAGGGTGATCGCGCCGGTGAGGTCGGTGGTAGGGAGGACCCATTCGGGCGCAGGCAGAATGGCAACGTCGGTGCTTGTGCTGTAAGCGAATTGGCTGCCATTGCCAGACCAGTCCACATTGACGACAACCGAACCCGTCGTATAGGTGTCCCGTATAGTGCCAGGCAGTTCTAAAATACGGACAACGCCATCTGCTGTGCCGACCAGCAGAACATTGGGGTTAGTGGGATGCCAGGCGACGCCCAACACCTCCGACGGCGGATTGAGCTGAAATGCGCTGCCTCCCGGCAGATTGTGCGTTCTCCTTGCGATATCGAAATGATATAAGTCGACACGTCCAGTCGAAGTCCCCGCAGCAATATGCTCCGATGTTGGATCCCAGGCGACAGAAAACACACCAGACTGATCAAGTACCTCGGCGAATTGACCATGATTGATAGCCAGTTCGTGGGTAACCACACGCCCAGCGAGATCGCCAGTCACAACTCTACCGTTATCCGGCGCGATTGCTCCCGAGACAAGGGGGAGAGGTGAGGGCATGAAAGAGTGGAGACGCTCCCCTGTGAGACCATTCCATACATACACTTTTCCAAATGTAGCAGCCAACAGCCGGTGACTATTGTCCCAGGATAGGGAGTAGGTGCCGCCGCGAGTATCCTGAAGCGACAGGTCGATTGAAGTAACTTGCCGGATTGTGTCGGTGAAACCGCTCCAAACCGTAATATGAAACGGTTCCGCCGCTGCGAGATAGACGCCATCTAAACTCCATGCAACCGCTGTGATCGGCTCGGCAAAACCGGGCAATGTGTTGAGGATCACCCCCGTCATGCTGTCCTGGATGACGACGCTGGTGCCGTTCGCTAACGCCAGGATGTTGGCGGTAGGATGCCAGTCGATCCTGATGCCAGGTAGATTACGCCCAGGAGATTGAGGGATGTACATTTCGGCGCTGTTTAGTCCGACAGCGGATAAACCGAACACTGCATAGAGTGCAAAGAGCTTTATGAACATATGAACTCCAGATGACGCTAGGGCTGGAAAACAAAAGTTATCCATGTTTGGGCTCCACCCTCTTCAGTCCTGAGGACAAAAGCAAAGTAGCTGTTTGCGTTTCCCCGATAGCCGTAGTTCGGGTCGTTGTGGGTCGCGATGTGTCGGCTCCAGGCGTCTTGGATGGACTCCTCGGAAATAGGGATTTGCAGATGGGTATTGCTATCCACCGCTGGATTACCGAGAAGGAAAAAACAGGTACTTTCGCACCCTTGTCCCGATGTGTAGCCCCCGCCAGGTAATGGTATCGGTTGATCAGGTATGTATATTCCGAGGTTGATGACCTTGTGGTTCCCAACGGCGGTTTCCAAGCCAAGCTGCTGATTTGAGGCTCGTCCTTCGGGGCTCGCCAGCCACTCTGTGACATTGACACCTGAAGGATTGATGCTTGACGCAAGGCAGTTTCGATTTGGAGGTGCGGGAGTTGGCGTCGGAATACCCGGGCGATTCGGCTGCTGCGCACAGAACTCCTGCATATCGATTCTGCCGCCATCACCCCGGCACGATGTGAGGTACACCCCTTCGCTGTCACGATGCCAGACAAAACACGAGCTGGTGTGTTTGATGTATCGTGAGCCGGCTACGGGGTTGGGAATGCCGCTGAGCTTATCAGCAATCGCATCATTGATTTGACGGACGATTCCACTGTACTTCGCATCGAAATCCAGGAGTTCGCCTTCAAGTGGAAATCCAGTCCGAAGGCAATTCATATAGCCTCGAAACCATCGGAGGATTTCGCTTGAGCCATTATTGAAGGCGTCAGCGTAACCACCAATCGGCGCCCCATCTTGTGTACACTGTACCCCGCCGATCTCCTGGATCGCCCACAAGTTGTTGTCGGGATTTCCGATAGATCCTGCCCAACTCCTCATGTAGGCGACGCCGGCTGCCGCATCGTTCAGGGGGATGTTATCGAGCATGACGCGCGCCATGAGGTAGCGATGGTCATCGGTGACAACGCGCGGAATATCAGGAAGAGTGCCGGGCAGGGCT
>JAEURA010000201.1 GCA_016789005.1 Anaerolineae bacterium
CGGTCGAACAGCGACGCCGGCAAAAACCGCCGCAGGTTCTCCTCCATCTCGGTGCTGAGCACGCCCCGCCCGCGCCCACCCGCCTGCGACGCGTCGTCCATAACGGTGTCCCAGTACCGGCTGCGCGCCGACTGCTTGGCGACGATGCGCAGCACAGCGCGATAGCGGTTCTCATGTTCGTTTCTGTCGCGTTGAGCGACCACCCAGCCCTGTTCGACCAGGGTCTTCAGCGCGGCGGCAAGCTCATCCTCGCTGAGTTCGGTGCTCGCCAGCAGATCGCCGTGCCGCATCCCGTCGGCGCTTCCAGAGCGCAGCAGCGTGCGAATCACCAGACGCTGCTCGCGTCCCAGCGAGATCAACCCGGTGGGAGAGATGCTGACGACTTCCTGCGTCTGCTTCTTGCGCGGCTTGAACTGCCCAAGATAGTCATCCATGGCTCGCTGTGATCTCCATTCCAGGCACGGTCGTTCGATGCGTGCCTTTATCCTAACGTATTCTCATCGGTTCAGCCGTATGCAAATTGTGGGTGATTCGTGAAAAATGGAACGGGCTTCAGAAACTCATCTTGTTACGCCTGATCGGCAATCTTATAATTCCGCCTGCACACAGCAACTTTCCGTCCACAGAACCGTATCTTGGATAGTCAAGTTCCTCGCTGGCGAAACTGTGTTGTGCGCCGCAGGCTTAATTGACCAACAGCGTGAGATTCAGACTTGTTTCAAGAGCATCCTAGGAGTCCCCGCCGATGAAACGCGCTTTCAGTGCGCTCACCGCCTTGTCTCTGCGATTCCGCGCGGTCACCATCGCCCTTGCGGTGGCTGTCTCCATCGCCGGAATTATCGCCGTCACCCAGCTCAAACAGGAACTCATCCCATCCATCTCGTTCCCGCAGACGATCATCCTGGCGCAGGCGTCGGGCATGACCGGCGAACAGGTGCTCGATGTCGTCACCAAGCGAATCGAAGCTGCGGTAGACGGCGTACCCCAGGTCGTCAACCTGGAATCGACGACGACCGGCGCATTCGGCGCGATCATCACCGCTCGCAACAACTTCGGCGAAGACCAGGAAGAGGTGCGCAGCGCCATCCAGGCGGCGATTGACGAGGTCTGGTTCCCGCTTCGCCGCATCAGCGCGCCGGAAGGCGAGGGCAGCGCCGCTTTCGCCGCCCGCCTCCTGGGCGATATGACGGCTGAACCGCTGATCTGGCTGCATGAAGGCGACTCAACCTTCCTGTTCCAGCTTTCCCCGCAGGTCTGGTCGGCGCTGTCGTCCGAGACGACGACGACGCTCCTTGCCTATCTGGCGCAGCAGACTGAAGCCGGCGATTCGGCTGGAAACGCTCTGCGCAGCCTGGTCGAAAACGAGATCGTGCCGCTGCTGGACAATATCGAGCAGGTGGCGCGCGTGCAGGTCAGCGGCGGTCAGGTCCTGCCGGACGCCAGCGGCGCACTTTCGGTCGCCGCCGAGTCGGGCGAAGGGGAGGCGCAGAGTTTGCTCCTGGGTTTGACCCCGGAAGTCTGGTCCATCGCCTCGGCAAAAGTGACCGCGGTGAGCGGGCAGCCACTCAATGCTGACGCTGTCGCAGCCCTTAACACAGTCCTTGTGGAAGTTCCGCAGTCCGCGCCGGCGCTCCCCGAAAGCTGGCAGATCGACCGATTCAAAGATGCCCGCGACCTGCGCGAGATGCGCACGCTCACCCGTTCGGTCGGCGCGGTCATCAACAACTTTGCCGACTCTGGCGTTATCGTCGGAGCCATCGGGCAGACCGACGACCTGACGCCGGAAGTCATTCAGCAGATGCTCGCCATCGATCCGGCGCTGATCGAATATTTTGAATCCGATCAATTAGCCGCGATGTCTGCCGAAGTATTCGCCGAGCTTCCGGCGGAATACCTCGCCGGGTTGGACGGCTTCACACGCGATGCGCTTGCCGCGAAGGCGATTGCCGAAGCCATCACCGGCAGCGCCGCCGAGGCAGTGCCGGTCGATCTGCCGCAGTCCTGGCGCATTCAGCCGCCGCAGCTGATCCTCTTCTCGTTCGACGATATTCCCCTGGCGTCTTTCAGTATCGCCGGGACGGCATTGGACGAAGCAGCCGCCGTCCAGACGGCATCGGCGGAAGCCGATCCTGCCGCCGAAGCCTCTGCCGCCGAAACATCTGAGACCGCAGCAGCCATCCAGGCGGAAGACATTCCCGAAGGTCCGGCGATGCCGGCGCTGATGGGATTGATCGGCACGTTCATCGGCACTGAACTCAACACCGCCGATGACCTGCTCAACATCGAGCTTTCCGGGGACCTCGCAGCACAGTTGGGCGGCGGCTCTCTGCGCGCTGCCGACCTGCTCAACTTCCTGATGCTGCTCGGCGACCCGGATGCTCTCCCCGAAGGTTCGCCCAGCCTGCCTATCCCAGGTGGTCCAGGCACGATTGTCGGCGCAATCAGCGCAGATGCCTTCGCCTTCATCGCCGAATACGACGAAACGTTCGCACCTGGACTTTCGGCTCAGGTCTATGATGTGCTTTCCGACGCGGTGCTGGCGCTGCCGGCTGCGCAGCCGCCGCTCGACCAGGTCTGGGCGACTCTCGCGGGTCAACCGCAGTTCGCCGACAGTTCGCTGAGTTCGGCGCGCGACCTGCTGGCGCTTGGAAACGGCAGCGCAGCCGCCGCACTCAACGGCATCAACGCCGCCGCGCCGGAAGACTTCGCCGGCTATGAGGTGCGCCTGTTCAACAGCCTGACGCCCGGCGCGCTGCGCTTCTTCGCCGTCAATGACCCAACATTCTACGAACAGCTTTCCGGCGCGGTGCTCGCCAAGTTCGCTCCTGCTGCCCTGGCGGAAATCCCGGCATCGGTCATTGACGCGCTCGACGCCGACACGGCGTCGGCAGTGCGCGCCATCGCCGCCGGCGCAACGCCATCCGCCGCCGAAGCCCTGGCGGCGCTCTATCAACAGGATGTGCCGCCGGGTGACCCCGATGCGCCGGCGCTCGACCCGCAGTGGCAGTTCATTGGCGACTTCGTCGGCGTCGAGCTGGACAGCGCTGACGATTTCACGCGCTTCTTCCCCAGCACGGCGAACTTTATCAACCAGTTCTGGGACAGCGCCCAGGGCGCATCTTTCGGCGTGGGTCTGCTCGCCTCACTCACGCCCGACCAGCTCGGTTACATGCTTGACAAAGAAGCCGACCTGTTGGGCAACCTGCGCATCGAAGCGCTTCAGTCGCTCTCCGCCGAGCTTGTCGCCACCCTGCCCCAGGATGTTCAGGACCGCATCACGTCCGGCGCTGTGCCGTTCGTCCCGACCGACACGGTCACCCGGCTGAACGGTAGTTCCAGTCTGAACATCACCGTCTACAAGACCAAAGAATCGAACAACGTTGAAGCCTTCCACATCGTCGAAGACGCTCTCGCCGAAATTGATGCTGAGCGCGACGATGTGACGGTCGGCGTCGCCTTTGAACAGGCGAGCTTCGTCGAAGAGTCGATCAACGGCGTCGCCCGCGAAGGCGGCTTGGGCGCAATCTTCGCCATCATCGTCATCCTGGTCTTCCTCAGCAGCGGGGCGTGGTCGCGCGGTCCGCGCGCCATCGTCGGCGTGGTTATGGTCGCCGTCTTCCTTGGACTCCTGGCAGTGCTGACTTTCCAGCAGGCAGGCGGGACCGGCGGCGACCTGGGCAAGGCGTTCGAACAGCTCGATGCGGTGGTCCGCGTCCTGCTGCTCGGCGGCGCTGTGACCGGGCTGATCGTGCTGCTCTATCCCGGCAAACTGCCCTATCCTTCCTGGCGCAGCACGCTGGTCACGGCGATCAGCATTCCGCTGTCGGTCCTGATGGCGATGGCGCTGATGCGCTG
This sequence comes from Anaerolineae bacterium, assembly GCA_016789005.1. GTDB lineage: Bacteria > Chloroflexota > Anaerolineae > Aggregatilineales > Phototrophicaceae > Flexifilum. The sequence continues at coordinate 3,856 of JAEURA010000201.1, forward strand.
GCTGCCGCCTATCGTCCACGATGCGCTGCAATCGACTGGTTCGACCGACGGGTTGATCGGCTTCATGATGCGCCTCTTCCCGTCCAGCATCACGCTGAACATCATGACGCTCTCCGGTCTAACCGTCGCCATCGGGCGCGTGGTCGATGACTCCATCGTCGTCCTGGAGAACATCTTCCGGCAGGTGCAGCAGGGCGGCGACAAGCGCCAGGCGATCCTCACCGGCACGCGCGACGTGTCGGTCGCCATCTTCGCCGCGACGGTCATCACCGTCGTCGTCTTCCTGCCGCTGGGTCTGACCGGTGGCATCATCGGTGAATTCTTCCTGCCGTTCGGTCTGGCAGTGACTTACGCGCTCGGTTCGTCGTTCGTCGTCGCGCTGACCGTCGTGCCGGTGGCGGCATATCTGTTGCTGGACGAGCGGGAGATCGGGCATGAAAGCGAAGGCGTGCCGGAGCGCGTCTATATGCCCGTGCTGCGCTGGGCGCTCGATAAGCGCATCAACGCCCTGATCATCCTGGTGGTCGCCTTTGTCTCGCTGGCATTCAGCGGTGTCCTGTTCGGTTCCCGCCCGCTCGCCTTCCTGCCCAGCTTCGGCGAACCGCAGATCACCGTGTCGATCTCCATGCCTGTCGGCACGAAACTGGTCGATACCAACGCCATCGTCGAGGAATTCGAGAGCTACATCCACGCCAACTACGCCGAGGAAGAGATCGAGTCGGTCAACACGATCATCGGCGGTGGCGCGGGGCTGGCAAGCCTGATCCTGGGCAGCAGCGAGGTCAACGAGGCGCAGGCGCAGGTGACGCTCGGCGTCCCGTCGCCGGAAGCGCTTGACGCGCTCACCGGCAGAATTCGCGCCGATGCCGAGCGCATCTTCAGCGAAGAAAACGTCACCGTCTCCGGCGCGTCGCTCAGCGAACAGGGTTTCGGCGGTTTCGAGCTGGTCATGTCCGGTCCGCAGGAGGACCTGGAGGCGGTCAATGCTGCGGTGATCGCAGCGCTGAACGAAACTGAAGGTCTGGCGAATGCCACCAGCAGCCTGGCGCAGGCGGGCGCAGCCGGCGGCGACTCGACCACTTACATCCGTATCGACGGACAGTCGGCGCTGAGCTTCTCGGCGGAGCTGGAGACTCAGAATTCCATCGGCGTCACGCAGAGCGCCATCAAGGCGATTCAGGCGCTGCCCGACCTGCCGGCGTCGGTCGTCGTCGAAGAAGGCTTCGACTCTCGCCAGCAGACCGAAGGCTTCGCGGCATTGTTCACCGCCATGATGATCGCCATTGTCCTGGTCGTGGTCATCCTGATCGTCACCTTCGGCTCGATTGTCCACTGGCTGGACATCATCCTGAGCATCATGGTCGCGCCGGTCGGCGCGGCGGTCGCCCTGGCGCTGACCGACCGCACCCTGGGCATTTCGGCGCTGATCGGCATGCTGATGCTGATCGGCATTGTCGTGACCAACGCCGTCGTCCTCATCGACCGGGTGCTGGCGAATCAACGCGAGCGCGGCATGAACACCCATGATGCCCTGTATGAGGCGGGCGGACGCCGCCTGCGCCCCATCCTGATGACGGCGCTGGCGACCATCTTCGCCCTCATCCCGCTGGCGGTCGGCTTGAGCGAGGGTGCGATCATCGCTTCCGAGCTGGGCACGGTGGTGATCGGCGGCTTGTTCAGCAGCACGCTGCTGACGCTGATCGTCGTGCCGGTCGCCTACAGCCTGCTCGACCCGCTTCACAAGCGGCTGACCGGGCGGCGCGGCAAGTAACGGCGCGCGGCGTTCTTCAGCAAGCTGACGCAAACAAAAAGCCCGGCTGCATCGCCGGGCTTTTTCGTGTGGTCCAGGGGCGCGAAGGGTCAGCCCACCTCCGTGATGTTCATATTCTGGTGCACAATCTCCAACCGTTCACCAACTGACTCGAACGCCTTCAAGGCGCGGTCCAGATGCTCGCGCCGGTGGGTCGCCATGTAGCTGGTGCGCAGCAGACTGCTGGAGGGCGGGACGCCGGGCGGAACCACCGGGTTGGTGTATACGCCTTCTTCGATCAGCGCATGCCACGCCATGACCGTGCGGAAGTCGTCGCCGATGATGATCGGGATGATCGGCGTGTTGCTTCTACCCGTGTTATAGCCAAGCTTCTTCAGCCCGGCGCGCATGTATTCGGCGTTCTCCCACATACGCTCCACGTGCTGAGGCTCCGTCTCCATGATATCGAGCGCCGTCAAAGCAGCTGCTGCCTGCGGCGCGGGGAGCGCCGCTGAGAAGATGAGCGAGCGGGCGTGATGCTGAATGAAATGCACGATTTCCGCTGAGCCGGCGATGAAGCCGCCAATGGACGCAAAGCTCTTGCTGAACGTCCCCATGATCAGATCGACATCGTCGGTCAAGCCGAAGTGATGCGCCGTGCCCCGTCCGCCGCCGGTGACGCCGATGCCGTGCGCGTCATCGACCATGATCCGTGCGCCATAGCGCTTGCAGATTGCCACGATCTCCGGCAGGGGCGCGATGTCGCCGCCCATGCTGTAGACGCCATCGACGACGACCAGCTTGCCGGCGTCTTCCGGCAGCCGCTTCAGCACATCTTCCAGGCTGCCCAGGTCACTGTGGCGGAAGCGTTTCATTTCACCCCGGCACATCATGCAGCCGTCGACGATGCTGGCGTGATCGTCTTTGTCGACGATCACGTAGTCGCCCTTTTGCACGACCGCCGTGATCGTGCCGACGTTCGTCTGGTAGCCCGTCGAAAAGACCAGCGCCGCTTCTTTGCCGACGAATTTCGCCAGCCGCTTGTCCAGCTCCAGATGAAGCTGAAGTGTGCCGTTCAGAAATCGCGAGCCGGTGACGCTCGTGCCATAGCGGTCGATAGCGTCTTTTGCTGCCTGACGCACACGCGGATCAGTCGTCAGCCCCAGATAGTTGTTGGAGCCGATCATCACCACTTCCTTGCCTTCAAACGTAGCAACTGCGCCTTCGGTATCGCTCAGTGCCCGAAAATACGGGTAGATACCCAGCGCCATCGCCTCCTTCGCCTGCGTGTAGGATTTCGCCTTGTCGAAAAGGTCAGCCACAACGGTTCCCTTCTGTGATTCTCATTGCGCCCAAATGCGGCAGGAGTGATTCAAGCTTGGCTTCCGATTCCTATAAAGATAACACTGACCCAGGAAAAAGGGTATTGCATCCGTTGCCATGCCGCCGGTGATTCGTTACAATGTACACAATCACTGTATGGATCATGATGCTGAGGAGACTCAACAGGTATGTTGCTGAAGCGCCTGGTAGTGTGGGCAGTTTCAATGGTTCTGGGTTTCGCGGTGGCGACTTTCATCGTCATTGTGGTGCTGCCGAGCATCCCGGTGCAGGGCGGGCACTCCATCAGCCTCCAGCAGTACGGCGGGCAGTATCTCTTCTGGACGGGCTTCCCCATCGGTTTGATCTTCGTGGTCTGGCTGGACGCCCTGCTCGGCACCGGCATCCTGCCCGAATAGGTCTCGCCTGCGCTGAACGCTCTATCGGACGCCGACCAGGGCGTCCGTTTGATTCCCCCATCATGCCCGACGAAGATGCCCTGACAGTGCGCCGACTGCGCCTCATCTCCGCCCTGCTGGTCCTGGCAGCAGTCGGGGTCAGCGCGCTGGCGCTGCTGCTGGCTGCCGGCTGGGCTGATCCGCCGACAGCGCCTCGGCTCGTGTTGTCCACCGGTTCGCCGGCGGACCTGCCGTTGGCTAGCCTGACCGTGCCGCCTCAGGATGAAAGTTACGCCTGGGCTGCCCTGCCGCTCGCTGACCTGACCGCCCCGATCACGCTTCAGGCGGAGGCGGCATTCGGCGGCGAACAGTCGGTCTGGGGATTCTGGTTTTTACCGCCTGGCAGGGCGCTGCCCACCCGCATCATGATCCACCCCGCCGGCAGCTACAGCCTGTCCGACGCCCTACCGCCGGACTGGACGCCCTTCCTGCACATCCGCCCCGCCAGCAACCGCCTCTACCTGCACGTCACAACGGAGGGTCGCGCCGAGTTGCGCGTCAACGGCGAGCTGGCGGCGGGCTTCGACCTCGGCGTCTTTGAGGATTGGCGCGGCGGGATAGTTTTTGACAGGGCTTCGCCGCCTGTCTGGCGATTCATCCAGGTTAACGGCAGCTAAGGCATTGTGCCGCGCTTCACAAGTCGATAGTTTTTTGCAGTTCTCATCAAGTAGCATCGGGATACCATGACAGACCACACGCACACTTCTCGCTTACCCGGCTTTTACAAGCGTCCGCTGGCGGAGCGCGCCGCCATCGTCGCCCAATGGGCAAACCTGACTCCTGATGAGCAGGCGGTCCTCATCGGCGTGCGCGGACTGAATGCCGCCGCTGCCGACAACATGATCGAGAATGCGGTCGGCGTCTATGCCCTGCCGCTGGGAATCGCCACCAATTTCCTGATCAACGGCGTGGACGTGCTCGTGCCGATGGTGGTTGAAGAGCCGTCTGTGGTCGCCGCCGTCAGCAACGCCGCGCGCCTCTTTCGCGAAGGCGGCGGGTTCACCACCGCCAGCGATGAGCCGATCATGATCGGGCAGATTCAGGTGATGGATGTCGAAGATCTCTTCGTCGCCGCGGGAGCCATCAAAGCCAACCGGGCGCGCCTGCTGACACTAGCGGATGAAGTCGGCGGCAGTATCGTCCGGCGCGGCGGCGGGGCGCGCGACATTGAGGTTCGCCTGCTGCCCGAAACCGGCGCAGGTCCCATGCTGATCGTCCACCTCCTGATGGATGTGCGCGACGCGATGGGCGCCAACGCCATCAACACCGCCGTCGAACACCTTGCGCCCCATGTCGAAGCGATCACCGGAGGGCGCGTCGTCCTGCGCATCCTGAGCAACCTCACCGACCGGCGCAAAGCCTCCGCCGAGGGCGTGATCCCGGCGGCGGCGCTGGCGACCGAGTCGCTCAGCGGCGATCAGGTCGTCCAGGCGGTTGTCGAAGCCGGCGCGTTCGCCGAAGCTGATCCCTACCGGGCGACCACCCACAACAAGGGCATCATGAACGGCATCGACGCGGTCGCCATCGCTTGCGGCAACGACTGGCGGGCGCTGGAATCGGGCGCGCACGCTTACGCCAGCCGGAGCGGTCGCTACACCAGCCTGACGCGCTACCGGAAAGATGCTGACGGCAGCCTGCGAGCGCGCATCGAGCTGCCGCTCAGCGTCGGCATCGTCGGCGGCGCGACGCGGGTTCACCCTGCCGCCGGCATAGCGCTGAAGATCATGGGCATCACCAGTGCCGGGCAGCTCGCCCAGATCATGGCGGCAGTCGGGTTGTCGCAGAATTTCGCGGCGATCCGCGCGCTGGCGACCGAGGGCATCCAGCGGGGACACATGCGCATGCACGCCCGTCAGATCGCCGTCGCCGCCGGGGCACAGGGCGCAGAGGTCGGGCAGGTCGTGGCGCGCCTGGTGCAAGAGGACAACATTCGCGCAGAACGCGCCCAAGCCATCCTGGCAGAGATCAAAGGACAGTGATCCATGCAGAATATGAACAGCAGTGGTCGTTCGAGCAGTATGCTGATGCGCCCCGACCGCGCCGTCGGCATCGTGGGCTATGGCGCATACGTCCCGCGCTGGCGGCTTCCGGGGACCGAGATCGCCAAGCTGTGGACCGGCGTCCCAGACGGCAGCCCGGTGCGCGAGAAAGCCGTCGCCGGTCCTGACGAAGACGTGACGACGATGAGCATCGAGGCGGCGCGCAACGCGCTCGCCCGCGCCGCGATTGACCCGCAGGCGCTGCGGGCGATCTGGGTCGGCAGTGAAAGCCACCCCTACGCCGTCAAGCCGACCAGCACGATTGTGGCGGAAAGCATCGGAGCATCGCCCAACATCCAGGCGGCGGACTGGGAATTCGCCTGTAAGGCGGGGACTGAGGCGGTGCAGGCGTCCATCGGCATCGTCGGCAGCGGCATGGGTCAGTATACCCTCAGCATCGGCATGGACACGGCGCAGTCGCGTCCAGGCGACGCCCTGGAATACACGGCGGCCTCCGGCGGCGCGGCGTTCCTGCTTGGTCCCGCCGACGAAGCCGTCGCCGTCTACCAGGGCAGCTACAGCTACGTGACCGACACGCCCGATTTCTGGCGGCGCGCCGACGAGATCTATCCCTCGCACGGCGAACGCTTCACCGGCGAACCGGCGTATTTCCATCACGTCGTCAGCGCCGGGCGGGCACTCATGGAGATGATGGGGTCGCAGCCGGCGGATTATCGCTACGTCGTCTGTCACCAACCCAACGTCAAATTCCCGCAGCGGGCGGCTTCGATCCTCGGATTCAACGACGAGCAGATGAAGACTGGACTGCTGGCGAACGAGATTGGCAACGTCTATTCGGGATCGTGCATGGTCGGGCTGACCGCCATCCTGGACGAAGCTCAGCCGGGCGACCGCATCCTGATGATCAGCTATGGCAGCGGCGCGGGGTCGGACGCCTTCGACCTGGTCGTCACCGAGCGCATCAACTTTGCCCGCGACCGGGCGCTGCGCACCCGCGACTACATCGCACGCCGCACGCCGATTGACTACGCCACCTACTGCCGCTATCGCGGTCTGCTCAAACTTTAAGCGGACGTTCGCAGGCGCGCCGACCACTCTAAGGAAGAGGAAAGCACTATTATGCGTGATGTAGCGATTATCGGCATCGGTCAGACGCCCGTCGGAGAGCACTGGCAGCTGGGTCTGCGCGACCTCGCCGCCGATGCGGCTCAGGCAGCGCTGCAAGACGCCGGCATTGATTCAGTTGAGTCGCTGATCGTCGCCAACGCTTTTGGCGCGACGATCAGCTCACAGTCCCATCTCGCCCCCCTGGTCGCCGATTTCGCCGGATTGCGCGGGGTCGAGACCTTCGCCGTCGAAGCAGCCGAGGCTTCCGGAGGGGCGGCGCTGCGCGCCGGCGTGATGGCGGTCGCCTCCGGCGCAGTCGAAACCGCGCTCGTGCTGGGGGTCGAGAAGGCTTCCGACATGATCGGCGCGGCGCGAGTGCGGGCGCGCACCGTCAGTCTCGACGCCGACGACGAAGCCGTCCAGGGCGCGACCCTGCCGGCACTGGCGGCGCTGCTGATGCGCCGCTATATGGTCGAGTACGGCGTCGAACTGGCGGCATTCGAGGGATTCAGCATCAACGCCCATGCCAACGGCGCGAAGAACCCCAATGCCATGTACCGCAACCTCATCAAGCCGGGAGCCTTCGGGAAAGCTCCGATGATCGCCGACCCGGTCAGCCTGTTCGACGGCGCGCCCGATGCCGATGGCGCAGCAGCGGTCATCCTGACGACTGCCGAACGCGCCGGCGATCTGGTCCCACAGCCGGTGCGCATCATCGGCGGTGGGGCGTCCAGCGATACGCTGGCGCTCGCCGAACGCGACGATCTGCTGTGGCTGCGCGCCGTAGAGCGCTCGACCGAGCAGGCGCTCCAGCGAGCGGCAGTCGCCCGCGAACAGATCAACCTGGTGGAGCTGACCGATACGTTCACCATCCTGGCGGCGCTGTCGCTGGAAGCGTCGGGCTTCGCGCCGCGCGGTGAAGGCTGGCGTCTGGCACAGGATGGCTCGATTGGGCTGGCGGGCAGACTGCCGATCAGCACCTTCGGCGGTCTCAAGAGCCGGGGCAACCCCGTCGGCGCGACCGGCGTCTATCAGGCGGTCGAAGCCGTCCTGCAGCTGCGCGGTGCGGGAGGCGCTAACCAGGTACCGAACGCCCAGATCGCCATGATCCAGAGCGTGGGCGGGTTGGGCAGCACCGCTTTCACCCACATTCTCTCCACCTGAACGATCCTGTCGAGATGCATGAATGCCGGCGGTCTCTGCTTGTGCAAACCGAAACAGACTGCCAGCATTGATCGGATCAATCGCGGATGAGAAGCAAATGTGAGGGGTTTTGACAGCATTTTGGACCTATCTCTTCGCCTGGCTGACAGTTATTGACAGTTCTCCAGCGCTAAAATGCAGTCAACTTGTGCGCATTTGCACAAACCCGCGATGCAGATAAAAGCCCGATACCAGGGCGCATGAGTTACAGGAGTATTGAACCATGCAGATTTCACGGCACTGGCGCTTGAAGGCAAAACGCTATCGTCTGGAAGGGGTGCGCTGCGGAAACGGCGATCTGCGCCTGCAGAACCGACCGGCTTCGGCAGTTGAAGAACAGCCCACGCTGGTGACCTTCCAGCCGCAGGCGGTGCGCGTCCCGGTCAAGGCGTAACGCCATGTCGGAAACCCGCCGCCCCGCCGCCCTGCCCCACGAGCGTCAGGCGTTTGCCGGAACCGGGGAGATCGTCAGTTTCACGACCGTGCGCGAGGCTCCGGAAGGTTACGAAGACCAGGCTCCCTATGTGCTGGCGCTGGTGCGGCTTGACGAGGGTCAGATGATCACGGCGCAGATCACCGACCTGGAGGACCTGCCAGCCATCGGCGACCGGGTCGAAATGGTGACCCGCAAACTGACCACCGAAGGTCCGCGCGGCATGATCGTCTACGGCTACAAGTTCCGCAAACCGGTGACGTAACCCCTGCCCGGCATCGTATTTTGTCTTTTGGAGCGCGAGGACCCGTAGACTTAACGGGTCCTCGCGCTCTTGTTTTACGCCTCGTCGAAATCTTCCAGCAGACTCCGCAGCATCTCCTGAGCCGGCTGCATGTCATCGCGGGCGTGTTCCCGGATTATGTCCAGCAGCTGCCCCGTCTCTTCGAGCCACTGCCGTTCAAGGTTCAGCTGCGCCACCACGTAGCGAAACATCATCATGCGCAGGCTGAACAACCAGCCCCAGTCGCGCGCCGGCGGATGGGCGAGGATGCGCTCGTAGTCGGCAAGATGCCCGCGCAGCGATGTTCGCCGCGCCTCAAGCGACTCGCGCCAGCCTGCCATCAGATCACCCAGCGCGTCTGGGGGGACCAGACCGCCGAAAAAGATCTGCGCCAAGGCTTCCCGCCGCACCGGCTGCGGCGGCTGCCAGGTGGTCAGCCAGCGCTCCAGCGCCTCCATGCCCTGTGTGGTGATTGAATAGACTTTCTTGTTGGGAGCGCTCTCCTGGATGATCACCTCGGCGCTGATCCACCCATCCCCCTCCATCTTGTCCAGCGCGTGATAGACCTGCCGCTGGTCCGCTGTCCAGAAGTTGCTCAGGACGTGCTCGCAGACTTTGCTGAGTTCGTAGCCGGTGCGGGGTTGGATTTCGATCATGGCGAGCAGCATGTTCTTGAGTGCCATTCCCTAGCCTTTCTGCGGCAGCTTTTTGAACCTCATACTGCATTTCGCAGTACTGCATCTGTCAGTATAGTGTACGCCGTTTTTCAACTCAGATCGGGAGGATTTCAGATGCGCCGAGCAGTCGCAGCACTTCTATTCGCCTTGTCCAGTCTGTTGATTGTATCGCTGCTTCACGCGCAGACCGAACGCGCCTTGAGGTTCGACGTTCCAGACGAACCGACGATCCCGCATGGTCAGCGCGGGACCTGGGATGGTCAGTACACCGATCCGGGCGCGGTGGTCTATCACGATGGCGTCTTCCACATGTTTCGCAATGGTTTCGTCGGCTGGCCCGCCCCTGTTCACATCGCCTACCACACTTCAACCGATGGGCTGAACTGGCAGATGGTCGGCGCTGAACCGATCATTAAGGCGGAGGATTCGCCGTACGATGGGCTGGCTGTGCTGGCATCCAGCGCCCTGGTGGAAGATGACGGGACGTGGGTGCTCTACTGCTACGTCTGGAGCGATGCTTCTTCGAACCCCGGCATGCAGATCGTCCGAGCGACCGCCCCTGCCCCAACAGGTCCCTGGACATTTCGCCCGGAACCGGTGCTCTCTTTTGGCAGCGCCGGCGCATGGGATTCCTACGGCGTCACTGTGCCGACGGTGGTGAAGTCTGACGACGGCTACATCATGCTCTATTCCGGCATCTTCAGCCGCCCGCCCGGCTCGCGGATCGGCTTGGCAACGTCGGCTGACGGCATCACCTGGACGAAATACGATGATCCGACCACGACCGATCCGGAGTTCGCGGAAAGCGACCCGGTCTTCGTGCCGGAAGACGTGCCCTGGGCTGCCGACGCCGCGCATCAGCCGCGCGCGCGGCTGACGCCCGACGGGTTGGTCCTGCTCTACCGGACTTTCACCCGCAATCAGCAGGACATTTCGTTCGGGATCGCACTCAGCGACGATGGCGGCGTCACCTGGCGCAGCGCAGCAGACGAACCCGCGCTGATCTGGAACGATCCGAATGTGCTCGAACAGATCTGGTTCTCGGAACTGGAATATGCCGACGGGCAGTATTTCGGCTTCTTCGAGGTTAACCGGGGGACGACGACCAACGTCCACGCCGCGCCGCTGATCGGTTCGCTCGGCGGCTGATGCCCGGACTACTCAGAAATGCAGAGACCGACGCGTCCTGGAACGCCGTCGGTCTCTGTGTAGCATTCTGGTGTACGCTGATGCGCCGTCAGCCCCCGGTGGTGACCGCCAGCAGCGGTGCGATCACCAGCGAGACAATCGCCAGCAGCTTGAGCAGGATGTTGAGCGAAGGACCGGCAGTATCTTTGAAAGGATCGCCGATGGTGTCGCCAACGACAGCGGCTTTGTGCGCATCGGACTTTTTGCCGCCCAGGTTGCCGCGTTCGATGTACTTCTTGGCGTTATCCCAGGCGCCGCCGGCATTCGCCATCATGACCGCCAGCAGGAAGGCGGAGATCAGGGAGCCGAGCAGCACGCCGACCAGCGTTTCCACCCCGACATAGCGCCCCAGGTCGTTCCCCCGCCCGATCAGCGTCAGGACAGCGATACCGACCGGGACCAGGACGGCGACGACGCCCGGCAGCAGCATCTCGCGGACCGCGCTCTCGGTGCTGATGCTGACGCACTTTTCATAGTCGGGAAGCGCTTTGCCTTCCATCAGACCGGGAATCTCGCGGAATTGACGGCGCACCTCCAGCACGATCTGCTGCGCGGCGCGTCCTACGGCGATCATCGTCCGGCTGCTGAAGAAATAGGGGAGCATCGCGCCAAGCATCAGCCCCGTGATCAGGCGCGGGTCAAGGATAACCTCCTGAAACGTTGCGCTGTTGGTGGTGGCATCGCCTGTCGCCTGGATGAAGGCGGAGATCAGCGCCAGCGCCGTCATCACCGCGCTGCCGATAGCGAAGCCCTTGCCGGTCGCCGCCGTCGTGTTGCCCAGGCTGTCCAGCGCGTCGGTGCGCTCGCGCACATGTTCGCCCAGTTCCGCCATTTCGGCGATGCCGCCGGCATTGTCTGCCACCGGACCGTAAGCGTCGGTCGCCAGGGTGATGCCGAGCGTCGCCAGCATGCCCACCGCCGCGATGGCGATCCCGTACAGTCCGCCTGCGCCGTAGGCGACCAGCGTGGCGAGGATGACGACCACCACGGGCACGACGGTGCTGCCCATGCCGACCGAAAGTCCCTGGATGATGACGATGGCGGGTCCGCCTACTGAGCTTTCAGCGATGGATTTGGTCGGGCTGTAGGTGTCGCTGGTGTAAAACTCGGTGAAATAGCCGATCAGCACGCCGGCGATCAAGCCGGACAGGGTCGCCACAATGACGCCCGTGCCCAGTTCCAGGATCAGACCGATCACGATGATCGCCACCGCCACGCCGGCGCTCGCCGCGTAGACGCCCCGGCGCAGGCTGCCCAGCAGCGCCTGCTGTGTCGCCTTCTCTTCGGTGCGGACCAGGAACGACGCGCCTATTGCGACCAGGATGCCGGCGGCTGCCACCAGGATCGGGAACGCTTCCAGGCGCAGCTTGAGCGCATCTCCCTGAAGAGCGACGCCGGGCAGGCTGGTCACCAGGGCGGCAATGGCGATTGCCGCGATGATCGAGCTGGCGTAGCTTTCGAACAGATCGGACCCCATGCCGGCGACATCCCCGACGTTGTCGCCGACATTATCGGCGATCACCGCCGGGTTGCGCGGATCGTCTTCCGGGATTCCCGCCTCGGTCTTGCCGACCAGATCCGCGCCGACATCCGCCGCCTTGGTGAAGATGCCGCCGCCCACACGGGCGAAGATGGCAATCGAGGTCCCGCCGAAACCGAACCCCGCCAGCGCACTGGCAGCGGCAATCGGGTCCATGCCGAGAATATTAGTGAACAGGATGAACAGCAGGCTGATCCCCAGCAGCGCCAGCCCAACGACCATCGTGCCCATCACCGTTCCGCTGGCGAAGGCGACGCGCAGCCCCTGGTTCAGGCTCTTCATCGCCCCAGCGGTCGTGCGAACGTTGGCGCGAACCGCGATGCTCATGCCGAAGAATCCGGTCAGCGCCGAAGCGAGCGCGCCGCTGACGAACGCCAGCGCCGTCCAGGGACTCATGCCCGAACCGGGAACGCCGCTCAGAATCAGCAGCACGACGGTGACGAGGGCGACGAGGATCGCCACATAGCGATACTCTCGTGTCAGAAAGGCGCGCGCTCCTCGCTGCACGAAGCCGGATATCTCCTGCATTCTGCCGTTTCCAACATCCTGGCGAAGGACCCATTGGGCGGTGAAGAATGCGAAGACCAACGCGACCACGCTGACGATCAACGCGAGTAGCGACGCATTGCTGGTCAGAAACTCCATGACAGCTCCTTCAGACTGCATCCGTGCTAGAATAGGTGCGAGTTAGAGAAGCAGGGATTATAGTGCATATCGACGCCGCTGCCAGAGGCGGCGCGCCAGGCGGCGCGTCACCTGGTGAACTATCTTTCTGATAAGCCATGTCGCAGACAACATCCGGGATCACCGGCGAACGCGGCGAAGCCCTGGCGGCGGAGCATCTGGCGAGAGGCGGCTACGTCGTTCTGGCACGCAACTGGCATACACGGGGCGGGGAGATCGACATCATTGCCCGCTCCCTCGACGGCATCATCGTCTTTGTCGAGGTCAAGACGCGGCGCGCCGCCGAAGCGGACCCGCTGGAAAGCATCACCGCGCGCAAACGCCGTCTGCTCATCGGCGCGGCGCAGGTTTATCTGTCGCAGAATCGCCTGACCGACGCGCAGTGGCGAATCGATGTCATCGCGGTGACGTTCGCGCCCAGGCAGCCTCCCCAGATCGAGCATTATCAGGATGCCTTTGACTGGTAGACTACACCTTCCCACTCCGCTGCTGGTGATCCTCGGCGCGACCGCCGTCGGAAAAACCGACCTGGCGATCACCCTGGCACAGCGCCTGAACGGCGCGATCATCGGCGCCGACAGCCGCCAGATCTACCGCTATATGGACATCGGCACCGCCAAGCCGACGCTGGAGCAGCGCGCCGCCGCGCCGCACCATCTCCTTGACATCGCCGATCCCGATGAAGAAGTGTCGCTAGCGCACTATCTTCGCGCCGCAGCTTCTGCCATCGAGTCCGTCGCCAGCCAGGGGCAGCTTCCGATCCTGGTTGGCGGCACGGGACAATACATCACCGCCGTCGTCGAAGGCTGGACGCCGCCAGAAGTCCCGCCTGATCCGGTCCGGCGCGCAGCGTTAGAAGCCGAGGCGGCGGCGGTCGGCGTAGCGGCGCTTTACAACCGGCTCGCCCAGATCGACCCGCAGGCAGCGGCGTTCATCGATGCAGGCAATCTGCGCCGCATCATCCGCGCGCTGGAAGTCATCGAAGCCACCGGGCAGATGTTCAGCACCCAGCGGACGAAGTCTCCTCCACCCTATCGACTTCGCCTCCTTGGGCTGACGATGGATCGGGATCTGCTGCGGGAGCGCGCCAGCCGCCGGCTGGATCACATGATGGACGCAGGATTCCTCAATGAGGTGCGCGCCCTGCTGGCGCGAGGCTACAGCCGCCGACTGCCTTCGATGAGCGCGGTAGGTTATGGTCAGCTCGCCGCCCACCTCCTTGACGACGTTCCGCTCGATGAAGCGGTCGCCCAGGCGAAGACCGCTACACACGCCTTCATCCGCCGCCAGCTTTCCTGGTTTCGCGGGCACGATCACGGCATTTTGTGGCACAATATGGAATCTCTCGAACCTGAGGCGCTCGCCAGCGAGACCGCCGTCTGGCTGCGGAGCTAGCGCCGGGCAGCCACCTCCGCAGGAGGTGTGAAGGAAGATTATTTTGTTTCGCAGGGGTGGAGACAGTCGTAATGCGGTCGTCGGGCTGATGCTGATCGTCGCCCTGCTCTTCTTCGCGCCGCGCTATCTGCCAAACCTGGTAGCGAACGTCGTGCCCGAACTGTACGAGGGCGCGCCCTGCGACCGCCTGCGCGTCGCCGAAGATCGCGCCAATCACCAGTCGCTCCTCGGTCGCGCCGCCGCCGCCCCGATCAGCCTGACGGTGCGCACTGGCACGCTTCCAACAGACGCCAGCGGATTCCTCAACGTGACCATCGCTGTAGTCAACAACACCGTTGGCACAGTGCCGTTCGTGTTCGACCCTCAGCGGGTGATCGTCGGCGATAACAACACCAGCGGACTGGGTATCAGCTTCAACCCCGCCAAGTCGATCCCGGTCGGAATCGGTCGCCAGGACGGCGCCTCTGTCCCCGAATCCAGCATCAGGCTGCTTCAGCCTCGCCAGCGCTGCCTCTTCACGGTTGAGATTCCAGGCGGCAATGTACTTTCCGATGGCGACTTCCTCAACGGCGCAGTCGAGGTCTCGGCTTTCTATCGCAATAACATCAACGGCGTGATCACCACCTCGCCGATCCCCCAGGCGACGCCGGTCTTCACCGATCAGGGTTTGTGGACGGGTTTCGTGCAGTCCGCGCCAGTGCGCGTGCCCGGTCGCAGCGGATGAGCGATGCAGGTCAACCGATTTCAGTATAATGTAGTATGTAAGTTTGAGGTTTGTCTTCAGAATCAATCTGCGCAGCGAGGAGCGGCGGTGACATGTCCGACAAGAGTCCAGAGCGTCCAATCCTGATTGTTCAACAAGACAAAGCGCTTGACCTCCATTGGACACTGCCTTCCGAGGATGTCATCCTGGGGCGGGGCGAAGACTGTGATCTGACCGTCGCAGAGCGGCAGGTCTCGCGCCAGCATGTCCGCATCTTCCAGCAGGGCGACCAGTACTACATCGAAGACCTGGAAAGCCGCAACGGAACCTGGGTCAACGGCGACCAGCTCAAGGGCACGCGCCGGTTGAACAACGGCGACAAAATACAACTGGCGATGACCGTCAAAATCGAGTATGTCGCATCCGGCTCGACCGCGCCGATGCCTTTCGAAGTCCCTGAACGCCTGGAAGGCGGGCGGCTCAAGCTCGACATCGACTCGCGTCGGGTGTTCATCAACAACGTCGAACTGGACCCGCCGCTCAGCCCGCCGCAGTACCGCCTGCTTGAACTGCTCTACACCAACGTCGGGCGCATCTGCACCCGCGAGCAGGTCGTCGAGGCGGTCTGGCCCGAAGCCTTTGGCGAAGGGGTGAGCGAACAGGCGATTGATGCGCTGATCCGCCGCCTGCGCGACCGGCTGATGGAACTCGACCCCGACTGGCAGTACATCATCACGGTGCGCGGGCACGGCTTCCGTCTGAACCAGGGGTAGCCGGACTACCCTGAATCGGCAGTGGGTTCGCCGCGTTGAATGAACATCGTCGGTCCACACATTTCGGAATCAAGGCTGATGCAGAGCAAAGGATTCAAGAGTCCCCTCTCGTACTCAGTACAGAACGAAGACTATCGTACCGAACAGCGGGTGATGGAGTACGTTGCACCCGGTCACGAGCGGAGGATCCTGCTGGTGGCTTCGTCCGGGGAAAACGCCCTGAGTCTGCTGACCGACCCTGCAATCGCGTCAGTGGATGCCGTAGACCTCAACCCCGCGCAGGTTTTTCTCTGCGCGCTGCGCGCCGCAGGCGTACAAGCCCTCACGCTCGACGATCAACTGGCGCTGCTGGGCTGCGACGCGGCGATGGTCGGAGGCAGCGGAAGAGAACATCGACTGGCGCTCTTCGACCAACTCCGCCCGGCTCTCACCCACGCAGCGCTGGAATTCTGGGATTCTCGGCGTGACACCGACCTGGCACACGGAGTTCATCACGTCGGGCGAAACGACCGCGCCATGCAGGATACGACAGCACGCCTTCGCCAGGCGGGATTCTCCCCGCTGGCGCGCCCGGTAAAAGAAAGCGACCTTGGCGCGTGGACGCGCGTCTATGAAACGCTCTTCACCCCCGACTACATCCGCGAAACGTTCGGGGTCGCCAGCGAAGCGCTGGCAGCGCGTATCGCCGGCATTTCGGCGGTCCTGGGCGAATGTCACTTCCGCGCCTTGATGGCTCCCGGCGCGGCGGAGAACTATTTCGTAACCACCGTCTTTGCCAGCCGCTATGCGCTCGAAGCCGGCGCTGAAGGATATCCGCTCTATCTCCAACCAGCCGGTCAGGACGCGCTGCGCGCTCTGGGGATGACCGAGCGCCTGCACCTGCACGTTGGCAATATCCTCGAACAGATGCCGAAGCTGGCAGATCAGGGCGGCAGATATGACCTGATCAGCATCTCCAACATCGCCGATTGGATGACCGAAGACGAGTTCCGCCAGGTCGTCCTGCTGGCTAAGCGGTGTCTGGTTCCAGGGGGTGCGCTGCTGGCACGCACCGCGACAGGCAAGCCGATGATCATCGATGTGATGCGCGCCCACATGCGCTGCGACGACACACTCAATGCGCTGCTATCCGATGTCGAGCGCGGACCCTGGTTCAGGGTGATCGCCGCAGGTTTTGCAGACTAGAGGCGACCGCCGCCACCTTCGCGCGTTCTACCCTTCGATCGGTGCGCACCGCGCCGCCGAGATGCACCTCCGGCACGCCCGTCGCCAGCACGATCTGGCGGGCATTCGTCAGCGTCACGCCGCCGCCGCAGGCGAAGTGAATGTCCGCGCCGTAGCGCCGAACCCATGCGCCGAGCAGCTCCCGCGACTCCCCCTGCCCCGCCTGCAAACCGGACACCAGCACGCGATCTGCCAGCCCGCGGAGCATCGGCAGCGCCGCGTCGGCATCCGCCACCGCCTCAATAGCGCGGTGAAAGGTCAGGCGCACTGCCGGGCTGACAGCGCGACTAACTTCCTTCACTCTGCGCACCAGGGGTAAATCCACCTCCCCTCCTGCGGTCAGCGCTCCAAACACCACGCCATCCGCGCCGCAGCGCGTCACCGCCTCCGCGTCGCGCAGAATCTGCGCCGACTCGTCGGGCGAATAGACGAAATCGCGGGCGTGAGGGCGCACCATCACATTCAGCGGCAGGCACACCGCCGCGCGAATCTCCGCCAGAGTCTTCAGATCGGGCGTCAGCCCGCCGACCTCCAGATCGCGCACCACTTCCAGGGCGGTCGCGCCCCCGGCGGCAGCTTCGATGGCGTCGTCCGCGTCCAGGACGATGATCTCCAGCGCAGCGCTCACACTCCCATTCCTTTCGGATGCCGCCCAGACGGGCACTATGCTCTCACTCCGCGATGATCTCCAGATAATCTTCGCGGACGACATCCTCTGGCGAGATGCCCATGATCTGGAGCATCTGGCGGATGCGCTCCGCCTTCAGTTCGGCATCGCGCGCCGACCAGGTGCGGCTCTTGATTTCAATGAAGCGCGCCCCAAGCCGGGGTTTGATCAGCGTATCGAGGTTGACGTAGAAGAGCACGCCCTGATACAGGATGTGCCAGCGGCGGCGGTCTTTTTGCAGTTCGCGTTCTTCGGTCGGTCGGAAGTATTCTCGGTAGAAGCGCAGCGTGTTGGTCGCGTCGGCGATGAAGCGCGAATAAGACAGCACCGTAGAGCCGGGGAAGACTCGCTCCTTGTCCGGCGTGGTTAAGGTCAGCCGGGTGCGGCTGGTCCCCGCCTGACCGACAGCGTCAGCGCGCACATCCTCGCGGAAGCGAATCCGCCCTTCTGAGGGATCGCCGAACAGGAACCAGGTGTCGTATTGGGTATAGTGATTGCTCTTCAGGATCTCGACGTCGGGGTGACGCAGCAGGCGCTCGACCACCGCCTCGCCGCCGTCGGCAAGGCGCGCCTTCAGCTGTACTTCAAAGCTTTCGCCCTGGCGCAGCCCGCCGATCGCCAGCAGTTTGCTCAGCACGCTCGACTCGCGTTCGCGCAGGAAGTCGTCGATGCGAAGGGCAATTTCACGCGCTTCGCGAAGGACGGCTTCGACATCGACGGTCAGCAGCGCACGGTCGCGCATCAGCCAGCGTCCTTCGCACAGCACGTCGGTCACGTCGCTGGACTTGCCGGCGTAGACGATGCGCGAATACACGCTGTTGGCGTCACGCTCGAAACGCGGCGTGTTGTGCAGCGGATGTGCGTCCATGACGATGATGTCCGCCCGTTTGCCAGCCTGCAAACTGCCGGTCACGTCGTCAATGAATAGCGCGGCTGCACCCTGGCGCGTCGCCATCAGCAGCGCCTCACGCGCCGGCAGCGCGGTCGGATCATTGGCTTCGGTCTTGGCGAGGATCGCCGCCAGCCGCATCTCTTCGAACATATCGAGATCATTGTTGCTGGCAGGTCCGTCAGTGCCGATGCCGACGTTCATCCCCTGCTTGAGCATCGCCGTCACCGGGGCGATGCCGCTGGCGAGTTTCAGGTTGCTGGTCGGGCAGTGCGCCACCCCGGCTCCGGCGTCCAACAGCGTCTTCATTTCCGGCTTGGTGATATGAACGCAGTGAGCCGCCAGCACTTTGGCGTCGAACAGTCCCACATCGTGGACATGCTCGACCACCGTCTGACCGATCTCGTTCAGGCTGTTCTCGACTTCCAGGCGGGTCTCGGCGATGTGGATCAGCAGCGGCACATCCAGGTCGCGCGCCAGGTCGGTGCACAGGCGCAGCGATTCATCAGGGTTGGTGTACGGCGCGTGCGGCGCGACCGCCGGGGTGATCAGCGAATGCCCGCGCCAGGCTTCGATAAATGCACGGCAGCGGGCGATCCCTTCTTCATAGCTGCCGGCGTCCGGGGTGGGAAACTGAAGGATCGACTGCCCCAGCACGCCGCGCATGCCGGCGCGCGCCGTCGCCGCCGCGACATGCTCCTCGAAATAGTACATGTCGGCGAAAGCCGTCACCCCGCTGCGGATCATCTCGGCGCACGCCAGCAGCGTGCCCAGTTCGCAGAATTCCGGCGTGACGAACGTCCTCTCGGTCGGCATCACGTAGCCCAGCAGCCACACGTCCAGCCGCAAATCGTCCGCCATGCCACGCAGCAGCGTCATCGGCACATGGGTGTGGGCATTGATCAGCCCTGGCAGGATGACCTTGCCGGTACAGTCGATCACCTCGTCGGCTTGATACTGGCTCAGGATGTCTTCGCGCGCGCCGACCGCAAGGATGCTGTTGTCATTAATGGCGACTGCGCCGTCGTGGAACAAGTCATACGCCTCGTTCATCGTCACGACGATGCCGCCGCTCAGGATCTTCTGGACGGTTTTCATAGAATTCTCCCTTGCGAATTGGCATGATTATATGCCTAGTGTAAACTCTCTCGATAGCGCCGCAGTCATACGAGTTGGTCTATGTTCAGACGCTTGCAACCGCATCACACAGTCACCCTTGAAGCCGGGATCATTGGCTTGTTCTTCATCCAGGCAGCGCGCTTTCTGATCGCCATGATCTACAGCCGCGCCGCCGGGGCTTCAGTCGTCACTGCCTTGCAGGCAGCCGGCGCGATCCTGCCCAACCCGCTCCCGGTCGATCCAGCGCTGGTCACCAGCGAGATGACGCTCATCGGCACATTCTTCGCGCTGCCGCTGATCGGTTCGCTGCTGATGCATCTGCCGATCACGCCGCTGATCGCCGCGCTGCTGGTGATCGCCGGGCGAGTGCTCATGTTCGACCTGGGCATCATGACGCCGACAGTCGCCGCAAGTCTCACAGTCAGCGCCGGGCTGTTCTACCTGCTGACGACGGCGCGCCATCGACTGCGCAGCCTTCCTTATATGTTCGTCCTCGGTTTCAGCGCCGACATGCTCATTCGCATGTTCGGCAACACGGTCGATCTCTCGCTGGCGACGGGCTATCTGAATGTGCAGATCGCCCTCTCGGTCGCGGCGGCGCTGCTGGCGCTGATCTCGCTGCTGCTCCGAAATCGCGCGGCACACGCCGACGATTCTGCTATCGCCGCCGATCGCGGGCTGATCCCGCTGTGGGGCGCGCTGGGGTTGAGCGGTCAGCTCTTCCTCTGGCTGGCGCTCTTCGGGCTGCCCAACGCCGTCGCCGCCCGCGCCGGGGTCGATTACACGCTGTTCGCCCCGGCGATCCTGGGCGCGGCGCTGCTGCCGATCATCCCGACGGTGCGCGGCTGGGCGCGCGGCTTCATCGGCGCGGTCGATGGCGGCGCGCGCGGATGGCTGTGGCTGCTGCTGATCGCCCTGCTGATCGTCCTCGGCACACGCCTGAACGGACTCATCGCCGGCGTCAGTCTGACGGCGGCAGCGCTGCTGTCGTCGCTGCTCTGGTGGTGGATCGCCCGACCCAAGGGTGAGAAAGAACGCTCACTTGGAGGCATCTACCTGCTGATCGGCATGGCGCTCTTCGGGCTGCTGATCGTCGGCGACAGCTTCACCTTCGAATACGCCTTCGTCCGCGACTTCACCGGCGACTTCGCCTTCCTCAATCCCTATATACCGCCGCTCCTGCGCGGTTTTCGCGGCTTCGGCTTAGGGTTGCTGCTGCTGGCGCTGTTCATCGCCGCCATCCCCATGGTTCAAACCCGCCGTCGCATTCCCTGGGCAGCCAACGCTTCGCCGCTGGTCTCTCTGCTGGCGATCCTGATCGTCGCCGGCGTCGTGGTAGGCGCGGTCGCTGCCGTGCGTCCGCCGGTCATCGTCGGCGTGCGTGGCGCGCCGGCGATCCGCGTTGCTACATACAACATTCACGGCGGCTATGACCAGTACTATGTCGATCAGCTCGAAGGCGTCGCGCGAACCATCCAGCAGAGCGGCGCGAACGTCGTGCTGCTTCAGGAGGTCGAAGCCGGGCGTCTCGCCAGTTCGGGAATCGACCAGTCGCTCTGGCTCGCTCGCCGCCTGGGCATGGACCGGCGCTACTTCGGCACGAACGAGGCGCTTCAGGGCTTGGCAGTGCTTTCCAACATCGAAATCGCCTTTGCCGATGGCGATCTGCTGCCCAGTCTGGGCAGCCAGACCGGCGTTCAGCGCGTGCAGATCGTGCCGGATCAGGATGTCGTCGTGACGGTCTACAACACCTGGCTCAGTCCGCTCTTCGACTTCGGTGACGGCGCGTTTTCCGACCAGGAGCAGGATCAGCAGCAGCAGATCAGCCGCGTCCTGGGGAGCCTGATCGGCGGAAACGTCTGCTCCCTCGATCTGGGGCGGGCGGTGCTGGGCGGGACCATGCACAATGTCCCCGATTCGCCGCTGCTGCAGACGGTGCGCAGCGCAGGCTTCAGCGATCCATTCGCCGGGCTGCCCATCGAGGTGAGCGCCACCTTCGCGCGCCAGGGACAGCCCCGCGCCCGCTTCGACTATCTGCTGCTGTGCAATCTGCTATCAGAGGGGGTCGGCGTGCTGAACACCGAAGCGAGCGATCACCGCATCGCCTATGCCGGCGTGGTGCTGACGCGCTGATCTACGGCGCGCCGCTTCAGGCAGGGCGGATCAGGATCAGGCGGGTGATGCGAATCGTGCCGCGATTGACCAGGAGTTCGATCCGGCGAATCGGACGGGAGGCGTCGGTATCGTCGCCGATCAGCACGGGAACGCCGGCGGCGAGGTTGACGGCGGCGACCGAGTGCAGAGGCGCACTGGCGTTCGCTGAACTGAAATAGAAGAGCGAGGCGCTCTCTTCGCCGACCGTCGGGACGATTTCGACGAGCGCCGCGCCGACCGTGTCGCGCAGGATGTCGATGCGCAGCCGACTGCGGGCGCAGGACCCCGCCGCCCCTTGCACCTGCAAGACCAGATCGCCGGCATCTTCGACGATGACCGGGCGGGCGTCGGCGCAGGTCAGCCCATCGGGGGGGACCAGCGAGAAGCGCAGATTCCAGTCGGCGTAAGATGCGGCATCCAGCGTGAACGGCGGCTCGATCAGATCGGCAGGCGGGCGCAGCGCGAAATCGACCTCGAACGGGTCGCCGCTCAGCGTGATCTCGAACAAACCGCGATTGTCGCGTTCGTCCACCTCAGCGACTTCCGTATCGACATCGATCACCAGCTGCGTGGTATACGCCCCCCACCAGCCATAGCTGACCGGAAAACTGATGTTCTTGGAGCCGTTCGGCGGGATGCTTTCGACGCGCCCGACCAGCGTATTCTGGCGCACCGGCTCTTGCAGGCTGGCGTCCCACGACCAGTTGAACGGTCCTGATTCCGCCTCGCCGTTGTTCAGAATCGTCATGCTCAGGATGAACACCTGCCCTGGCACAGGCACGCGCGGCGAAGTGCGCAGCCGTCCGACGCTCAGGTTCGGAAGCACAGGCGGCGTGGTCGGCGTCGCGGTCGCCGAAAGCGTGGGTGTCGGGCTGGGCGGCGGGGGAGTCAGCGAAGGCAAGATGAAGATCAGCGCCAGAAAGAGGACGGTCCCGATCAGCGCGGGCAGCAGCGCGCGGCGCAGAGTCCGTCTCCCCGGCGGCTCCGCCAGCGGATCACTGTCGCCCGGCTCACGCCGGATCGCGCCCGGTTGGGGAGCGATGTAGCGCGACAGCCCGGTGATCAGGTCCTCTGGAAGCGCAGCCCCGGCATCATCGGGAATCGGCACGAACTGAATATTGGCAAGGCGAGACCAGGGTTCGCCCGCCAGCAGCACCGGAAAGATCGGCTTGCGCAGCCGTTCCGCCAGCAGGACCTCACGTTCCACCCAGTCCGAAGACTGGCTGTTGGGCGACATGACGACGATGAAACTATCGCAGGCGCGGATGTTCTCTTCGATGCGCCGCCACCAGCGCTCGCTGGGGACGAGCGCGGTCTCATCCATCCAGACCGGGAAACCCGCGTTTTCCAGCATGCGCCGCAGGCGACGGGCGAACTCGATATCCTGCTTGCTGTAGCTGATGAAAACGTGAGCCATGAGCGGCGCTACCCCTGGGGTTCTGGCTCGGTTTCGCCGAGGACGTCCGGCTCCGGGTCGGCGCTCAGCGTTCTGCCGCTGATCTTGTAGCGCAGGTACGCCTCCATGAAGCCGTTGAGATCGCCGTCCAGCACAGCGTTCGGATTGCCCACTTCATTGCCCGTGCGGTGGTCCTTGACCATCTGGTAAGGGTGCAGCACGTAGGAACGAATCTGGTTGCCCCATCCCGCATCGACGTTTTCGCCCTTGAGCTGCGCTAGTTCCTTCTCGCGGCGCAGGCGCTCCATTTCCAGCAGGCGCGACTTGAGAATCTGCATGGCACGTTCGCGATTCTGAGTCAGGCTGCGCTCATTCTGGCAGGTCACGACGATCCCCGTCGGCAGATGCGTCAGCCGAACAGCCGTCTCGTTCTTCTGCACGTTTTGACCGCCCGCGCCGCTCGACCGGTAGGTCTCGACCTTGACATCTTTGTCCGGCACGTCGATCTCGATCTCGCCCTGGATGTCGGGCCACAGCTCGACCTTGGCGAACGAAGTGTGCCGGCGCGCCGAGGCATCAAACGGGCTGATGCGCACCAGACGGTGGACGCCGGTCTCGCTCTGAAGATACCCATACGCCATATCGCCCTTGATCGAGATGCTCATGCTCTTGATGCCGGCTTCTTCGCCTTCCATCCGGTGGATGTACTCGACCTTGTAACCATTGCGCTCGGCGAAACGCAGATACATGCGTTCCAGCATTTGCGCCCAATCCTGGGCTTCGGTGCCGCCGGCTCCGGCGTGAATTGCCAGGATGGCATTTTCGTTGTCATAAGGACCGGAGAGCATCGCCTGAAGCGACATGCGTTCGACCTCGGCAGCGAGCAGGTCGGTCTCCTGGGTCAGTTCTTCCAGGAGCGACGAATCACCCATGCCTGCCAGTTCCAGCGCGTCCAGGATGCGCGCGTGAAGGCTTCCCCAGCGCTCGACCTCCGCGCGCAGTTTGGAAATCTCCTGCATGATTTTCTGCGCCGATTCCGGGTTTGACCAGAATTCCGGCTCGCCCGCCTGCGCCTCCAGACGTTCCAGGCGGCGCTTCTTGGACTCGATGCCCAGGC
>JAEURA010000322.1 GCA_016789005.1 Anaerolineae bacterium
TGGTCCGGCACGTATGACGACACAATGCGGGCGCTGAATCCTCATCTAGAAGATGTGGCGGTGCGCCTCGATGAGATGACGCGCTTCGCCGAGTCGCAGGGCTTGCGGGCGATTGAGCGCGTGGGCGGGACTCTGGACCTGCTGAAGGCGCTGGTCGCCAACGGTTTCCCCGTGCTGGTCGAAGCGGTCTACTACGATGGTCCCGATGCCTTCAAAGACTGGATGAGCCACAACCGCGTCATCATGGGCTATGACGATGCGCAGCAGGTCCTTCTGTCCTACGATTCGCTGCTGGGCAACGGCGAAAACAACACGGGACGCCCGATACCCTATGCCGATGTCGATGAACGCTGGCGCGCCTTCAACCGGGACTACATGGTGATCTACCGTCCGGAGGAAGAAGAACGGCTTCAGGCGGTCATGGGTCCGCTTTGGGACCCGCAGGTGGCTGCTGAACAGGCGCTTGCCCAGTCGATGGCGGAGCTGGAAACCCCCTATGCCGACTCCTTCACCGTGTTCAATGTCGGCGCTTCGCTGGTCCTCCTGGGACGTCACGAAGAAGCGGCAGCGTACTTCGACCGGGCGCGCGGCGCCGGGCTGCCCTGGCGGATGATGTGGTACATGTATGGACCGTTCGAAGCCTATTTCGCGGTGGGGCGCTACGACGATGTTGTGCAGATGGCGCGCGACGTGATCGCTACGACGCCAGGCGTTGAAGAGTCCTACTATTACGCCGGTATGGCGTATGAAGCTCTGGGTGATCATCAGCGCGCCCGCGCCAACTATGAAGTCGCCGTCATGCGCAACAACAGCTTCACGCAGGCGGTCGCCGCTCTGGGGCGGATCGCCGCTGCAGGAGGATAGACGCCGCAATGATCCCTCGACTGCCGCGCTTCGCCGCGTTGCTTTTGACACTGATGGTGACCTCGATCAGCCTTTTCGCCGCCGATGCTTCGCCGTCACTCCTCCCCGCGCTGGTGACTGAAGACCTTGAAGTCGTCGAAAGTGTCGGCGTCTTCGGACAGCCAATCCAAACCGTGCATGGCAAACTGCGCAATGTGTCGTCGGAATCGGCTTACACCGACATCAGCCTGCGCGCCGAGATCTACGATACCGACGAAGCCGTGATCGGCGAAGGTTTTGGCGTGCCGGTCGATGCCTGCGGCGCGGGCTGGCTGCCCGACTACAGACTGGCTCCGGGAGAAAGCGCGCGATTCGAGATCGCTCTGGAGGTCTTCGAGACCGACGCCCAGATCAGGCATGTCGATGTCTTCGTCACTGCGCTGGCGACTGAACCACAGGCTGCTGTCGCGCTGCCGGAAGGGTTCACCCGCCTTTCGGATCAGCCGGTCGTCGAAGTCGAGTGGCTGGACGAGGTGCGACTGCGCTACGGTACGGGCTGCGAGCGGCATCCGTTCATGGCATGGGAGTGGATGGAAACCGGCATAGAAGCGACCGCGCCGGTCCCTGTCGAACACCCCCGTGCGGCCGCTGTCACGCCGGCGCTGCTGGAACGCCTGGGCGCTGGCGAACCCGCTGAGGTGGAGCACGCTTTCGTGCGCTTTGCGCCGGATGGCGAACGTCTGGTCTTCCAGAACGACATCAACGATTTGCTGACGGCGGGGGCTGATGGGCGTTTTCAGCGGGTGGTGCAGCGGGCGCTGCATAACCGCACCCTGCAAGGCATTTACTGGCAGCCAGAAGGGCGATTCCTCGCCTACTATTTCGGCGGCTATGGCGATCCGGTAGTGTACTTCACGGCAACTGCCGAGGCGCAACCGATCAGCGCCTCACCGGCGAACAACCGTCCTTCGCAGATCGTGCCGGGGATCAGCCGCGACGCAAACCGCGCGGTGATCGCCGGGACATTTGGGGAAGGCGAGGGGTACTACATCACCGTTTTCAACAACGGGTTCTTCGAGAAGCTGTTCGACGGCGCGCCGCCTGGCAACAACTATCCTGCGCCGCTGCTGGTCACCGACCCGGCGACGGAACTGGTCAGCCGCATCTACGTCGCGCTTGACGATGAGTCCGGGGCTGCGCGGCTGATGTGCTTCAACCGCGACGACGACACACTGCGTGATCTCGCGCCGCTGCCCCTGGAACTCGCCGAGGAAGAGCGCGCCGCATGGTGGATTTCGCCAGACGAACGGAAGGTCGCTCTGGCGGCGACCGGACTGCACAGCGGTCTGTGGCTGATCGACCTGGAAGTGCTGCCGGACTGCGCCGGCTGAAAGTCCGGTAAGCGACGCGACCAGCGGCGCAACACTTGCCCGTTCGCCTGCGTATCAGCGTCAGAAGGTCTGCGCTTTCTGGGGATCGGATAGGGTGAAGATGGACGACTCCAACTGGCTCGATGCGCTCAGCGATGGGAAGGTGTTTCGTCACTGGCTGGCGCTGTTCGGGCAGTTCTTCCTGGGTGTGCTCTATTTCACCCTGCTGGTTGCCGGTTATGCCACATCGATCGGTCTGTCTTTCGTCCTGATCGGCATCCCGCTGCTGCTCTTCACCCTCGCCTCGACGCGGACCCTGGCGGATATCGACCGGCGGCTGATGGCGGCGGTGCTCGACCTGGACGTGCCGCGCACCGCAGAAGACATCGACCTGCGGGGCGCGAAGCTTGGCGAACGGCTGGGACTGCTGCTGGGCAGCTCGCTGACCTATCGCAGTCTGTTCTACCTGCTGCTCAAGATGCCGATCGGCGTCATCGCCTTCATGGCGTCGATGATCCTCCTGCCGCTGATGGCGCTGGAACTGCTCATCCTCGCGCCGCTGACCATCGATCTGCATTTGCTGACCGCCCGCTTGCTGCGCTGGCTGGCAATGGGATCATACCGCGCGGTCGATTGGCTGCTGCCGGTCGAAGCGGAACGTGGGGCGGCGGAAAAGCCGAAGCGGTCGCGCCTGGAACTTGCTGACGACGAGGATGGTGAGGGTGACGAAGGCTACTACATCGACAGCGAAGGCGAAATCCAGCCTTCCATTCGTCGGGCAGGGCGCTAGGGAAGCCTATCTCTCTCAGGTGGCGCTGATCGCCATCCTGATCCTGGCGGCGGCGCTGCGCTTCGGCTGGGTCGGTGTGAACAGCTTCGCCTGGGATGAGGCGCGCATCAGCCTGGACGCGCTGCGCATGGCGCGCGGCGGTGAGTTGATCCTTGCCGGGCAGCCCTCCTCGGTGGACATCCCGTTTTTTCCGGCGAGCGTCTGGTTGTTCGCCATCCCCTTCGCCATTTCCCCTGATCCGCTGTTTGCGACGCTGGCGGTTGCCGCCGTGAGCCTGGCGATGGTCTACGGCGTCTGGTCGCTGGCGCGTCACTTTGGGGCGCTGCCCGGTCTCGCTGCTGCCCTGGTCGCCGCTGCGTCCCCCTACGCCGCCTTCTACGGCAGGAGCATCTGGCAGCCCAACCTGCTGGCTCCGCTGGCGCTGCTCTGGCTGACTGCCTGGTACACCAGCGTACAGGGGCACGGACGGGGTGCACTCGCCGCCGCAGGGCTGGTCGGGTTCGTTGGCGTCCTGACGGTGCAGATCCATTTCGCCGGCGCGGCGCTCGTGCCGGCGACCGTCTATGCTGTGCTGCGCCATCATCGGGGGCGGAAGCTGATCGCGGCGATCCTCGGCGGAAGCATTGCTGCACTGGTGATGCTGCCCTATCTGTATTACATCACTGTCGTCGATCCTGACGTGATGGGGCGGTTCGGAGGTGTCCTCGGCGGCAGCGCGCAGATCGATCTGGGAAGCGTCGAGAATCTGCTGCGGCTGGCGACCGGCTGGGATTGGGCGTTTCTGGGTTTGGGCGACGGCGATATTTACAGTCGATCCGCCGTCTTGGCTGCCGCCCTGGGTGTCGGGTTGGCGCTCGGCATCGCTGCGCTGATCGCCCATCGTCTGCGCCCCGATTCACGGCAGACGGGCAGGGCGACCCTGGCGGAGATGACGCTGGTCTTGCTGGCGGCATCACCGCTGTTCTTTCTACGGCACAGCAGCCCGGTGCAGATCCACTACCAGTTGATCGCATTTCCTGCTGTGCCCCTGGCGCTGGCGGCGGCGCTGACGCTTTTCCGAACACGTGCCTGGCGAATCGCCGGTTTCGCGGCGTTAGGGGCTGCGGCGGCGATCTGGACGGCGCAGATCGCCGCCGTGCTGCAAAGCGCCAGCGTCGCCCGCCCCGCCAACAGCGCCCTGTCCAGCATCCTCCGGGAATCGCGCGACGCTGCCTACGCCGCCCCGGAACCGGTGCTCTTCTTCACGCATGGCGATGATCCGGCGCTGCACGGAGAAGCTGCCGTCTTCGAGTCGCTGCTGTGGGATCGCCCGCATCGCATCCTCAACGGTGACGTGCTGCTTATACTGCCGCCCTATCCCGCCACGCTGCTGGCGACGCTCGCGCCGTTCCAGGTGTGGGAAGAACTGGAAGCGGGCGGGCTGGCGGTCGATCCGCTGGCATTCCCGCGCCGGGAAGGTGCGCTGCCGTTCGTCGCCACTGCCTACGATGGACGGGATGAACTGCGAGGCTTTGAGTCGATTCCGCCGGCGGTGCTCGGCGACGGCTCGACACTCGTGGGCTGGAAGGCGCGCTATGTCGGTCCACGCTTCCGCATCTCGACGCTGTGGCAGGTCGAGTTGGACGCGCCGCCCGGCGTCTTTCAGCAGTTTCACCATCTGCGTCTGAGCGCCAACCCGGACGGCGAACCCTGGTCGATCAGCGATGTGCCGCTCTCCCGCGCGACCTGGCGCATCGGCGACCGGGTGGTGGTCATGGCGGATTTCTTCGAGGTGCCTGCCGGAGATACCTGGGTGGTCGATGTCGGGCATTACACGCTGCCCGATCTGTGGCGCGTGCCCAGGCTGGATGGCGGAGACAGCCTGATTCACCTGGGTCCGTTCATCAGCGCCGCCGAGACGGACGCTGAATAGAGAAGGGGGCAGCCCTGAGACTGCCTCCCCATGAATACGATGGTCTATGCGCCGGGCGGCGTGGAGATCTGACCGGGCGGCGGACCCGATGTCGGTGTAGCGATCACGCCTGGAGGCGGTGTGCTGCTTCCGGGAGGCGCAGAAGTGGGCAGCGGGCTGCCCGCTGCCGGCGGCGTGCTGAACGGCTGAGTGACGACAGTCGTCGGAACGCCGGGGACGGTGGGCGGCAGGGTGGATGTCCCGAACGGGACGACGGGTGATGACGTGAGAGTTGGCGAAGGCGTATGCGACGGAGTCAGCGTTGGCACGCCTGGCGGCTGTCGTCCGATGGATGTTGGCTGCACGGCGGTCGGCAGGATCACGCCGTCGGGGTTTTCAGTGCCGCCCGGAATGCCGATGACTCCGCCGATGACTGAGCGCCCAACGACAGGCAGCGTGGGCACGGCGGTGAACGGCGCGCCGAACGTCCAGGTGTAGGTCGGGGTGAAGCGCGTGCCGGTCACGCTCGGCGTCGGGCTGGGTGTGCGTGATGCCGTCTGCGTCATGGTCGGCGTGGGTGACGGAGTCGGAGTAGGCGAGGCGCTGGCGGTGGATGAAGGGCCCGCCAGTGCGTTCTCCTGAAGATCGGATGCCAGGACGAAGGCAAAGAAGCCGTCTGGCAGCCTCACCTGCGCCCAGTTGT
The DNA here is from genome assembly GCA_016789005.1 of Anaerolineae bacterium. Taxonomy (GTDB): domain Bacteria; phylum Chloroflexota; class Anaerolineae; order Aggregatilineales; family Phototrophicaceae; genus Flexifilum. The sequence goes on from JAEURA010000322.1 coordinate 5,598, forward strand.
CTTCGAAGCTGACGACCTCGACGACCTCGCCACTGGCAAAGGTTGCTATCCTTCCGCAGGTGAGCGACGGGCAGTCATAGACGTAGATCAGCGGTTCAGCGGCGGCGAACCAGAACTGGCTGGTCGGGCTGATGGTGGGTGATGGAAGGTCTGTGGCTGGTGTTTCGACGGTGGGACTCGCCGTCGCGACCGCTTCACCGACCGCCGTGACGGGCGTTTCAGTGGGAAGGTTGGCGAGCGTTGGGATCGGCGCATCCGGCTGGGCGACACAGCCGACCATCAGCACTCCGGCTAACAGTCCTGGAATCGCGCGGCTTAGGGAAGATAATCTCATCAAGACAGGTCCACTTCCTGATCGTCTCAGCGTCTTCGGGCACAATGCCATCATCATAGCAATATCTTCCTATGCTGCCAAATTCATGGGTTGAGGTTTGTCTCGCGTCTGGGCTGTGGATATACTTAGCTTGCCAACTCATCCGGTTCTTTCATTCATCGGCGGCGGCTGACGCATGATTCTGAAGCAGTTATCTGAAGCAGTGGGCGTTTCCGGCAAGGAAGACGCCGTTCGCGATCTCATCCTTCCGGCGATACGCGACCACGTCACCAACATTCGTATCGACCCTCTGGGCGGGGTGAGCGCGCTCAAGGCAGGGACGCGGGCGGGCGCGTTGCGGGTGATGATCGCCGCTCACATGGACGAAATCGGGTTTGTCGTGCGGGGCATCGACGGCGATGGTCTCATCCGCTTCTCGCCGGTCGGCGGAGTCGATGAGCGCATCCTGCCAGGACTGCGCGTGCGTCTGGGGGCGAACCTCCTGTCCGGCGTGATCATCTGGACGCCCATTCATCAGAACCGCGATCAGAACTCCGTCAAGATTTCCAGCCTGCGCATCGACATCGGCGCGGCGAACAAAGAAGAAGCTTCTGGCAAGGTCAGCCCTGGCGATCTGGTCGCCTTCGAGAGCGCTTTCCTGGAACTGGGCGGCGGCATGCTGCGCGGCAAGTCGTTCGACGACCGCGTCGGCTGTTCGCTGCTGGTCGATGTGCTTCAGGCGGAGGCGTACCCGGTCGATGTGCTGGCGGCGTTCACCGTGCAGGAAGAGATCGGTCTGCGCGGGGCGCGGGTGGCGGCGCAGCGTCTTAAGCCCGATCTAGCGCTGATTCTGGAAGGCACGACGGCGCACGATGTGCCCAACCCGAACAGCACCCTGGACGACGATACCGGTGTGAACCCGACCTGTCGCGTCACCGGCGGTCCGGCGCTGTCGTTCATGGATCGCAGCATGATCGCGCATCCGGGGCTGTTGGCGTCACTGAAAGAGACCGCCGAAGCGGCGGGTATTCCCTACCAGTACAAGACACAGCTGGGTGGCGGCACGGACGGCGGGGCAGTGCACGTGTCGAACACGGGTGTGCCGACAGCGGTCATCTCGATGCCCTGCCGATATATTCACAGCCCGACTGCGCTGCTGCATCAGGCGGACTACGACTCCACGCTGGCGTTGATCAAAGCCTTTCTTCATCGGCTGCCTGCGCTCAATCTGCGAGCGTCATAATTAGGAGACCTTCATCGTGAAAGATGTCATCAAGAAGCTGGTCGAAGCGTGGGGTCCTTCCGGCTATGAACATCACGTCCGGGCGCTGATCCGGGAGGAAGTTGAACCCTACTGCGACTCGATTGAGGTCGATCCGCTGGGGAATTTGATCTGCACGGTCGGCTCTGGTGGCAAGAAGGTCATGGTCGCCGCGCACATGGACGAGATCGGCATCATGCCGCTGTTTCGCGAGCCGAACAGCGGTTATCTGCGTTTCTCCAATATCGGTGGACTGATTCAAACGTCCCTGCTGGGCAACCGGGTTCGTTTTGAGGACGGGACCATCGGCGTGATCGGCGCGCACGACTACTTTGGGGCAGGGCGTACCACACTGGCGGACTACGATGTTTTCTTCGTCGACGTCAGCGACGGCAACGGCAGTGACAACATCGGACCGGGGAATCCTGCCGCTTTCTGGCGCGAGATGAGCGAACGCGGTACGCGCCTGATCGCCAAATCGATGGACGACCGCATCGGCTGTGCGGTGGCGGTGGAGGCGCTGCGCCGGCTGAATAAGCAGACACCGAACACGGTCTCGGTCGTGTTCACCGTTCAGGAAGAGGTCGGGCTGCGCGGTGCTCGCCCGGCAGCCTACGGCGTGGACCCCGATATTGGCATCGCTATCGATGTCACCTCCACCGGGGATATGATCAAGAATCAGAAGATGGCGGTCCGTCTGGGCGGCGGCGCAGCGATCAAGCTGGGCGACACCGGTCACGTTGTCCCGCCGAGCATACGGGATTGGATGGTCCAGCGCGCCGAAGCGGATGGCATCCCTTATCAGTTGGAACTGCTGACGCTGGGCACAACCGACGCATCGGGCATTCAGATCGCCCGCGCCGGCGTCCCAAGCGGGGCGATCTCCATTCCCTGTCGGTTTGTGCACACGGTGAGCGAGACGGTGGACCTGCGCGATGTCGAAGCCTGCGTTGCGCTTCTGGTCGGGCTGGTCGCAAACCCTATCGAGCTTTGAACGTCTGAAGGTGGTGCAGCGATGGTGAACACGACACAATCGCAGACTGCTGAAGAGATTACGCTCAGTGCTGCGGTATTTGAGCAGCTTCGTGAGCGCAACCGTCACTTCGATACAGTGCTGCGCGCGATACCCGATCTCATCATCGGCGTCGATGTGGGTGGGCATATCACTTTTCTGAGTCAGGCGGCGGCAGCCTATGTTCGTTCCTCGGAGAAAGATAGCGCTGTCTCGCCGGGTGAAACGACCCTGGGCAGCCTGACGCGCTTCGATCCGGTTTTTGGCGAGATCGCTGCCCGGCTTCTGTCGCTGGCGGATGGCGCTCAGATTGATCCGTTCGAGCTGCGGTCCGAGGTCACCAAGCGCGATTTCCTGGTCACAATTTCCGCCACCGACGAGGCGTACGTCGTCGTGATGCGCGATATTTCCTCGCTGCGCGATCTCAGCCGCTTCAAAGACGAGATCATGAAGCTGGCGTCGCATGATCTGCGCAGTCCGCTGGCGCTGATCATCGGCTATGCCAGCCTGATTGCACTCGATCTGCCGGCGGAGTCGCCTCAGCAGGACTACGTCAACAGCATCCTGCAGGCGACCGAACGCATGACCGGTCTGCTCGATGCCGTGATGACTGTGGAACAGCTGCGCAGCTCGCCGCTGGAACTGAACAGCGAGGCGAATTTCCCGGAAGTCGTTCACGAGGCGCTGAACAACCTGCATGGGCTGGCGGAGCAGAAGAGCCAGACGCTTGATACGGGGCTTGCGCTCGACGACATGCCGCCGATCACCATCAACCGCATGATGATCCGCGAGGTGATCGAGAATCTGCTGGGGAATGCCGTCAAATATTCGGGGGCGGGCAGCACGATCTGGCTCAAGGCGTGGTATGACGCGGAAAAGGTGTACGTCACCGTTCGGGATCAGGGTTTCGGAATCGCCGCCGAGCAGATTCCCCGCATCTTCGAGGCGTTCTATCGCGGCAAACAGCCCGGTGGACAGAAGAGCGACGGGCGCGGACTGGGGTTGTGGCTGGTCAAAACCATCGTCCAGCGTCACAAGGGCGACATCTGGGTCGAAAGCGAAGTCGGCAAAGGCAGCCTTTTTGGGTTCTGGCTGCCTCTACGCTAGAGCCTGTTATGAACTTTTCTCCCCTCAACCCCCTTCTCCCACAAAACGGGGAGAAGGGGGAGTCAGGTCCCCTCGCCCCGCGCGCGGGGGAGAGGGGATACAGGGGTGAGGTTGCCGCAGAAGTTCATAACAGCCTCTAGACAGGATGTCGACCGGCGCAGCTACGCCCGGTCGAGCAGGACGTAGGCGTTGCGCGCATAGTCGCGAACTGTCCCGGAGACCGGGATGATCTTGACGTTCGGGTCGATGCGTGGACGTTCGGCTTCGATGCGTTCCTTCATCCGCCGCAGGTCGCGGTCAGAAGCATCGGCGCTCAAGCCGGCGTCCACCAGCATGGCAGCAATGTCGATGTGCTTCGGACTTTCGACGAACATGCGCGCCAGTTCGATAGTGATGTCGATGATCTCTTCTTCGTCGTCCAGCTCGAACGCCAGATGCAGCGCCTGACGATAGCGCAGCACCGCCTGTCCCAGGTCGCGCACCTGGGCGTTGGCGAATCCAAGGTTGCTCAACTGCGTCATTTCATCGCGCCGGTTGCGCACTTCCCGGGCAATATACAGCGCCGAATTGTAGAAATTGATCGCCTCGGCATACCGCTCCAGTTCCGCTGATGCCATGCCAAGCGCCGCCAGGGCTTCGCCTTCTTTGTCGCGCCGTGACTGCGTGCGGAAGAGGGTCAGCGCTTCCTCGAAGCTGTCCGTCGCCTCACGCGCTTCGCCGGCGTCGAGACGGGCAAACCCCAGCTTGAGCAGGATTTCGCCGACATCGCGCGAATCGCCGGCGGTGCGCGCCAGATCGAGCGCGTCGGAAAATGCCTGAATCGCTTGCCCACCCTCGCCAACCTGCAAGCGTGTGTCGCCCAACAGGATCAGCATGCGGCGTTCCAGGGCTTCGTTATCAAGTTCGCGTGCCAGCCTTGCGCCTCTGGCGGCGTGGAGCGCGGCTGCTTCGTAGTTTTCGGTCTGGCTCTCCAGCACGGTGAGCAGTTCGAGCGTCCGCAGGACGCCGCTGTTGTCGTTCAGGTCCTCATAGACCGTCAACGCTTCAGAATGGCTGGCGATGGCTTCGTGAGAAAGCCCACGCTGGTTCTGAAGCTGCCCGATGGCGCTGAGCAGTTCCGCCTGTTGTTTGCGGTCGCTCGCCTGACGGGCTTTGACCAGCGACAGGCGGGTGCGTTCGATCTCGTCGGTCGGCAGCGGGGTGAGTTCTTCAATCTCGCCGCCCGATGTCAGTGACTCGCTTTCTTCGAATTCGTCGTCTTCGATGCCTTCGAAGGCTTCGGAGTCGAAGATGCTGTCGTCGTCACTCATCAGTTCAGCGAGCGGACGCACCGGGCGCGCATCGACCTTCGCCGGCTCTTCCTCTTCCTCATCCGCCCCTTCGTCGAATTCCTCGACGAAATCTTCCTCGAAGGACTCGGCGCTTTCCAGGGCGCTGCTGGTGAAGGCGTGCAGGGTGGACGAGATGCTAACCGGGGCTTCTGCCTCGTCTTTTTCGGCTTCTGCCTCTTCGAATTCGAGATCTGAGACGCTGCCGTTGTCCTCGATCAACGGTTCGTCTTCTTCATCGCCTTCTTCGTCCACCTCGGGCTGTGCCGGCACAACGGGCGCGGGCGGCGGCTCGAAGGTGAGCGGCTGCTGCATGGCGATTTGATGAGCAGGGAAGGCGGTCGCCGAGGCGATGGTCGTTTTTCTGAGCGCCAGCAGCTCGTAGACGTAGCCGCGCGCGCCAATGAAATCGCCCGCCTGCATGAGCGCGGCGGAGATCTGCTCTGCGCCGGCGCGGCTGGAAGGGTCGGCGCTGCCGGCTGGGACTGTCGGCGCTGCGGCGACCGCCCGGATGTTATCCATCTCGGCGGCGAGGGCGTCAAAGTTGCGCGCGGCGCTGTGCTTTTCGGTGTAGCGCACGACGGCATCGCGCATCGCGCCCTGCAGGTTTTCCAACCGCCCGCGCCCTTTGAGCCAGGTGGTGGCGAAGGCGTGGGTGAGTGGATGCAGGCGGTAGTAGGTGATGCCGTAGCGGGTCAGCTTGTCGACCAGATGCGCCTGCACCAGCGGAGTCATCACCTGATGCAGGGCTGCTTCCGGTGCGCCGCCGACCATGCTCAGCAGTTCACCCGTCCCTCCCATGCGAGGCGAAGCGCCGAGCAGCAGCAGCAGCCCTTGCTGCGCGTTCCCCAGCTTGGTATAGGCGGCGGTGAGCGCCAGGAAGGACGCCGGGATGCCGGGGCGTGCCGGCATTGCCTGGTGGAAGTCGCGCGCCGAGACCCCCAGCGTCGCGATGACTCCGGCGGCGACAGTGATCCCCAGCGGAACGTTATCCAGCGCGGCGAGCAGCTCCTCCAGCCCGGTCAGATCAGCGCTTGAGGCGATCTGCCTGAACAGCGTCTCGGCGGCGTCTGGCTCCAGCTTGCCGAGCAGGTGCGATGTCCAGGGACCGCTGATCTCGCTCTCGCTGTCGGTCACCACCAGCACCGGCACGCGGTCGGCGCAGCGCATGATGAACTCTGACGTGGAAGCGACATCCGGCGCGCCGTCAAGGACGACCAGCGGCTTGTGCTGGGTGAGCGTCGCCATCGCCAGCCCAACCAGACTTTCGGGGTTGTCGCTGCGCGCCAGTTCCGCGATGTTGTAAGCCCGCCCGATTCGCGCCAGGAGTTCGGCGAGAGAGCTGTTATTGACATCCAGCCACAGCGCGCCGCCCGGCAGTTCACAGTAGGCGCGCGCCAGAGTCGCCGCGAATGCCGATTTCCCGATGCCCGATCCGCCGTAGAGCAGGACCGGCTTGGTCTGCTTGAGGAGGGTATAAACCTGACCGAGGAGCTTGTCACGCCCGATCAGCTTGGCGGGAAGCACCAGAGGCAGATCTTTCGCTTGATGAGCCGGGGCTTCGTGGGAAATGAGGTCTGCCATAGCAACATCTCTCGCTAGTGGGTGAGCCTGGAGCAGGAGCCTGAAAGCGCGCCGCGTCTATGGTTGGGCAGTATACCGCAGACCATAGAGCGCGCTACTATTGCCTTATTTTTCAGGCGGCGGTGTCGGAAGCTGGTCGATGGCGACATCTTTCCATTTCGCGCCTTCTTCGATCAGCATAACCGGGATGCCGTTGCGAATGGGATACTTGTAGCCCGACTCGGCGCAGTACAGCCAGTGCTCGCGCACCAGTTCCAGACGTCCGGGGTCGGTTTTGCTTTTGTCCTGGACTGCCAGTGGGCAGCGGAGAATTTCTAGCCAGCTTGGATCAAATGTCGCCATGCGACGAACCCTTCAACTTGTGGTGTGGTAAGCGATCAACAGTGCGCGAAAGTATAGCACGAATCCTGACAACGCATCGAGGACAGCCGAAGATGACCAATGGCGACAGGCAACCGACCAGGAAGACGGGAAGATGCCTTTCAGAGACATGAGGTCTACACCCTATGTGTTGATCTGGCTGTCACTCGCGGGCTTGATGCTATATGCAGGGACCCAGGGTTTTTCATCTGATGGCGCAGGCGGCGCGGTGGGCAGAGTGGCGCTCCTGCCTGGACTGGCGGGGATGGCGCTGGTTCTGGCGCGCACCGGCGACCAGCCCCTCTGGCGCGATTCGCTGACGCGCTGGGCGTGGATAGGCTGGGGCGGGCTGGCGCTGGCAGAAGTCCTGGAAATCGCCCAGGGCGGTGTGTTCGGCGCGATCCGCCTGCACCTTGCGCTGCCGATCGCCTTTGCCCCGCCGCTGTACTGGCTGTATCGACGCTTCAGCAACGTCTCGGCAGCATGGACGATCAGCAGCCTGCGCGCCGCGCTTCTTCTTCTGGGGTGGAGCGGCGCTGCCCGGCTTTTTGCCGACTTGGCTCCGGCGGGACCAGCGCTGCGTCCGGCGTTCGCCGTGATGGGGATTCTTTGCCTGCTGGTCGTCGGCGCGCACAGCATGCTGCCGCAGTCTGATCGCAACCCCTCGCGCGTCATGGCTGCGCCCTGGGCGGCGCAGGCGATGATCTGGCTGATCCTGGGAGGCGGTCTGAGTGCCGCGCCGTCGCTGCCGGGGTTATCCTGGGCGCGCCATCCGCTGCTCGACGAGGCGGTGGATGCGGCGCTGATCGCATATGGATGGTGTGTGCTTCTGGGAGGCGCCAATCAGCTGGCGGCAGAACTGCGGGGGCAAAACCGCCGCGTGACCGGGTGGATACCTTTCTGGCTGATCTTCGGAGGAATGCTGCTCATCGTCGCCGGGCTGGCTGCTGTCGGACTGCTGACGGCATTCCAGGCTGCGCTTCCCGGTGGGGCGCCGTTCAGCACTGATTCGGATGGGCGGCTCGCGGCGCTGCTTGAACCGTTCACGGCGTTCTGGCGCGTCGGCGGCATGATGACGCTGACCGGCGCGCTGACCTATGCGCTCACGTATTTCCTGCGCCGTCCACGCCCCATACGTTGACGAGGTTGTCTCCGCCGCCGCTGACCAGCAGCGTACCAACCGGGTGGAAGGACAGCGTCAGCACCGGCTTGCTGTGTCCTTGAAGGACTGCGAGCGGCTGGTCGGGGGCGCTGCGCCAGTCCCAAAGGCGGATGGCGTTGTCGCGCCCGCCGGTCGCCAAGATCGCGCCATCTGGGCTGAAGGCGGCACAATCCGCGCCGCCGGGGTGCGCCCGAAGCTGGGCGATCTGCCGCTGTGTGGCAAACTCGACCAGATAGACGGAGCCGTCCTTGCACGGGGCAGCGATGATCTCGCCGGACGGGCTGACGACTACGTCACGCAGCCAATCGGCAAAGGTCAAGGCGGCACGTTCACTGCGATCTTTGACGTTCCAGAAGCGCAGGGTGCTGTCCCATCCGCCGGAGACCAGCATGTCGCCGGCGGCGTTGAATGCCAGCCCCGTCACATCACTGGTGTGTCCCGAAAGAACGGCAGAGCCGATGCTGTCGGTCATATCCACGATGCGAATGGTGCGGTCGCCGCTGCACGATGCCAAGAGCCGCCCATTTGCGCTGAAGGCGACGCCTTCTACTGCGCTGTGATGCCCGCGCAGGGTGACCAGGACGAAGGTTTCGACAGCGCTCCACAGACGCACCAGCATGTCGCTGCATCCGGTGGCGAACGCCGCGCCATCTGGCGCGAACGCCACCGACTTCACCGTCGTCGGATGTTTGATGCGGCGGTTGGGTTCGGGGGAAAACCCTTCCAGCCACAGACTGACCTCTTCTCCATGTGCGACTGCCAGCGCGCCGCCATCGGGCGACCAGGCGGCGCGAGCGATGAAGCCCAGGGAAGCCTGCGAAATGACTTTGACTTGATACGCCGTTTGTGGCGAAATAGTCTGGCGGGAACTCATAGCGGTCTTTCCGGTTCGGAACGCACACGCCTAAGTATAATCGACGTTTTCCGGAATTGGGGGTAGAGGATCAGCGAAGTCACGCCATGCACATCGGATTGAACGCACATCTGCTGTCTCGCCAGTCGGGCTATCGCTCGGCGGGAATCCACAGTTATATCAGCGGGCTGCTGGGGCAGCTGCGCCGCGCCGCGCCTGATGATTGGTCGCTGACCGCTTACGTGGGCGCGGCGAGCACCGCCGAATTTCCCGGCATCGTCATGCGCCGGTCGTGGCTCGATACTGAGTCTCCGCTGCGGCGCATCCTGTGGGAGCAGGGGGTCCAGCCCTTCGAATTGGGTGGCGTCGATCTGCACCATGCGCTGGCGTTCGTCGCCCCGGCGCTGGCGCGCTGCCCGTCCGTGGTCACGATGTACGATCTCAGCTACGTCCATTATCCCGAACGCCTTTCAACCTCTAGAAGGCTGTATCTGCGCTGGTTCAGCGCGCTGACCTGCCGCCGCGCTCGCCGCGTCATCGCCATCTCGCAGAGTACCGCCCGCGACGTGATTGCGACTCTGGGGATTGCGCCAGGAAAAGTGGATGTCGCCGCGCCCGGCTATGATGCTGCGGCGTTTCGCCCGCTGCCCCCGGAGCAGGTCGCCGCGTTCCGTGCTGCCAGGGGGCTGCCCGACCGCTTCTGGCTGTTCATCGGCACGCTTGAACCGCGCAAAAACCTGCCGATGCTGATTGAAGCCTATGCAGCGCTTCGACCCGCTGACCGGCTGCCGTTGATCCTAGCGGGCGGAGAAGGGTGGGACTTCCAGCCGATCTTCGATGCGGTGGAGCGGCATGGATTGCGCGAGTCGGTGCAGTTTCCAGGGTTCATTCCTTCCGACGACCTGCCGTTCTGGTACAATTGCGCAGAGACGTTTGTCTATCCGTCTGTGTTCGAGGGATTTGGGCTGCCGGTCCTGGAAGCGATGGCTTGCGGCACGCCGGTGATCGCCTCCTCAGCGTCCTCGCTCCCCGAAGTGGTTGGCGACGCCGGCATGTGCATTTCGCCACAAGACTTAATGGCATGGACCGATGGCTTGCGGCGGGCTGTCCAGGATAAGGATTGGCGCGATTCTGCTTCGACAATGGGCAGAGCGCGCGCGTGGCAGTTCTCCTGGTCCGAAACTGCAAAACTTACTGTCCGCAGCTACTACAAAGCGATGAATTTACAGCCATGATCTTCGCCGAAAAGGAAAACCAGAGTCCGTCGTCAACCACCTCAGAGGTCTTCGAGCCGCTCTGGCTGCTGCCCCTGATCGACGTGCTGCTGGCGCTGGTGTCGTTTGTCATCGGCTATCTGATCCGCTACGAGCTGCAAATCCTGCGCCCGGTCTTCGAGCTGAACCGTGCGCCGTTCGAACCCTATCTGCCATATGCCGCTTTCTTCGCACTGTGGCTGAGCTTCAACTATCGCAACGGCGGACTCTACAAGCCGGCGCGAGGGCGCGCCTTCTTCGACGAGCTGGCGATCATTATCAACGGTGTGACCGGGGCGACGGTGGTTCTGCTGGCGGTCAGCTTCGTCTTTCAGCCGACGGTCTTCAGCCGTCTGATGTTCCTTTATGTGGCGGCAGTCTCGATAGCGCTGCTGGCGACCGCCCGAATCGTGCGGCGGATAGTGCTGGCGCGTCTGCGGGAACGCGGCATCGGCGTGCTGCGCGTGCTGGTCATCGGCGGCGGCGATGTAGGGCGGGCGGTGCTGCGCACGCTGATCGCCCGCAAGGAGCACGGCTATGTGCCGATCGGCTACCTTGAT
>JAEURA010000337.1 GCA_016789005.1 Anaerolineae bacterium
GGCTTAGGTTTTCAGGTCCAACTCTCCGCCGCTTAACTCATTTTCAGGAGAGCGTATTTGATAATTCATCAACGCTCTCGTAGGGGCGGCTCGCGAGCCGCCCGCGCTGCCTGAAAGATCGTCACGGTTACGGCGGGCGCGTCGCGACGCGCCCCTACCAAGGGCAATTTTCAAACACCCTCTAGATCGCCAGTGCGCGCCGTCATCCTGTCACAACTATTTCCCCAGTAACGGAGGTTCGAGATGGTCATCAACATGCTGTCCGTCGCCCTGCGGGTCCTGAGCCAGCTTCGGCGTGATCCGCGCTTCGTGGCGCTCTCGCTGCTCATGCCGGTGCTGATCGTCTACATGCTCAGCCTGTTCTTCGAAGGCGTAGACGTACCGATCTTCCAGCCGGAAAAGTTCGTCGTGCCGGTGGGCGCGTACATCATCCACTTTCTCACCTACGCCCTGTGCGCGCTCGTCCTGGTTCGGGAACGCGCCAGCGGCACGCTAGGGCGCATGTTCATCAATGGCTACCGTCCTGCCGATGTCATCGGCGGCTACCTGATCGCCTACTCCGGTCTGGCGCTGCTGCAAAGCCTGATCGTGCTGACCGGCTTGAGTCTGCTCTTCAACCTGGGCTACAGCGCCGGGACCTTCGCCGCGCTGGTGGCGATCATCTGGCTGCTGGCGCTGCTCAGCATCACCCTGGGGATGCTGGTCTCCAATTTCGCCCGCAGCGAGGGGCAGATCTTCCCGATGATCCCGCTGGTCATCCTCTTCTCGGTGTTCTTCTCCGGCATCCTCCTGCCCATCGAGAAGCTGCCGGAGTTCATCCAGCCTGCTCGCTTCATCACACCGATGTACTACGCCAACAACGGCATTCAGGGGTTGATCGACGCCGGCGGCGCGGCAGCATTCGACCCGGTGTCCGGCTGGGTCGGGCTGATCGTCTATGGCGTTTTCCTGCTGGGCATCGCCACCCTCACCCTGCGCGAACGCTGAGCGGATCGGGTGGCAGGGCCCTCCTGAAACCTTTATAATCCGGCGGCATTCTGCATCCTGCGGACTCAGAGGGGTTTCACTGTGGCTCACGCGAGATCGATCCTATCCTGGCTGATCCTCTGCGCTGCCTGTCTGCTGCCGGGCGCTGCGCTGGCGCAGGAGAGTCGTCCGCCGGGCGGAAGCGACGCCAGCATCAGCGGCGTGGTCACTACCGCCGACGGCGTGACTCCGCTCGCCGACGCCCAGGTCCTGCTCATCGATGTGACCGGCGAACCGGTCGGTTTTCGGGTGACCGGCGGCGACGGGACTTACACCTTCAACAACATACCGGTCGGCTCCTACCGCGTGAAGGCGGAGCGCGTCGGCTATGTCGAATCCTACTCCAACGGCAGCCCCTCCCTGGAACGCGCCGAATTCCTGCCCGTCACCGGCGTCAATGCCTATCACATCGACTTCGCCCTCGACCTGCCCGGCGGCATCAGCGGGATGATCACCGCCGCCGACGGCGTCACGGCGCTGGACTCGGCGGCGGTCTACGTCTACGACTACGCCAGCGGGCGCAGTCTGGGCTTGACCTTCACCACCCCGGATGGCTGGTACGCCATCAACTACCTCGCGCCGGGTGAGTATCTGGTCAAGGCGGTCAGCATGGGCAGCGTCAGCGCCTACACCGGCGGATCGTTCAACGCTGAAAGCGCGCCTCCGGTCAGCGTCGGCGGCGGGGCGATCACCCAGGGGGTCGATTTCGTCATGCAGCCGGCGGCGCTGTTCACCGGCATGGTCACCGAAGCCGACGGGATCACGCCGATCCCGCGCGCGGCGGTCTATGCCTACGAGTACGGCGGCGCTGAGCCGATCGCCTGGGTAGAATCGCACGGCGACGGCACATTCACCCTGCCGGTCCCCGCCGGGACCTACCAGCTGACCGCTTACCAGTTCAACCACGAAGCGCGCGACTACAACAGTGATATGACTCAGCGCGCCGCCGAACCGCTGAGCATCGACGCCGGGCAGATACGCGGCGGTATGGCATTCGCGCTGGCGGGCGTCGGCGCGGTCAGCGGCTCGGTCTACCAGCCGGATGGCATCACCCCGGCGGGCGGCGTGTCGGTGCTGATCTACGACAGCCCGAACGCCACAATTCACACCTACTCGACGACGACTTTGGCGAACGGAGCCTACTCCCGACCGGTCCTCGAAGGCACGTATTATTTCAGCGCCATCTCGCCGGCGTTCGGGACGATCTACTACGACCAGAAGCTCACCCTGCAAGCCTCTGACGCCGTCTCCGTGCCGCCCAACACGCAGGTCAGCGCCATCGACATGATCTTCTTCTCGCCTGCCGACGCCGCGACCCTCGACGGGACGGTCACCTTCCAGCGCAGCGTCGCCAAGCCGAATATCGTCTGGAGCATGCCCCTCCAGGTGACGATCACCGCCGACGGCGCGCTCAGCCCGATCTACAGCAACACGGTATTCACCGACCTCAACGGCATCTTCAGCATCCCCGGCATCCCGCCCGGCGCGTATCAGGTGAGGATCAAGCAGAGTCACGCGCTGGCGAACGCCATTGGCGTGACTCTGGTGACTGGGAGCAACGCAGCAGACCTGGGTACGCTGCGCGAAGGTGACGCCACCAACGACAACCGGGTCAACATTTCCGACTTCTCGCTGCTGGCGCTCGCCTTCGGCAAGGCGCAGGGGCAGGACGGCTTTGCGCCGGAAGCAGATTTCAACGAGGACGACGCCGTCACCATCGCCGACTTTTCGCTGCTGGCGGCGAACTTTGGATCGACAGGCGCGCCGTAGTTATACTGCCGCCGCAGCGCCCGCCGGGGAAGACGGGTTTCCGCCTCCTCGGCGGGCGCATGTACGCTATAATCCTCGCGGCGTGCGTACGGACTACACTGAGGATCGAGTCACATGGGGATTTCGCGGAACCTGGCGCGGGCGATGGCGCTGCTTTTGGTCCTGATCGTCGGCTGCCCTGCCGCGCTGCGCGCCCAGGGTTCCAGTGACGAAGCGCCCGGCGTCCCCACGTCCAGCCCAACCGGCGCGATACACGGCAGGGTCAGCCGGGTGGACGGCACAACCCCGATCCATCAGGTGGTGCTGCTCCTGTATTCCGCAAGCGACGTCTTCCTGGCGGAAGCGTCCAGCGCAGAAGATGGGTCGTTCGCTTTTGACCTGCTGCCTCCAGGAGATTACAAGCTGTGGGCAGTGCCGCCGGCGGAGTACCTGCCGGCGTTCTACAATCGCCAATCCACTTTCGCCGCCGCCGACCGCCTGACGATTCCTCCCGAAGGCGGCAGCCTTGACCTCGCCGTGAGGCTCTATCGCTGGGGGACGATCAGCGGCAGGGTGCAGACTCAGGACGGCAGCGCGCCCATCGCCTTCGCCAAGATCGACGTGTGGACGGTCGGCGGCGGCTGGGTAGCATCGGAGATCGCCGACGCGGCGGGCGGCTACCGCCTCAGCCGGCTCGCGCCGGGTGATTATCGGGTCAGCGCATCGGCGAAGGGTTTCCGACCGGCATTTCACGCGCTGGACATCGCCGTGACGACATCCAGCGCGCTGACCATCGAGACTGTTCAGGTCGAAGAAGGCGGTGAGACGGCAGGAGTGGACCTCTTCCTGATGGCGGACTCTGAAACGCTGCCGGTCGCCGGCGACGCCACCGGCGACCGCCGTGTGGACATCGCCGACTTCTCGATGCTGGCGATGGCGTTCGGCGCCGCCGCCGGCGAAGCGGCATACCTTGAGGCAGCGGACTTCGACGGTGATGGGCGCATCGAGATCGGCGATTTCTCCATCCTGGCGGAGAACTTCGGCAGCGGCGAACTCCTCTCCGCCGAGACGCTGCTGATCGAACCGCTGCCGACGAGCGTCACGCCCGATTCGGGTCCCTGACGAACGCTCACCCGTTCCGGCGAAGCGCGCCCATCCTTATGGCGTCAGGCTCCAGTCTTCGCCGGTCGCCTCCGAGAGCATCTTCAGCACCTCAGCAATCAAGCCGCGCTCATGGTCCAGCGCCATCGGCGCGGCTGCGCGCAGCCACTGCGCCGCCTTGCGCACCTGGGCGCGATAGCTCCCGGCGCGGGTGGTGTGCCCCGCCTGGATGAACAGGGCGAGCCGGGCGGCGGTCTTCACAGGGTTATCATCCCAACTGCCGTCCACCCGCTGCGTGCTCGCCAGCGCTTGCAGCACCGCTGCGCCGGGCTTCTGGGCAACGTCCACAATAGCCGCGATGCTCGCGGCATGAGGCTGCGCGGCTTTCTGATCCAGCGCGGCGAGAAGGCGGTCCTCCTCGGTCTCCTGACCTGCGGCTTCTCCCCTCGAGAACCGCCGCTCGTACTCCGGTGTGATGGCATCGGCAAGGACCTGTTTGTCCCGCGCGCCGCTTCCCACCGACCCTAAGGGCTGGCTGCGGGTTCGCATGAAGTGAAGCTGGGGCATGCTGGCGGGCGGAGACGCAGGTGCAGACATCGCCATGAAACCTGAAGCCCCGCCAACGAAATTGTCCCATTCCAGATTCTCGGGCAGCGGCTGGGCGACGAGCACGGTCTCCGCCGTCCCGCCGGTCGTGACCTCGCTGTCGACGGCGACGAACGACGTGTACGGGGTGACCAGCCGCGCGCTCAGTCCCAGGGCGATCACCTGCTGGCGGATCGTCTCCCTGTCCTCCGGGTGCGCGACCAGCCGATCCAGCAGCGACTCGACGCGCGCCCGCGCCCACAGCCGCCCCACCAGTTCGGAAGAAATCGGCGCCGGCAGGGACAGGCTGAACTGATGCGGCGCACCGCCCACTTCACCTCGGATCGTCAGCGCAGGCGCTTCGGCGTGCCCCGGCTGGCGCAGCAGACGCGCGGCAATTTCGAGCGGCTGACCGACGTACAGATCGGGCAGCGCCGCCGGGTAGACATCCCACAAATCGACGCCCTGACCGGTCAGCGTCAGGTCGCGCAGGGCAGGATAGCTGACCCGGTCCTGGAACCGGGCGACGACCGGCTCAATCGGTTCGTGACTGCCGATGAACTCCGCCGCGCCGCGCCCGAACTCCGCTATCTTGCTGAGCAGATAGCGGTTGACCGAGGGTCCAACGCCGAAGGTGAAGATGCGCGCCCTGGCGGCGCTGCGGGCGACCTTCTGAAGGGCGGTGTCATCGGCGCTCACCGATCCGTCGGTCAGGAAGACGAGGTAGCGGGCGCGAGAGGCGTCGGCGGGCAGCGCCAGCGCCGCATCGATGGCGGGCAGGATTTCCGTGCCGCCGCGCGACTCGATGCCGTCCAGCCAGCGATCCGCCTGATCGACGTGCTCCTGCGTCACCGCCAGAGCGCTCTTGTCGTAGAACCACTCAATCTGATGATCGAACGCCTGAATGGTGAAGGCGTCGTCCGGGTTGAGCGCCCGCAGACAGGCTTTGAGCGCCCGCCGCGCCTGGTCCATCGGCTCGGTGGACATCGAGCCAGAGCGGTCGATCACGAAGATGAACTCGCGCGGCGGAACGACGAGATCAACGCTCAGCCGGGGCGGGATCAGCGTCAGCAGCGCCGCCTCGCTCGCGCCGTCAGGGTGCGTCCACAGACTGGGCTGCACCGTCTTGCCAGATACCTCGTAGCGCAGGACGAAGTCCTTGTTGGGGATGTGCCGTCCTTCAAGGATGACCTTCAGCCGTCCATTCTCCTCACGCTCGACGCGGATCGGGTGCGACGGGCTGGTCGGGTCGCCGATCGGCACACCGGCGTCCAGCGTCAGACTGATCTCGACCGGCGCGACCGGCGAGTCCTCCCGGACGTACGGCACATCGACGCTCCCGCCGGGCGCGGGGTGCGCCGGGCTGTGATAGCGTGGCGTGATCCCCATCGGAAAGGTGAAGGTGTAGCTGGCATCCTCGAACGACAGCCGGTCGTCGTAAACCACCTCGCAGATGACATTTTCGCCGGGTTGGACGTTGGCGAGGCGCAGAGCGAACAGGTTGGGGCGGCGCTGCTCCAGCAGCCCGGCGCGCTGTCCCGCGGCAGAGGCGGCTTCGTATGTCTGGCGCGCCGCCTCGATCTCTTTGACGGCGGCGCTGATGCGGCGGTCCCCGACCCGCAGGGTGAAATCGACGACGGCGGCTTGATGCGGCAGGGGAAAGAGGTATTCCACTTCGACCGGATGATCGAACGGATTGCCGAAACGCTGGACGACCGTCACCTGCGCCAGCCCGCCGGTGATGGCGGCGCTGACGGCGGTGTGTTCCAGCGGCAGCGGCGACGCTGTTTCGCCCGATTGAACGAGCAGCAGCGCCCCGAGCTGAAGCTGATCCGAACTACTGAGTGTCATCGTTCTTGATCCTTCCCCTGCTTGCATGTTTTCAACGGGAATTAGACGATCTCACCAGGCGTTTAGTTCCGCCTCGACCGCCGCGACTGCCTGACGATCCGGCAGGATGGTCAGCACGTTGCGGAAGCTGTGCGCCTCGCCGGGCTGCAAAGTCACCAGGCGGTTGTTCGCCTTCGCCGCCGCCTGCCCTTCCGGCAGACAGTTGGCAGGCTCCAGCCCGCTGACGTAGATGCCCTGGCGCACGTTCTTCCACTGGGTGAAATAGGGGCTGTAGGTCGGGTCCCAATCGACACGCAGACCAAAGTCGGCATTGACCAGCGCCACCGACGCCATGCCGTCCTTCGGGGTTATTGTGTGGAAGAAGACCTGCTCGGCGTAGCGCGGGATCGGCGCGTCGTATTCCGCCCAACGGTCGAAGCCGGGACGGGCGGCGTCATCGCGCGGCTCGATCTTCTCCGCCGGGCTGATCAGCCGCGCGCCGGCGCGCACCAGCGGATAACCGACGTTGAAGTGATAGAGGATCATGAAGGGCGTCGGCTGATCGCCGCGATTCTCCACCCGGTCGAGGATGGTCACCGACGGCTCGCCGACGACCAGCCGGTAGGTGCGCTCCAGGCGCAGCTGTTCGCCAAAGAGGGCGTTTTCGCTGACGGCGCAGGTCAGCTCCGAGACCAGCGAGTCGCCATCCCAGAACGTGCAGGCGGCGATCTCATAGGCGCTCAGCCGGGTGTAGCGCCCGTGCAGGTCGCGCTTCTCGCCTGTCGCCGGATCCACGTCCGCCGCCCCGGCGTGGAGCAGCCCGCAGGTCGTCAGCAGCCCGCCGTTGAACAGGCGCAGCCAGGAGCCGGCGAAGTCGGAGGCAAAAGGCGATCCCTGGCTGATCCAGGTCAGGGGCAAGCCGTTGAAGTGCGCGGTGTGGATGTCCATGCCCCGGTCGGGCAGCAGGGTGAAATCCAATCCGCTGCTGTTGGTGGCGTCGATGACCCGCTGACCGTTGGCGAGCGTGGATTCGCGGAAGCCGATGAACTGGCGGAGGTCGGTGCTGTGCGCTTCAAGTGCGGAACGTGTGAACATGCTGGCAGTCCTTGAGCCGAAAGAATAATTCAGTGGGGCGTATTGTAGCGCGTCCCGCCTCGCCGGGTGCGCCCCGAAAGGTAGGGGCATGGCAGGTAAGATCGCGCCGCTGCCCGGCGTTCTATTTTTGTGCTTGATTTCACAAAAGATGTCCAAGAGGTTTTCTGATGACCAAACGCAAACCGGCAAAGGCGCAGCCGCAGCGCAGCAACCTTCTCCTCGTCGGCGTGGTGATCGCGCTTGCCGCCGTCGCGGTAATCGCGGCGATCCTGCTCACCGGCTCGCCCGCCCCATCGAACAGCGCGGCGGTCGCCGATCTCACACCGCAGAATTACGTCTCGCAGTTCGCCGAAGCCAACACCGCGCATTACCTGCTCGACGTGCGTACGCCGGAGGAATTCGCCGGAGGGCACATCGCCAATGCCGCCAATATCGCCGTCGAGACGCTTGCCGACAACCTCGCCAGCGTGCCGAAGGATATGCCCGTGGTGGTCTACTGCCGCAGCGGCAACCGCAGCGCCCAAGCGGCGCAGATCCTCAGCCAGGCGGGCTACACGCAGATTTACGACCTGGGAGGCATCATCGACTGGCAGGCAGCCGGCTACGCCGTCGAGACCTGATCGGGCAGCACAGCGTATAGAAAGGGGCACAGCGTGCCGGGGTTTCACCGCACGCCATGCCCCTCTTGAATCTGACGCCACACCTGGAAGACCAGGCTCAGTCCACCTGCACCTTGACCTTGGTGGTCCCGGTGGATGACGGACGGTCTTCCGCCGCCGGCGGGGTTGGCGCCGGGCGGCGGGCGAAATTCTTGTCGAACTCGCGGCTGGTTTTCTCCAGTTCCGTCAGCGCGGCGTCCACCAGCACTTTCGCGCCCTTGACGAACTCGCGGCGCGCCTCGGCGCTGTGCTCCTTGAAGCCATCGGGAACCAGGGCGTCGAGCGCCTTGCCGGTCTCTTCCAGTGCCTTGCGCAGATGCTCGTTGAACTCCTTCAGCGGTTCGTTCGGACGGCTGTCCTGTGCCGCATCTCCCGGCGTCTCCGCCGCGTAGTGATTGTTGTTGTTCGCGTCGCTCACTTCCGTGATCCTCGTTGACTGTCTGTTACAGCATTATACGACAGCGGCGCGAACAATGTTGCAGGGCGTCAGGCGTCGTTCGGCACCTTCGCCTCGATGGTATCGACGATCATCTGGTACCACTTCAGGGTGTTGGCGCGCCGCGTCGTGCCGTGTCCTTCTTCAGGATCGATGTAGTAGGTGACATCGCCGCCGTTCTGACGAATCCGTTCGACCATCTGGTCGCTTTCCGCCTGCACCACGCGCGGATCGTTGGCGCCCTGGATCACCAGCAGCGGGACGCGGATGGCATCGACGTGGGTGATCGGCGACCGTTCGATGAGCATATCGCGATCCTCTTCGGGATCACCCACCCAGTCACGGGTGAAGCTGCGCCAGTGCGGCGGCACAGACCGGACGAAGGTGATCAGGTTTGACGGTCCGACGATGTCCACGCCGAGCGCCCAGTATTCCGGCAGGCGCGTCACTGCGCTGAGCGTGGCGAAGCCGCCGAAGCTGCCGCCGAAGACGATCATCCGCTCGGCATCGACCCAGGGCTGTGCGCGCAGCCACTCCGCCGCCTGGCGGATGTCGCCCAGCTCGGCGCCGCCCCAGTCGCGGTGGATGAGCTTCTGGTAGGTCTGCCCGTATCCCGTCGAGCCGCGAATGTTCGGCGCAAGGACAGCGTAGCCCCGGCTGGCGAGGTACTGGTAGAAGCCCATATAGTTGTAACGTGGGCGTTCCTGCGCTTCCGGTCCGCCGTGAATCGACAGCAGCACCGGCGTCCTGCCGCTGGGGGGCAGGTTGGCGACCGGGCGATAGAGCCATGCGGGAATCTGCCGTCCGTCGTGCGTCGGAAAGTGGATCAGCTCCGGATCGACCATCGCTGCCGGGTCGATACCGCCGATCATGCTCTGCCCCAGCGCCAGCATCTCGCCGCTGCGCAGATCGAACTCGTAAAGGTTAGGCGCTTCCTTAGCGCCGGCGAAGATCAGCGCCACCTTGGAGCCATCCGCGTTGATGTCGATGGCGTCGATGACGCCCAGCGGCATGTCGGGCAGCGCCAGCGGGTTGCCGGTGGTCAGCGACCGTCCATAAAGCCTGGATGCGCCGCCCTCATTGACCGCCCAGACCAGCACCCGCCCATCGCGCGAGACCGCGACCTGCTCGATGTCGTGTTCGGGAGTCTCGACCCAGGTCCAGGCGCGTTCGGCGAGGCGATACAGCGCCAGACCGGTGAATTCGCGCCCCTGGTTGGTGACGATGTAGAACCCGCTGCTGTCAGGCAGCCAGGGTCCGGGCGCGAACACCACTTCGTCGTCCGTTTCAGTGATACGCAGCACCTCGCCGCCGACCGTGTCGAGCATGAAGATGTCCTGCTTGGTATTCGAAACCAGCTTGCCCGCCGTCAGATAGCGCCCGTTGGGGGACCAGTCCGCCGGGAAGTACATCGCCCCACCCGCCGGGAACGGGCGTCCGCTTTCACCCGTCTCGACATCGCGCAGAATGATCTCCATGTTCTCCGGAGTCACGTCGTTGCCGCAGTAAGCGATGGTCTTCATGTCAGGCGAATAGGGCGTGGTCGCCAGATAGTGCTGCGCCTTCGCTGTCGTGACCGGCTTCGGAACGCCGCCCGATGACGGGATGATGTAAATGGCGTGCTGTTCCGTGCCGTTTGAGTCGGCATTGAAGAGGATCTCTTTGCCGTCCGGTCTCCAGGCGATGCCGCGTACCGTGTCGTCATTGAAGGCAGTGAGCTGGCGCGGGATGCCACCGCCAGAGGGGATCGTCCACAGGTTGAACTGCCCGGTGGTGTTGGTCACATGGGCGATCAGCCTTCCGTCGGGAGAATAAGCGACCGCCGGGGTGTAGATGCGGGTCGCGGCGTACTGCTGGAAGGGAATCTTGTCAGGCATTGACGCGCTCGCCTCTCTTTGGAAATTATTCAAACGATTGAGAGTAGTTTAGCCGCAACGGCGCGTGCGAGTCAAGCGACGCTTGTCTGACCAGGACATGCCGGCAGTTCAGACAACAACAGAGAGGTGACGAATATCACTTGTGTGGTAATTCACAAAGAAATAGAGTCGCATGGCTTTGAAATGTTGACCTTATTTCTTCAAATGATACCGTCAAGGGAGGTATCGATGACCCATGCACGACGGAATCTCACGATCAGTTCATTGTGTCTCCTGGCACTCCTGTTTGTGTTCACCGCCTCTTCCTTCGCAGCCAGCTCACCTGACGTGGCGAGTGCAGCGACCGATGACGTGAGCGCGCCTTCCGCAGCCCGGGCGCAGAGTCCGTCTGGAACCATCAGCGGCACAGTCTACGCCGAGGACGGAGTCACCCCGCTGGAAAATATCGGCGTCGATGTCGAACAGGGCGGCATGGGCGCGTGTACCGACGCTTCCGGGAACTACACACTGGTCGTTCCCCTCAACGCCTCCTACAAGATCACAGCGGGCGGCAACAACTTCTGTGCCGGTGGTCCACAAATCTACCTTCGCGAATGGTGGCAGGAAGCCGCCAGCACCGACGCCGCCACGCCGATCCTGGTCGACAGCACGACATCGCCGGTGACCGGCAAGAATTTCACCCTGGCAGTCGGCGGCTCAATCAGCGGCACGGTCACGGACCAGACGACCGGCGATCCGCTGGAAGGCATCTCGGTCAGCGCCGACTTCAACGGCTTCGGCATTGGCGCCTGCACCGACAGCAGCGGGCACTATGAGATCGTCGGTCTGCCCTACGCGATGGAGTTCCGCGTCCACGCCGGCGGAAGCGGAAGCTGGTGCGGTGGCGCAACGTATCTTCAGGAGTACTGGTCCGAGCAGCCCTACTACCATCTCGCCAACCTGATCACCCTGACCAGCGGCGTGCCAGGTCCGACCAACATTAATTTCACACTCGTCGCCGGCGGCACGATCAGCGGCACGGTCACCGACCAGACGACCGGCGACCCGCTGGAAAACATCGGCGTGGATGTCGAACAGGGCGGCATGGGCAGCTGCACCGACGCCGCCGGGCACTATACGCTGGTCGTCCCCCTCAACGCTTCTTACAAGATCGCGGCGGGCGGCAGCAATTTCTGCTTCGGCGGTCCACAAATCTACATGCGCGAATGGTGGCACGAAGCCGCCAGCGCCGACGCTGCCGCGCCGATCCTGGTGGACGGCACGACATCGCCGGTCACCGGCAGGAATTTCACCCTTGAAGTCGGCGGATCGCTGAGCGGAACGGTGGTCGACTCCGTCACGGGCGATCCCATTCCTAACATGATCGTGGTCCTCGACGGCGGCAGCTTCTTCACCGAGGTCTGCACCAACTCCACCGGGCACTACGAATTCACAGGTCTGCCTTTCAACGTCACGCTGACGGTCAGCGCCGGCGGCAGCGGCAACTGGTGCAGCAGCGCGAGTTACCTGAAAGAATACTGGTTTGAGGAAGAAAACCAGAATGCCGCCGACCCCATCGTGCTGGTCCCCCCCGTCCCGCCGCCGACCAACATCAATTTCACACTGGACCCCGGCGGCACGATCACCGGGCACGTCTACGAGAGCGACGGCGTGACACCCATCACGACGAGCGTCTGGATCAGCGCCGAACCGATCAGCGGGGGCGATTGGGTCGGCGCGGGGTCGAACCCGGATGGCAGCTTCACCGTGATCGGCATCACCCCAGGGACGTATCGGGTGCGCGCCGAAGGCGCGGGCTACGCGCTGGAATTCTACGACGAAGCCGGTTTTGACGGCAGCCTGGCGACGCCGGTGATCGTCGCCGCAGGCGCGGTCGTCCCGGATGTCGATTTCACGCTCGACCCCGGCGGCACGATCAGCGGCACGGTCTACGCCGAAGACGGCGTCACCCCGCTGGCGAACATGCCGGTCAACACCAACGAAGTCTGGGTGGGCGTGTGCACCGATGAAAACGGACACTACACCCTGATGCATCTGCCGCTGAACCAGCCCATCCGCGTGGCGGCAGCGCGTGACAGCTTCAACTGGTGCGCCAGCCAGAATCAAACCCGCGTGGCGGAGTGGTGGCAGGAAGCGGCGGACTCTGCGAACGCTACGCCGATCACCCTGACGCTGGCGAACCGCAACCCGACGGGCATCGACTTCACGCTCACCCCCGGCGGAACGGTGTCCGGCATGGTCACCGATGCCGCCACCGGGCAGCCCATCGGGGGTATGTCGGTGACCGCCCATTTCGCCAACACGACCATCGGCAGCTGCACCAACCCCGACGGCACCTACCAGCTGCTCGGCATCCCCCACAACGTGCAGTTCCGGGTGAGCGCTGGCGGCGGCAACTGGTGCAGCAGCAAAACCTACATGCAGGAGTTCTGGCAGGAAACGCCGAGTTGGGATGCTGCGGTACTGCTCTCGGTGAACAGCGGCGCGCCGAACCAGACGGGGATCAATTTCACGCTCACGCCTGCCGGCGTCATTAGCGGCACCGTTTACGCCGAGGACGGCGTCACCCCGCTGGCGAACGTTGGCGTGGGCGCGGACAGCGGAGTCGGCGGCGGCGACCCGGTGGTCGACCGCTTCTGCACCAACAATGACGGAACCTATTCGCTCATGGTCCCCCTGGGCGGGACGTACAAGGTCTTCGCCGGGGCGACCTTCTGCTTTGGACCCCCGCAGAACTTCCTGATGGAGTGGTGGCAGGAAGCGGCTAATCCTGCCAGCGCCACCACCTTACCCGTGAACCCGGTGACCAATCCGGTGACGGGGATCAACTTCACGCTCAGCACGGGCGGAGCCATCAGCGGGACGGTGACGGCGGCTGAAGACGGCGCGCCGCTCCCCGGCATCTGGGTCTGCGCCATCGATTACAGTGCAGCGACCCTGGATGTCGTCCCCAACTGGTTCTGCGCGCAGACCGGTCCCGGCGGCGGCTACCAGATCGGCGGGCTTGTGACCGACACCTATCGGGTCTGGCTTTTCCCCGATGATCGCCTGCGCCTGTTCTACAACCAGTCGCCGACTTTTGATGGCGCAGCCCCGGTCGCCGTGACCACCGGAACGACCACCCCGAATATCAACTTCTCGCTGCCGCTGGCAGGCGTGATCACCGGGCATGTCACCGATGAAAACGGTCAGCCGCTCGACGGGGTGACGGTCTCGCTCGCCGACGGAACCTACCCGGAGTGCAGTCAGCCGGATGGCAGCTACCGCATCTACGTGCCGGCGGGCAGCCACGTCATCAAAGCCGAGACCGGCATGTGCAACGCCCAGGTGGTGTTCCCCACCCAGTATTTCAACGGGGTCACCGCGCCCGCCGACGCCACGCCGGTGGCTGTCAGCCTTGGGCAGACCCTCCCGAACATCGATTTTACGCTGGCGCGCACCGTCGCCGGGTCGATCACGCTGCAAGGACACGGCATAGCGCCCGATCCGCGCTGGGTGATCACGCTTCAGGTCACCATCACGGCGGACGGCGGCGCAGGCGCGGTGATCTTCAGCGGTCCGCTGAACACGGACCAGAACGGGCACTTCACCGTCGCGGGGTCTAACCTGCCCGGCTTCACGCCCGGTCTTTACCGACTGCGCGTCAAGGGCGAACACAGCCTAGCGAACGCCGTCGTCGTCCTGCTCCATTACGGGGTGAACCCGGTCGATCTCGGCATGCTGATGGAAGGTGACGCCAACAATAACAACGGCGTGAACATCACCGACTTCTCCATCCTGGCGGCGGCGTTCGCCACCTCCGAAGGGCTGCCGGGCTATGATCCGCGCGCCGACTTCACGGATGACGGCATCGTCAACATCAGCGACTTCTCGCTGCTGGCGAGCAGCTTCACGCAATCCGGCGCTCCATGACCGCTGTCCGAAACGTCGCCGGGCGACGTGTGGCAGCATCTATCTGAAGAGGCTGGGGAGGCGCACTCCCCAGTCTCTTCATTTCCTCCCTATGCGGTTTCCCATCGCCCATACCTATGGTTAGTGGCATGTAACTCCATTTCGCATATCATAAAAAGATGTGTTGTGGTTGCCCCAAATGAGTGGAACTGTATCTTATGCGCAGAGTCAATCTCTCGATGCTCATGCTGCTGTGCTTCACCTGCGCAGCGCTGTTCTATCTGATCGCCGCGCAGCAAAGCCTGACCGCAGCCAGCGCCTCCGACGCCGGCGATGTCGTCGAGGCGGACGGTGATACCTACTTCATCACCGCGACGCTGGACGCCACCCTCCCGGCGAGCGGCAGAGGCACAGAGACGCCGCCCCCCGCCGACAGCGAGTCTGCCGACGGCGATGGCGACGGCATCGTCTTCATGGAAGAAGTCATCACCGATGCGCCGCGCGCCACCGACGCGGTGGGAGTCAACGCCACGCCGACGCGCACGCCGACCCCGATCAATATCGGCAACTTCATCTGGGACGACCTGGATCAAGATGGTCGCCAGGACGCCGGCGAACCTGGCTTGTCCGGCGTCACCGTGCAGCTCTGGAATTCCACCAAGACCTCGTTGATCGACTTTGATTCGACGGACGCCAACGGCATCTACACAATCGTCGCCCCGACTCCGGGAAGCTATCGCGTCCGCGTCGTGCTGCCCAGCATTAACGACCAGTTTTCGCCGAAGGATCAGGCAGGGGGCGACGACACCGACGACAGCGATATCAATCCCTCTGGCACAAACCTCGGCTTCACCGACATCATCTCCATCGCCAGCAACGTCATTTCCATCAGCAGTATCGACGGCGGCATCATCAAATACCGCACACCCACCCCCACCCGCACCCCGACGCCGGTCAATTTCGGCAATTTCGTGTGGGATGACCTGGATCAGGACGGGCGGCAGGACGCCGGCGAACCCGGCTTGTCCGGCGTGACCGTGCAGCTCTGGAATTCCGCCAAGAGCGTGATGCTGGATACGGCGGTAACGAACGCCAGCGGCATTTACACGCTCCAGTCGTCAGGACCGGGGAGCTACCGGGTGCGCGTCGTCCTGCCCAGCATCAACGACCAGTTCTCGCCAAAAGACCAGGCGGGAGGCGACGACACCGACGACAGTGACATCAACCCCTCCGGCGGCGACATAGGCTTCACCGACATCATCGCCGTCGCCAGCAACGTCATCTCCATCAGCAATATCGACGGCGGTATCATCAAGTTCCGCACCCCTACCCCCACCCGCACGCCGACACCGATCAACGTCGGCAACTTCGTCTGGGACGATCTGGACGAGGATGGCATCCAGGATGCGGGCGAACCGGGCATCGCCGGCGTGACCGTGCAGCTCTGGAATTCCGGCAAAACCGTGATGCTGTATGAGACGGAGACGGGCGCAACAGGCAACTACACCGTCGTTGCACCGGTTCCGGGCAGCTACCGCATCCGGGTGATCAAGCCGTCCAGCGCCGACGATTTCTCGCCGAAAGATGCCGGCGCGGATAATACCAAAGACAGCGACATCAATCCGACCGGCACGGATGCCGGCTACAGCGACATCTTCAATATCGCCAGCAACGTCATCTCGATGACCAACATGGACGCCGGCATCATCACCGCCGACCCGGTCAACGTTGGCAGCGAGGTGTGGTATGACGTTGACGGCAACGGCATTCAGGATGCCCGCGAACCCGGATTGGCAGGCAGGCGGGTGCGCCTGCGTTACTTCCTGTTTGGAATCCCCTTTACAGCCGCCAGCACCACCACCGACCGCTTCGGCAGTTACACGCTGGTCGCCCCGGAAGAGGGCAACTACCATATCTGCGTGACGACCTACACCGGCGAGACCATCACGCTCAAGGATCAACTCGATCCCCTCATCCTCTTCGACGACTCGGTCGACAGCGACATCAACCCGACCAGTACCGGCAACGGGCTGGGCTGCTCAGATACCCGCATGTTTGCGACGGGCAGCCTGAACAATCTGTGGCAGGACGGCGGTCTGAGCGATCCGCACGCCTCGGTCGTCGGTGACGTTACCCTGGAGGGTCATGGCACGCCGCCCGATGCGCGCTGGATCGTCCCGGTGCGGGTGCGGGTGGTCCCCGGCGGTGGCGGCGCGGCGATCTACGACGCCTACGTCACCACCGACAATGCCGGAACGATGGTTTTCTCTGGGACGACTCCGAACGGCATTCCGCCGGGCAGCTATCTGCTGTGGGTCAAGCACGATCACACCCTGGCGGCGCTGATCGCTACGCAGCTGGACGGCGCAAACAACGTCATCGACTTCGGACTGCTGCGCGAAGGCGATGCCAACAACGATAACGTCATCAATGTCAGCGACTTCTCGATCCTGGCATCCAGCTTCGGCGCGTCGGAAGGCGGCGCGACTTATGACGCCCGCGCCGACTTCGACAACAACCAGACCGTGAGTATCAGCGACTTCTCGCTGCTGGCGGCGAACTTCGGGCAGGTCGGCGAGACCATGCCCTGACCGCCTGCGGACTGCCCTCGCTGCGGTGTATGCGGCGAGGGCAGTGCATCGAGCGATCAGAGGGTGTTTGAAAATTGCCCTTGGTAGGGGCGCGTCGCGACGCGCCCGCCGTAACCGTGACAATTTTTCAGGCAGTGCGGGCGGCTCGCGAGAGGCCCCTACGAGAGCGCTGATGAATTATCAGATACGCTCTCAGCCGCCGTAATCCAGGGTCAGCGTCTCGCCCTGCAAGCGGATGGTCATCGACTCTGCGCCATGCGGAGTGTCCGTGTAGGCGTTGGCGTAGTGCGGGAAGTCCTCCCAGCGCTCGGCGGTCCCGTTCGCGGTGAACGTGCCGTCCCAGTCAGACGCCAGCCGACGCCCGTCAGGAGTCGTCCAGCGGATGCCGATCCCGTCGGCGTCCACCTGTGGTGCGGTCGCCGCCAGACTTGCGCAGAACTGCGCGAAATCGCCGTCGTCCGCCCGGCGTCCCAGCCGGCACAACCAGACCTGCCCCGCGCCACTGCTGCGCAGCTCCTGATGGGCGTGCCGCCCGCTCACCGTCAGAATCAGATCGCCATCACCCCACAGCGCCGCGTAGCCATCACCGACGCGGGCGAATGCCCACCCCCTGTCGATGCACCACTCGTCGAAAGCCTGCGTCGGGAAGTAGGCGTGTGTGAATCCCATGCCTGCGCCCAGTCCCAGGCGGTACAGGCAGATCAGATCGCGCCCGGACATGCCGACGCGCGGCAGCAGCGCCGATCCAGCCCAGAAGTTCGGGCGGGCATTGCCATGTTCCTGTGCGTTACCGGGATAGGTGGTGAAAATCGCCGCCTCTGGCGACAGGGTCGCCTGCCACAGATGCTCCTGAATGCCCATCGTGCCCGGTCGGTGATCGACGGCGGCGGAGAGCATGCCGTCAGGGGTGCGATAGGTGATCGTGCGGACGTCCCAGATGCCTGGTTTCATATCAGACTCCGCCGTGAGGGCGCCATACGCCCGCGCCCGCGTCGTGACGACGGCGTCCACGTCCGCGCCGATACGCTGGATGATCTCCGGCACGCGGTAGCGCTGCGCCAGCGCCAGCAGCCCGGTCGCCCGCGTCTCGCCGTTGAAGACGCCCATGCCGAAGGCGATGCGGCACAGCGGCGAGGTGTTTTCGACCCGCGCCGACTTCAGGGCGACGGTGTAGCACCGTCCATGTGAACTGCCGAGCGTCCCCCGGTAAGTCTGCGCCGCCAGGCTGAAGAAGACCTTGTCCAGCAGAAGCCCCGCCAGCCGAACCAGCGCCTCGTCACGGGCGAATTCGACCAGCGCCAGCATGGCGAAGGCGTCGAGCGTCAGATAGGCGTTGCTATCCCATTCGCTGAACATGCCGCGCAGCCGCCGCCGTATCCAGGCATCAATGCGCGGAGCCGCGAGCGCCTGCTGCTCTCTGCCGGTCAGCCCGCTGTTGTCGAAGGTCCATTCGGGGTAGCGCTGACCGGCGAGATACTGCGTGACGTGGAAAAGGATCTGGTGGTTCTCGGTGAAGTAGCACATGGCGTCGATACCCGGCTCGTCGATCCAGTACTTGAAGCGCCGCAGGGCGTCTTCGATCTTCGCCTGGTCTTCCTGTTTCAGCGCCGGACTGCCGCCGTACCATTCCAGCGCCGCCAGCAGCCCAACGGCGTAGAAGTCGGCGCAGTCGGCGCGGTCGTTCAGGAAAGCGCAGGCGACGGCGACGGCATTAGAATCGATCTGCGCCGCCGAGCCGGTCGCCACCGCTGCCATCGACGCCGGCACGTCATAGGGCATGGACGCCAGATGCCGCCGCGCCTCGGCGATGCGCTCGTCGTAGGTTCCATAGGGCGCACGACTGTAAGCGTTGGCGCTCGCCCAGATCTCGCGGCGCACTTCCAGCGGGATGCCGTTGATCGGCTGGACGACCAGGGAAAGCGCATTTTCGCCCGGCAGATGAGCGAATGCCTCCGCCAGTTCCGGCGTGATCGGCAGATCGGCTGGTTTCCCCGGCTCCAGCGTCAGGCGCGCCCGACCCCGCGGCAGCGTCAGCCCGATCAGCTTCGCCCAGGGCGTATCCGGGATGGGGATGCCGACTTCGACATCGACGGTGATCGGAGCCTCTGCCGACGGGTCACACCACAGATGTCCGGGAAGGGTCGGAAAAGCGAAGGCGCGCACCTGCACCTGCTTCATCTGCGCCGCCGTCATCTCCCAAACGTCGGTGTCATACGCGCCGACGGGCAGACGCACGCTCAACCCGTCGGGCAGCCTGCCGGATTCGGGATCGTTGAGCAGGCGCAGCCCCAGCGCCAGCCGAGCCTCCCGCCAACCGAGCATCGCCCCGTGCAGCAGCACCGTGTTCAAGCCGGCGCGCAGTTTCAGGCGGACCGGCACACGCTGAAGGGCGACGTAGCTGAAGTGTTCGGCGAAGTCGTCCACGCACTGCCCGTTGAGCCACAGCCGCACCGGTCCGATGGTCAGCACCTTAACCCACAGCGCCGCATCCGCCGGACAGTCGATCAGCGCGCACAGCCATCCTTCCATCAGCGTCGGGTTAAAGTTGAACCGGCTGAAGTCAATCACGTTGTCTTCTTCCGCCTCGGCGTAGCGCCAGACTCCGCCGCCCGGCGCGGGACCGCCAAGAACAGGCTCGGCAGTGTCCAGGGGTTGACTCTGAACCTCGCTAGCGGGCAGCCCCCGATAGGCGCGCAGCTTGAGATCGGCAACCTCCGGGTCAAACGCCCAGAAGTTCATTGCCCATCTGCCGCCCCAGCCAAAGGGAGATCCGCTTTCGCGAACGTGTTCCGCAAGATGACGCAGCGGGGTCGTGTAGACGCCGGCGCTCAGCCAGTGGCAGATCGCGCCGTCGTCTGAAAGAGGTGAAGTGATCAGTTGGCTTGACATAGTTTCCCCGACAGCGGTCACGTCCATCCGAAAGACCCGATTATAGACTTCATGGCGATCTCCGTCACAATCCTCTTGTTCATAGCGCACAAGCCTTCGCCGAGGAACCAGCGCGATCTATACGTGCATAACACCGCTCGTTAATTACAGACTCGATTGCGACCCGAGGGGTTTCTGGCTTATAATGAGGAACGTGGGTCAACTGAGCTACCCAGTGTACCTGTTTTGGGAGGCGATATGCGTTTCCTGCGTTTGGGCGTCATGCTCGCACTGATTATCGGTTTGTTCGTCGCGGCACTGCCATCGATGGCGGCACAGGGCGCGACCATCGACAGCCTCGTCGTCAACACTGCTGACTGCACCCTGACGGTCACCTTCACCGTTCAGGATGCCGGCGACTACTACGTGCAGATCTGGGACGACGGCGTCCTGGAATATGCGGTCGGCGGGGCGACTGCCGCAGGCGCGACGGTTGCCTATACCATGACCATCGGTCCGGTTGCCCAGGGCGCACCCGGTATCGGCGTCTACATCTACTCAGCCGCCAGCGGCGGCACCTATTATGACGATGAAGATCCTTATAATCCGGATTTCGGCAATTGCAGTGGTTCCGAGTGGACGGCTCCTGTGGCAGCCTCCGCCGACTGCCCGAACCCCATTCCAGCGGGCTTCGTGGTTCGCTCCATCCCTGCCGGCGCGCTGACCTTCTTCAAGGCAAGCATGGACGCCTACACCGGCTTCAACCTGCCGGCGGGCGAGACCTGGTATACCGGCACGGCTGAAGATGGCTTCGTCGAGGTGTGGATCGCCTGCCAGGCGACCAACGTCTTCGTCCCGGCGGAGAACGTCATCAACTAGAGCGTGTCTGCAAACCCGGTTTTCACACAACCTCACCCCCTGCCCCTCT
>JAEURA010000001.1 GCA_016789005.1 Anaerolineae bacterium
GTACTGCCACGTCAACAACACCTACGTCTACAGCGCCACGCAGCTGCAGCTGGTGAACTCCGCCAACCGGTCGGAGTACATCGCTCGGATCGACCGCGCCATCGAGACGGCTCAGAAATTGATCGCGATGTCGCCGGCCACACTCACTGTTTATCACGAGCGCTACAAACAGTACCTCGCTCAGTTTCTTGATACTAAGGCATGGCTGATCTATCTGACCGCCGATCCTGGGGATGCGGCGACGTACCTGGGAGAACTGGAAGAAGCGCGCAGACTGATCGCGGAAGAGGCGCTGAAACACGACCAGGACAGCGCCATCCTGTACTATCACCTGACCCGCCTGCATCTCACCATGCTCGAACGGCTCTGGCAGTCCACCGAGCTGGAAGCCCAGAATCTGCTTGCAGCGCGTAAGGCGATGGTGATCGATGATCATCTGACCAAGGCGCTGCGCTACTGGCTGAACGCGGCGCGCTGCGACCACAACAGGCGCTTCAGAGACCGGCTGACCTGGATCGGGCGCAAGCTCCACCGCTATCGAACGGCGTGGAATGAGCGGCACTTCCGCACCTTCAGCGGCACAGCGGAGGAACCCTCTTCAGAGTGGACCAAATTGATCGAAGTGCTGCAAGAATGGCGGCAGCCTGACCGCTCCAGACGCGGCAAGAGTCCGCTGTAATCGGCTGTCATCCGGCGTCAATCACTCGCCGAACACGTCTTCCACCAGGAACTGATTTTCGACCGCGTAGGCGGCGTTGGCGACCACCTGCTCCGGCGTGAGCGGCGCGCCGGCGACATCTTCACGAAAGACGTTCTTCAGCGGAAGCACCGAGGCGGTCGGCGGGATGTGCGACGTATCCACCTGCTGAAGCTTCTGGAAATAATCCAGCACGTGCGAAAGCTGACCGGCGAAGAGGACCACCTCGGCGTCCGTCAGATCGAGTTTCGCCAGTTCGGCGATTCGGCGCACTTCGTCGTGTGAAAGTTCCATACCGGCGTCCTCCTGCATGGGCGATGGGTCATGCCGGCATTATAGCACCGGGTTTTCCAGTGTGGTTTGCCCGCTGGCTACACGGGTGGCGCGCCGGTCGCTGTGTTCGGGTAAGCTTTTCGGTAACGTTCCCGATGCGACTCGCGCTCCAGGAGCGCCATCTGAAATGGATGGTAAAACTTCGGATCGGTGAACGCCGCCAGCGAGTCCGGCGCAAATAACCGGGACATAACCTGTGTGGTCAGCATTTCCAGGGGGGCATCCGCCTGCATCTGGCGGGTGACAGTGGTCGGCAGAGGTATCTGCCAGCAGACCTGTGCCAGCCTTAAGCCCAACAGCAGCATCCGCCGGCTGCCGCGCCGTGACGCTTCCGCCAGCAGATTTTCCCAGTCCAGGGGCGGCACGCGCTGCACGTAAAAGGCGATATCCACGATCCACGACAGGCGAAACCAGCAGTGTTTGCTGCCGTGCAGGCACAGATAGAGCAGCAGATCAGGCGGCGATAAGGTCTGTATCTCACGTTCGAACGCCGGGAGGGTCTGAAGCCGCCGCCAGACTCCGGCGTCATCCATCAGTCCATCGTAGACCGGCGGCAGCAGCATCTCGTGCAGCTCGATGATCAGCCGGCTGTGATGATGCTGAAAGACCACCGAATGCCTCGCTGCGGCATCGGACTCCACCGCTTCATAATCCTGGGTCCCCAACCATTCGAGCGCCGCCGGCATGGTTTCCGGCGTCGTCAGCAGATCGAGATCGCCGCTGATGCGCAGAGCAGGATCATCATAGAGGAGGGATGACAGCAGCGGACCTTTGATCGGAATCAGTGGAAGGTGTCTGCGGTGCGCGCTTTCCAGCAGTCGGACCAGCTCAGCAACGACAAGGCGAGTGAAGGTGTCGTTCTGACGCTGAACGCTGTCCAGGCGGGCAAGCGCGAGCGGGGGCAGCAGGTCCAGACCCGCGAGACGGCGGCGCAGGAGTCCGGCAGTCCCATGATCGACGGCGTAGGCTGCCAGGCGATAGCCATCAACGCGCGCTCGCCAGGCATCGACATCCAGCGAAACAGGTTCAGGACTCAGGCAGGCGATCAGGAAACGTATCGTCTCGGTATAGTCCTGCGGAAACAGGTCAAACAAGGCTGCGTTCCACCAGTGTCACCAGCGCATCGAGCGTGTCCAGCGACCAATGCCGAATCAGACGGTAGACGGACACGGTTCTGACCAGCGCCTCACACTGCGCGAAGTGATCGCGCGCCGTATCCGCCATGCGCACGAGCGGGACGGTGTAGGTGTGATTGACCAACGCCATGAACGCCTCCTGCACGCCCAGCGCCTCAATGCGGTGCTGTTCCCCCTTATCCAGCAGAAAGATCGCCCGAACAGGGATGGGCTGCTGAGATGGCGTTTCGATCTGGCGCAGACGTTTCTCGATTTTTGGGAAAGCCTGCGCCAGGTGTTCAGGGTCATCACCCAGCGCCGCCGCCGCTTCGGGCCATAGTTTGAGCCGACTCAATCCCGGCAGCATCACCGGCACATCGCCATCGCGCACCAGAACAGGCGTGATGTCGTCGGCAAGCACCCGATGCCCCCGCCGGCGAAGCGCGCCAACCAGCGTCGATTTCCCTTGTCCAGACCATCCGACAAAAACCACCGCTGATCGATCAGCCGAAGTTGGAGCTGTCTCAACCGCGCTGCCGTGCAGCACCAGATAACCGCGCTGATGCAGCGCAACCGCAATACAGGGACCCAACAGGAGGTGCTCGATCATGCGCGGATCAGCCCCAGGCAGAGGATCAATCGCGATCCGCCGTCCTTCGCTGATGCGAAAACTCCCCGCCGCCGTGTAGTACAGCAGGACGCCATCGTTGTCCACATTCATGAAATCTTCCTCGATGAATGGGATGGGCGTCCCCGGTTCAGGAGCCACGCAGCTGATCAACAAATCAGCCGCTGCGTCTGATGCAGCGGCTGACGGTTCGCTCAAGGCAAATTCTGACTGGATCAGCAGCCCAAAAGCACGATAGAACGGCATGAACGGAGTCTACGACCCCGGCAGTCCGGTGGTACGAATACGGGTCGAAATGAACGGGTTCTCACGGGGTCCGGAAATCCCGGACATGGTGACCTTTTCCAGGCTTCCGATTCTGTGCAAGTCCGGGGTGGTATACGGTTTCTTCCTGCGAGGTTCGTTCGGACGGGAGGGATTCACAGTACTCATATCTGCTCCTTACCCTGAAAATGCCTGCCATTTGTTGAGCCAGAGGGCAAAAAGCGAAACGGACCACAGGGATAGCCCAATGCCAGCGTCGCCAGTGCTCTCGAACTGCCGGAATAAGTGCTGGATATAGTTGGTATCGAGATAAGCCGAAAGATTATTGTTAGAAACACTATATAGCGAGTTTTTAATGAAGTCAAGTTCATAGTTCAATAATATATGATTATGATTCTTCGTTGGAATCCACTTGCTGCTGCGCTGCGCAATCTCGAGCGGCAGCAGATCGCTCAGAGCGCGCCGAACAATCCGACGATTCCAGCCATCGCGTACGCGCTGCTCTCTTGGCAGCCCATAGCTGTACGTCACCAGGCGGGTGTCAAAGTAGGGATATCTCGGCTCAATGCCAAAGCGGCTGGCGAGCAGATCAAGATATTCCAGCCCATGTGAACTGCCGTGCATCAGGGCAGCATAATGGGATTCGCGAACACGGCGGTGCTGACGCCTACCCTGCCATCGGGCAGACAGCCGTTCGGCGGCATCGACCCGCCGCGCAAAGTCTCGATTCAGCAGGCGCGGCACGGCATCCTGTGGACGGGGATCAGAACCGCGAAGCAGACGCGCTCTGAGCAGAGAGAGCGCCCCGGACACATAGGGCTGAATCATGTGGCGGCGAACCAGCGACCAGGCGCTAACTCGTCCCAGGTAAAAGCGGCGGGCGTACGCCCGCGCTTCCCGCAGTCCGGTCAGCCAGCGAAACTGCCCGGCGAGTTCGGTAAGGTAGACCGGATCGTAGGTGACGACGGTATCTCCATCTGTGCCATCAAGCAGCACGCGGATACCATCGCGTTGTGCCGCCTGAAGCGCCTTCCACAGCACCGAGTATCCCATGCTGACGTAGAGATCATCCATGATCGCGATGACATCTGGCACAAACAGGGAATGCCGCGTCGCCTCCCCATCGATCACGGTCGAGGCGATCTGTTTCTGCGTGACGACGGCCTGAACGTAAGCCGCTTCACTGAACCCGGAGACGGTGGGGCTGTACAGCACGGAATAGGCGCGCAGCCGCTCGCCTGGGACAACACCACGCTCTGCGAGCACATAATCGGCGGCACAGGCGAGGGATGATGAATCCAGTCCGCCGCTCAGAGCAATGCCTACCGGCGAACGACTGCCGAGCCGGGCAGCGACTGCCTCCAGGAAAAGATGTCGAAATTCGGCTTCGTACGCCTCGTCGGACATCGGCGCGAGGCGATAATCGGGGTTCAACTGCCAGAAAGGACTGAGCTGAGCGTTTCCCTCACGCACAATCAGCGTGTGTCCCGGCTTGAGGCGCTGCACGCCTTCAAAAAAGGTGCTTTCCTGGTCGCTGAAGTCTTCGACGAAGAAGGCGAAAATGCGCGCCTCGTTGAAACGCGCACGAGAGAGCGCAGACGGGAGTGTCAACAGCGCCTTGATCTCGCTGGCAAAAGCGAACAGACCTGGGTGGAGAACATAATAGAACGGGCGCGCCCCAAACGGATCACGAGCGCAGAAGCAAAGCGAGAGCGCTGCATCCCAGATGATGAAGGCAAATTCGCCCAGGATGCGGCTGGCGCAGTCAAAACCCCAACGAGCATAGGCTGCCAGCAGTATGGCTCCATCGGATGCCGTCTGAGCGGAAATGCCGAGTTCTGCGCACAGCGCATCGCGATTGTGCAGATACCCGTCAAGGACTGCGACTCTCGCTGGCGTCCCTTCTTGATGGGCAAAATCGTTCATGTCCAGGGGACTGCGGTAGCCCAGGGCGATCTGTGCTAACCCCCAACTCTCGTTGGTATCAGCAAGGCGGTCGCGCATCGAACGCAGCATTCCGTCAACCTGCGCCTGAGCGCTGCCACGCACAGAATCGCCATGCTGACGATGCCATACCCCGGCTATCGTTCCCATCCGCCAAGTTCCTTAAGGACAGCCTGTGTGACTAGTCTAGCACCATTTTTTCGTCAATTGTGCAATTCGCCAAATCGAACAGACTCCCTTACAATTGATGGTTGTGTTTTCGGAATATTCATGGACGCCATCAACTGATTGGGGGAGGCGCATTTTGAAGAAACTCCTGCCGCTGTTATTTCTCGTCGCGGCGCTGCTGCCCGTCACGCTGTTTGCCATGCAGGACAGCAGTGCGGTGCGAATTGAGATCACCGGGGTGAATGCAACGGAACTGCCCACCGCCGTCGTTACCGCCAACGTCTACGACAACCTGGGACAGCCGATCGGCGGGCTGACCGCCGCTGACTTCGCCCTCACCGGTTCGCTGGCGCAGGTCGGCGAGATCGTCGAGGTGCAGAACATCACCGACGACGATCTGCCGTTCGCCACCGTGCTGGTCCTCGATGTGAGCAGCAGCATGTCCGGCGTGGTCGAAGAAACCTCACCCATCGGGCGCGCCAGAGCTGCCGCCCGCGAATTCGTGGAGAACGTCCGCGAAGGCGACCCGGTCGCGCTGGTGACCTTCAGCACCGGCGTCAACGTCGTGCAGCCGTTCACGACCGATAAAGCCGCCATCCTCGCCGCCATCGACAACGCGGCATCCGGCGGCGAGACGGCGCTCTATCAGGCGGGCTATGACGCTGTGCGCCTGGCGGCGGAAGCGCCGGTTTCGCGCCGCGTCGTCATCCTGTTGAGCGATGGCGCGGAATATGGCGGCAACAGCACGGTGGAACGCGACGCCGCCGCCCTGGAAGCGCTGACGCGCGGCGTGCCCGTCTATACCATCGGTCTCGGCTTCGGCGCCGACCGCACCTATCTCGAAAACCTCGCCGACAGCACCAACGCCCGTTTCTACGAATCGCCCACCCCTGAACAGCTTGACTCCATCTACACGGAACTGGCAGCCCTCCTCCGCAGTCAGTACGTGATCACCCTCAACGCCGATGTGCCGCTCGACGGTACGACCTACGATTTCGGCATCCGCGTCACCACCCCGGCGGGGTCGGACGAAGCGACCGCCGAACTGCGCGCGCCGATCCCGACGCCGGTCGTCAGCCTGCCCGATCTGCCGACCGACCCGATCATCGTCCCGACGACGCTGACGGCGAACGTCCTCGCTGATGACGCGCTCACCGGCGTCAGCTTCGCCTTTGACGACGCCGAGCCAGTGACCCTGAACCAGGGTCCGTTCACGTTCACCATTGACCCGGCGCAGTTCGCGCCCGGCAGCTATCCCCTGAGCGTTGCCGCCACCGACGAAAACGGCGACGTGGGCATCGCCTCCGGCACGGTGCTGATCGGTGCGCTGCCCCCAACCGTCAGCTTCGATCCTGATCTCGCCAGTCTGGGCGAAATCGCCGAAGCGGTCACGGTGGCGATCATCGTCGGCGGGCAAACCCCGATCACCGACGTGAGCGTCGCCATCGACGATCAGGCGGCGGTCGCCCTGACCGAGCCGTACAGCTTCACCGTCGATCCGATCCAGCTCCCCCCTGGTGAGCATCAGGCAGTTATCACGGTCCACAATGAGGGCGGGCGCGAAGCCGTCGGCTTCATCCCCTTCAACGTCGCCGCCGTCATCCCGGTGGTGACCATCCGAGGGCTGGAAGATGGGCAGAGCATCACCGAACCGACCACCTTCACTGTCACGGTCACCGGGCAGGGCGCAGTCACCGCCCTGACGGCAGCGGCGGGCGACACCCCGCTGACCCGCGACACCTCCGGGCTGATCGGCATTGATCCGATGGTCCTGCCGCCGGGCGCGGCAGATGTCGTCGTCTCGGCGACCACCGACAACGGCGTGACCGGCGAAGCCCGCGTGACCGTGCTGATCGGCGCGCTGCCGCCGCAGATTCGCGTCGAAGGCATTGCCGAGGGCGCGAACCTGACCGGTGATGTCGAAATCATGGTCGATTTTGTCTCACAGACGCCGATCACTGACGCGGTGGCGCTGGTGGATAGCGAAACCGCCGCCGCCCTGGAAAGTGACCCGACTGTCTTCACCCTGCGCGTGCTCGATTACCCGCCCGGCGAACATACGCTGAACATCGGCGCGCAGAACGCCAGCGGTCAGACCAACACCCTGGCGATCCCCTTCACCATCGATCCCGCGCCCGCCGCCAGCGCAACCGCCCTAGCGCAGATGCAGGCGACCGCGACTCAGGCGGTCATCAATGCCACCGTCAGCGCGGAAGCCGCAGCAGCGACGGCGACACAGGCGGCGGTCATCGCCGCCACCCAGACGGCGGAGTTCATCGCCCAGGCGACGGCGACCGCCGTCGTTCAGAACGCCACCGGGACGGCGCAGGTGGTCGCAGAAGCGACTCAGGCAGCCGTCATCGCTGCCACCCGGACGAGCGAAGCGCTCGCCGAAGCTTCGGCGACGGCAGCAGCGCTGAGCGCCGCCGCCACCGATCAGGCACAGATCGCAGCGACCCAGACCTCTGACGCGGCGGCGGCGGTCGCAGCGGCGTCGGCAACCGCCAGCGCCGAACAGGCAGCAGTCAATGCCGCCTCCACGCAGACCGCCGAAGCCGAGGCGTCGCAAGCCGCCGAGCAGACCACTGCCGCCAACCTCGCCGCCACACAGACGGCGGAAGCGAACGCCGTGACTCAAGCCGCCGAAGCCGAGGCGTCGCAAGCCGCCGAGCAAACCGCCGCCGCCAACCTCGCGGCAACTCAGACCGCTGACGCCGAGGCATCGCAAGCCGCCGAGCAGACTGCCGCCGCCAACCTCGCGGCGACTCAGACCGCTGACGCCGAGGCATCGCAAGCCGCCGAGCAGACCGCCGCCGCCAACCTCGCGGCAACTCAGACGGCTGACGCCGAGGCATCGCAAGCCGCCGAGCAGACTGCCGCCGCCAACCTCGCCGCTTCGGCGACGGCGGCAGCTGCCGAGGCGACCGTCACCGGCGAAGCCGCCCTGACCGCAGAAGCCCAGCGTTTGGCGACCGAGAGCGCCGGCGCGACGGCGACAAACCAGCAGCAGCTCCTTGACATACAGGCGACGGTTCAGGTCGCCACCCGCGACGCGCTGGCGACCTCCAACGCCGAAGCGCGCCAGAACGCCCAGGCGACCCAGGACGCGCGCAGCACCCGGTCAGCCGCGACGGAGATCGCGGCGACTCAGGCGGCGATCAACACTGCCACCGCTGAGGCGGAAGTGACCATCACGGCGGAGAACGCCGCGACCGCCACCGCGATGGCGGAGGAAGCCGCTGCCGAGGCGACGCGGTCCGCCGAGCAGACCCAGGCGGCGCAGCAGACTGCCGACGCGGCGACCGCCATCGCGGCGACCGATCAGGCAGCGACTCAGGCGCAGTCTACGCTGTTCGCCGACGAGACGGCGACTGCCATCGCCGAAGCCATCGCCACTGAAACGGCGCAGGCAGAAGCCAACGCGGCGGCGACCACCGCTGCCGAGGAGAGTGCGCTGGCGGTGACCGCCACCGCCATCATCGAAGAGGCGACCCAGCGCGCCGCGCTGATGGCGACCGACGACGGCGCGACGATGGTCATGCAGACCGACGTCGCCCGCACCGAAGGGGCACAGACCCGCGTCGCCGCGACCGCCGTCGTCGAAACCCAGAGCGCCGAGCAGACGCTGAGCGCTCAGCAGACAGCGGTTGCCCCGACGGCGACTCCGCTGGATGGCGGCGCGCAGGCGGCGACCGAAGAGGTCACCCCGACGGCAGAAGGCACGCTCACACCGATCACCGCCGACAGCCCGCCGACGGGCGGCGATATTGTGCCGCTGCTGCTGGTCGCGCTCGCCGCGCTGGTCATCCTGCTGCTGCTGTTCTTCGCACTGCGCGGTAACAGGCGGCGTCAGTAACGAACATGAGATAGTAGTGTCAACCTGAGGACGGGGCGAAGCCGCAAGCATTGGGCTGCGTTCCGTCCTCAGCTTTTTCTGGTGAAGTTGAGGTGATGACCATGCGTGGATGGATGCTCGAACTGCTGATCAACGCCATCGCCGTCGCCGTGATCACCTCCGGGCTGCTGCCCGGCGTGCGCATCATCGGCAATCAGCTGCCGACCGTGATCGTCGTCGCACTGGCGTTCGCCGTCGCCAACGTGCTGATCAAACCGATCCTCAAACTGCTGACCTGCCCGCTGATCTTCCTCACCCTCGGACTGATCATCCTGGTCATCGACGGCGCGATGCTGGCGCTGGCGGCGTCGTTTTCGGACGTGACCGGCACGCTGACCGGCGGGCGGCTGGTGATCGACAGTTTTGGCTGGGCGGTCGTCGGCGCACTGATCATGGGGATCATCGAAGGCGTGCTCGGCTGGGTGCTGGACCGTCAGGAGCGCCGGGGGAAGCCGCCGGTCAGGACGACGCGCGTCATCCTGGAAGACCGCCGCTCCGGCGCAGATGACGACTTCAAGGGTCTGATGCGCGGCGAACGCACTCCCAAACGCAGAACACCCGCCGCTGAAGACGACTGGGATTTCTACGACCCCGACACAGGCAAACCGAAGCGGCGGTGAAGCCCCTTTGAATGTGGAGACGAACTCAGGGGGAGGTCTCCGTCCGGCAGGTGCGGCTTTCCCCGCGCGGGACGGCTTCGCACTGCGCCGCCGACTGCCCGTCGATGCGCAGCGTAAACCCGGCAGCGCCGCCAGCGTCGCGCCAGAACAGCGCCGAGGCGTCGCGCACGGCGATCTCCGCCTGAAGCAGCGCGCAGGCGTCGGGCAGATCCGCCTGCCGTTCTTGCAGGCGGATGCGGAAGCACGCGCCCGCCTCCAGGACTCCGCGCGGGATACGTTCGCCGCTGAAGATCTGCGCCTCCCCCTGCGCCAGTTCGACGCCGGTGACGGCAAGTTCGACTTCCGACATGTTGACCAGGGTCAGCGCGCTGTCGTCATAGACCAGCAGGATCGCCGCTGCCGTCTCCTGCCAGAGCATCGGCATGGACGACGGAACCGTCGCCGCGGTCTCTGCCTCAGCCGTCGCGGAATCGTCCAGCAGGACGGCGAGGGCGGTGGTGATGCTGTCGGCGGTCGCAGCAGTCGTGGCAGCAGCGCCGACCGTCCCGCCGGGGCTGCTGCCGATGAGATTGACCAGGATCACCGCCAGCGCCAGCACCGTCAGCAGCACGACGCCGGCGGCGATTCCGCCGCGCGCCCGCCGGCGGGCAGCCCGCTTCTGATCCTGCGAGGCGCGGACCCCCTGGGGGATCGGCGGCAGCGCCTTGGTGCGTCCCAAGCCGGTCGTATCGTCGGCGACGATGCCGGCATCGCGATAGCCCTTGCGCACGGCGGCGATGAACTCCACCGCGCTGCTGTAGCGCCGCGCCGGGTCCTTGGCGAGCGCCTTCAGCACCACGCGCTCAACTTCCAGCGGGATCAGGGCGTTGATCGAGCGCGGCGGCGGTGGGGCATCGTTGATGTGACTCAGGGCGATCTCCATCGCCGACTTACCGTCGAACGGCGTCTGACCGGACAGCAGCTCATAGACGATGATGCCCAGGGAATAGATGTCGCTCTGAGTCACCGCCAGGCTGGAATCGGTCGCCTGTTCCGGCGAGATGTAGCGCGGCGTGCCGAATGCCGTGCCGTAGGTCGAATCCACCGACGGCTGAATGACCAGCCCGAAATCGCTGAGCGTGGCGCGGTCATTGAGGTCGATCAGGATATTGGAGGGTTTGACATCGCGGTGGATGATCTGCGCGGCGTGCGCGGCATCGAGCGCCTGGGCGATCTGCTCCAGGATGTGCAGCGCCCGCGCCGGCTCCATGTACACATTCTGGCGCTTCAGTTCTTTAAGTTCCTGCGCCAGGTCGGTCCCCTCGATCAGCTTCATGGCGATGAAGAAAAAACCGTCCTGTTCGCCGTACTGATAGATGGGGATGACGTGCGGGTGTTCCAGCTTCGCCAGGGCGCGCGCTTCACGGGTGAAGCGCATCTTCATGGCTTCGCTTTCCGCAGAATCGGCGTCAAGATCGAGGACTTTTACGGCGGCGCGGCGGTCCAGGCGCTTATCAACGCCCTCGTAGATACGCGACATGCCGCCCGTCGCCAGCAGTCGGACGAGCGTATAGTCGCCAAGCTGCCTGCCGATGAGCGCCGGTTTCACTGCAATATGCCGAGCTGGCGCGCTTCATCATAGGTCAGCGGACCCCGGTCGCGGCGCGATTCATCGGCGATCTCCGCCAATCGCTCCGGGTCAAACAAGTCGTCCGCCTCCGCCAGCAAAGCGTCGAGGTTCTCCAGGCTGGCGTCCAGGATCGACACGTCGAAGTCGGCGATCGGCTCCATCTGAACCGGCTCCGGTTCGGGCGGCGGCGCGGCAGGCTCTGATTCCCAGGTCTCGGCGCGCTCCAGCACCACGTCGGAGATGGCGATCTCCTGCGTGATCGCTTTGACGGTGGCGCGGCGGCGCGGCGGCGCTTCTTCGGCGGGTTTGGGGATTTCCAACCCGAACGCCGAAGGACCG
Organism: Anaerolineae bacterium; assembly: GCA_016789005.1. Taxonomy (GTDB): domain Bacteria; phylum Chloroflexota; class Anaerolineae; order Aggregatilineales; family Phototrophicaceae; genus Flexifilum. Next base: position 11,613 of record JAEURA010000001.1, read on the forward strand.
AGCATGACCAGCAGGTCCTCGACGGCGCGGCGTCCGAAGCGATTGACCGCGCCGAACTGCCGCTGCCCCCCCTGCCCATCCATGACGATGCACAGGGTGTAGTGGAAACCAACTGACAGCGTGAAGATGTCGTACTGGTCGCCATCGTAGAAATGGAGCACGGAGGGCTGCTTCCCCACCACTTCCGACATGCTGATATTGCCCCGTACGGCAGGAGCCAGCGCCGCCAGCAGGGCGTCGCGGTCGAGATACCCGGCAGCGCCGTTCTCGTAGAGGATTTCGCCCGCGCGATTCACCAGCAGGATCGCCATCGGGCGCACGTCGTTCGCCAGCGAATCGACCACCCGCCCGACAAAATGCGGATCGAGCGGGGGAATCCCGCCCATATCCACTTCAGGTTCCAGCCGCCGTGCGGGCTGCTGCGCTGCCAGGAAGATGTCGCGAAAGTTGATTCCGGCGTTGATGATGCGCATCACCTGGGCGGCTTCGACGGGGCGGCGCAGATACAGGAAAGCCGCGTCGGTGGCGATCTCTTCTTCCGCCTCATCGGGGTCGGCGATCACGACGACCGGAATCAGCGGATATTCGCGCTTGATCCGCGTCGCCAGAGTGATCCCGTCGGTGTCAGGGTCCTTGCCATCGAGGGCGACGGCGGTCACGACCAGCGTCGCCGGCGCGAAGCGGAGTTCCTCTAAAGCTTCAGCGCCGCCGGGGACATCGACCTGCACGACGGAAAGATCGGAAAGGTCGATCGCGGTGCGTACGACTCGCGACAGACGACCAGTCGGGTCAACGGAGAGGACACGCGGTAACGCTGCCATGGAATGCCGCCTATGAATGATTTGCCGGGCATCGTTTGTATATTATAACCCGGATGCGTCAAGCGCGCGCGTGGAGCTTTTCACCGCTCAGGCGGGCAGGTTGACGAGCTTGTAGCTGTAGTAGCGGTCGAGGTCATAGTGGTGGATCATGCCAACGGGCAGGCGCATCCGCTCATAGGCGCCTCCACCCAGAACGCCGGTGACAAAGTCCCAGCCGAGCCGGAACGGGATGTTCCAGCCCTGCGAACGACGGCGGGGCGAAGGCTGCGCCGGCAGCATCGGCTGATCGGCGGCGTGCGCCAGCAGCCGCTCGCGGGCGCGGGCGATCTGCTCCGGCTTGACCAGCGTTTCGTGCGTCATCACACAGGCAACCCGCGCTTCAAACGAGGTCAGGCGCGCCCCTGTGGCGTCGGAATTAGATCGATCCGGGTTCAATGGCGTCTGCAATTTCGGCATACCCTTGCGCCTCATCAATCGAAACCTGCGCGTCAGCGAGCTGGCGACGCAGATTCTCTCTTGCATAGTATAGACGAGATTTCACGGTCCCAACCGGGCAGTCCAGAATTTCGGCGATTTCTTCCAGGCTCAGGCTGTTCAGATAGTGCAGCACCACAACCACCCGCTGGTTGAAGTGCAGATTGCCGATGGCTTCGCGGACGCGATGCTTGGTCTCGCCCTTTTCCGCCATCTGTTCCGGTCCCTGGCTGAGTGGAGAAGTCAGACGGTCGATCAGGGCATCCAGCGAGATGCGACGCTTCTGACGGCGCGAAATCCACGTATAGGCGAGATTCACCGTCACCCGATACAGCCAGGGAGCGAGCGGCAGACTCACGTCAATGCGGCGGGCGTACTGATGCAGGCGCAGAAAACAATCCTGTGCGATGTCTTCGGCGACAGCACTGTCGCGCGTGATGGCGGCAGCGGTGCGGTATACCTGAGGATAGTATCGGCTAAACAGATCGCCCAGCGCGGCAACATCCTGGGCGCACAGGCGTCCGATTAGCTCGGCATCGCTGACATCATCATGGGTCATCATGGCTGTAACGGTCTCCAGAGTATTTGCGTCCCTCGTGCGGCGAAAGGCAGCAGTGCCCGCGTCTCATCGCAAAAGGCTAAGTTCAAACCAGCATTATTTCGATGCAAGATGCAGATGAAACACATTCTACTGCACTTATGCACCCTACACAAAATTAATGTTTGAACAGCGCAGCCGGTTTGTACGAAGTGAAACATTCGAGCCTTTTTGATCGAACAAAAAGGCTATCGCCGGCACAATTGCCAGCACCTCGCAGCACCATTTGTGACCTCTTTTGACCCTTTTTGACATGAGGATTGAAAGAGGGCGAGGCTCTGCTATACTGGACGCCATTATGAATGAAAAAGCTGTCATCACCCTCGAACTGAACAAAGTCCTCGCGCGGCTGGCGGAACACACCACGTTCTCCGCCGGGTCAGAACTGGCGCGCGAATTATTCCCGACCACCAACGCCGACGAAGCCGGACAGTGGCTCGCCGAGACTGCCGAAGCGCGCCTGATGTTCGCCAACCAGTTCAATGCCAGCCTGGGCGGCGCGCGCGATGTTCGCGGTCCGGCCATCTCGGCGCTGCGCGGCGTGATGATCGATGCCGGTGTGCTGCTCGACATCCGGGCGACCCTGCGGCGCGCCACGACGCTCAAACGCACGCTGGGGCGGATGAAAGGGCAGTATCCGCGCCTCGCCGATATCGCCAACGAGGCGGAAGAATGCGCCGCGCTTCAGCAGGAGATCGAACGCGCTATCGACGAACAGGGCAGCATCAAAGACAGCGCCAGCCCCGCCCTCGCCGTCATCCGGCGCGACCTCAAGATCGCCTTCGACCGTCTTCAGTCGAAGCTCCATCGCATCGTCAGCGCATCAGGCAACCAGACCTATCTTCAGGAACAGCTGGTCACGATGCGCAATGGCATCTACGTCGTTCCGCTCAAGGCAGACCACAAAGGCAAAATCCCCGGCATCGTCCATGACGCCTCGTCAAGCGGCGCAACCCTCTTCATCCAGCCGCTCGAAACCGTCGAGCTGAACAACACCTGGCGAGAACTCCAGCTGGCAGAAGACAAGGAAATCCGCCGCATCCTGATGGCGCTGACCGATCAGGTGGCGGAAAACTCCGAGCAGATCGTCCGCACCGTCGAAACTCTGGGCTACCTTGATCTGGTCCTCGCTAAAGCCCGCTACGCCGACGCCATCAAAGCCGTCGAACCGAAGATCCACCCCTTCCGCCCCAAACCGCATAGCCAGCATCCCGGCAGCGTCATCGAACTGATCGGCGCGCGCCACCCCCTGCTGAGCGGCAACGTCGTGCCTATCGACGTGGAATTTGGCGATGACACCTGGGTGCTGGTCGTCACCGGACCGAACACCGGGGGCAAGACCGTCGCCCTCAAGACTGTCGGTCTGCTCACCTTGATGGCGCAGTGCGGCATGCATCTGCCCTGCGAACGCGCCCGCCTGACGGTCTTTGACGGGGTATTCGCCGACATCGGCGACGAACAGAGCATCGAACAGTCGCTCAGCACTTTCTCGTCGCACATGACCAACACCATCCACATCCTGCGCGAATGTACGGCGCAGTCGCTCGTCCTGCTCGACGAACTGGGCGCGGGAACCGATCCCGCCGAAGGTTCGGCGCTCGCCCGTGCGGTGCTCAACCATCTGCGCGAACACAAGGTGACCACGATGGTCACCACGCATCATCCAGAACTGAAAGTGTACAGCGTCGAAACCCCCGGTGTGCGCAACGCCAGCGTCGAATTCGATCTCGAAACGCTCGCGCCGACTTACCGGCTGATCATCGGCTTGCCCGGTCGTTCCAACGCCCTGGCAATCGCCACGCGCCTCGGCTTATCGGCGGAGATCATCGAAGACGCCCGGCAGATGGTCGCCACCGAGGACCTGGTCGCCGACGATCTGCTGGACGAGATTCACCACACCCGCGAAGACATCCGGCGGCAGCAGGAGACGATCACCCGGACGCGCGAAGAAATCGAACACGAGCGCGCCGAACTCAGCAGCCGGCTGAGCAGTGTCGAGGACGAACGGCGGAACATCATCAGCGCCGCCCGCCGCGACATGCAGGCGGAACTCGACACGCTGCGCAATGAGATCCGCAAACTGCGCGGCGATCTGCGCGAAGCGTCGCTGCCTCTGGAAAAACTGCGCGAGGTGCAGACGGGCGTCGAAACCCTCGACAAGCTGACCCGCCAGCCGGTCGCCAACGAGGTCGAAATGCCGGAGCAGACCTGGGCGCCGCGCCTGGGCGACGCCGTCTGGCTGGAGATGCTGAAGACCGAGGGCACGGTCATCGAGCTGGATCGCGATGAGGCAGTTGTCGCCGTCGGCTCGCTGAAGATTCGCGCCGCCCAGCGCGATCTCAAGAAGCCGACCCGCGCCGAAGAGAAAGTCCTGCGCAAGCGTCGCGGCGTCGCCTACGAACGCCGCGACGACCTGACCATCCCCAAAGGCGAATCCCCAGGGCTGGAACTGGACCTGCGCGGGGCGCGCGTCGAAGAAGCCATGAAGCAGCTGGACGACTACATCGACGCCGCCTACCTTTCCGGCATCCCTTTTGGGCGCATCATTCATGGCAAGGGGACCGGGGCGCTGCGCCGCGCGGTGCAGGACCGCCTGCACGACCACCCGCTGATCTCTAAGACCATCGTCGCGCCGCCGAAAGAGGGCGGCGAGGGCGTGACCATCATCTACATGGCGCCGATCACGGCATGATTCCAGCGGCGGGGTGAGGCGGGCGATGTCGCCTCACCCCACCGTCCTCAACGGGGTGCTGTCGTCGTCGCGTCCACATACAGCGGCAGGCGGATGACGAAACGGCTGCCCTTCCCCAGTTCGCTCTGAACGCTGATCTCGCCTTTGTGCAGCTCGACGATCTGCTTGACGATGCTCAAGCCCAAGCCCATGCCATCCACCTTGCTGGTGACGCGGAAGAACGGCTCAAAAATGTGTGGTTGGTGCTCCGGCGCGATGCCGATGCCGGTGTCGGCGACGTAGATCAGCGCGACCGCCCCGGTGCGCTTCCCGCCGAGGGTCACCATGCCCCCCTTCGGGGTGTAGTTGAGGGCATTGCTGACCAGGTTGGTCAGCACCTGGGTCATGCGCTGAACGTCGGCGTCGATGAGCAGATCGTCCGCCGGTGGTTCGACCCGCAGCTCGATCTCCCGCGCCTCGGCTTCCGGCGTCTGAACCTGGGCGATCTCGGCGATCAGGTCGCCGACCAGGAGCGGTTCGCATTCCAGCTGCACGTGCCCGCGCTCCAGCCGCGACGCATCCAGCAGAGTCTCGACGAGGTGCTGCATGCGCGCCGCCACCCGTTCCAGCACGCCGAGATGCTCGTGAAGCGTCTCCGGTCGGCGGCGAATCAGATAGAGGCGCGTCTTCAGGTTGGTGATCGGCGTGCGCAGCTCGTGCGAGGCGTAGGCGAGCAGGTTGGAGCGCTGGGCGTCCAGCGCCTTCTCCTGGCTGATGTCGCGCACTATCGCCACAGCCCGCGACGGCACGTCGTCGATGTCGCCGATCGGCGTGATCGTCAGCCCGGCGGTAAAGCCGGTGGAATCGCCGCGCTTCATGGTCAGTTCGCCGCGCCAGGTGCCCACTTCGCGGATCACGTCAGCGGCATGGCGCAGCAGGTTGAGCGCTTCCGTATTGCTGCCGATGCTGCGCAGCGACTCCACCCGTTTGCCGATCAAATCGTCAGGGGCATAGCCGATCATCTTGCAGAAGGCGGGGTTGACGTACTGGATCACCTCGTCTTCGGTGTAGAAGATGCCTTCGCCGGTCGAGTCGAAGATGACCTGCATGCGGCTGGAGATCAGCTCCAGCTCGGTGGTGCGCAGCTTCACCTGGTTTTCCATGTCCTCGGCATGCCGGCGCACCGCATCATACAGGCGGGCGTTGCGGATGGCTATCGCCGCCTGATCAGCGAAGGCGCGCAGACGTTCGGCGTGCTTCTCGTTGAAGACGTTCGGCACATCACTGTTGAGCAGCAGGAAGCCGATGCGCTCGTTTTCCAGCAGGATCGGCGCTCCGACCGAAGACCGTATCCAGCGCGCCGCCGGGATATCGACCCAGTTGCTGGCGTGATGCGTATCGCTGACGACGATTGGCTGCCCGCTCAGCATCATCTCGCGCAGGTTCGGGATGTCGTTGATGCGCAGCCGCAGCGACCGGATCAGCAGATCGTAGGACTCATCGACATGTCCGGTGGAGCGCGTCACCCGGGCGACCCCGTCTTCGATCAGCATGATGCTGGCGTTGACGAACGGATAGGCGCTGGCGATGTGCCTGAGGATGCGATCCAGCACTTCGTCCAGGTCCAGCGTGCTGGAGATGACCTCGGCATTCGCCCGCAGCACCTCGGCGAACCGCCGCTGATCCAGTTCCGCCTGCTCGATGATCTTCAGGTCGGTGATGTCGCGCCCGATGGACTGGTACTCGGTGATTCTGCCATCAGCCCCGAAGATCGCCCGGTCGGTCCACTCCATCCAGCGGACGGAGCCATCGCCTCGCTGGACGCGATGCTCGTAGCTGATGGTCGGGTGGTGCGGTGAAAGCTGGTCCATCATCTGCTGCGCGTGCATGCGATCGCCGGGGTGAATGAGCGCCATCACCGACGTGCCGACCAGATCGTCATAGTCCATGTTCAGATAGCGACAGTACGCGCCGTTGACGAAGGTCAGCGTGTGATCAGGCAGCCAGCGGCAGATCAGTTCGGTCTGATCTTCGACGATGGCGCGGTAGCGTGCTTCGCTCTTGAGCAGGTGCTCCTGGGCGATGCGGCTGTCGGTGATGTCACGCCCCACCGATTGAATCTCGACGATCTTGCCGGCTGGGTCCAGAATGGCGTGGTTGGTCCAGTTGATCCAGCGCAGCTCGCCATCACGACGCACGATGCGGTTTTCGCCGCTCGCTATCGGATGATCTTCGGTGATCAGGGCGATCTGCCGCGCCACAGTCTCGCGGTCTTCTGGCGGGACGACCACCATGAAATCCGTGCCGACCAGCTCCTCATCGCCATTCTGGAAATACTCACGATAGGCTTTGTTGACGAAGGCGATCCGGCGCGTCTCCGGCAGCCAGCGGCAGATCAGATCGCGCTGATCCTCGACGATGGCGCGATAGCGCGCTTCGTTTTCCTCGAAGTAGCGCTGCACCCGCAGGCGTTCGATGAAGGTGTATTCGCGCGCCACGAACACCACGTAAATGAAGATCAAGCCGGGGATGATGATGCTGCCGATGATCTGCCCGACGCCGAAGGGGACATTCCAGATGGCGAAGCCAAGCAGGGCGACCGCCAGGAACCCCAGCGCATAGACGACCGCCGCGCGCAGGCTGTACACCAGATAGACCAGCACCAGGCAGATCATGAGCTGGCGCAGCGCTACCAGCTGCCAATCGCCAAAAGCGATGCCGGGCTGCGCCAGCACCAGCACGCCGCCGACCCCTAGGACCATCGCCAGCAGCAGCCCGCCCGCGCGGAACCACCCCAGACGCGCCAACCCATAGCTGGCTGTCAGCATGGCGAAGAAAATGATCCTCAGCGTCCAGGAGCCGATCAGCGGCGCTTCCGTGAAGACCACGAACCCCGCCGAAAAGAAGGTGAACAGCAGGATCGAGGCGATGCCGCGCGCCCGATAGCGATCCTCAGGGACTTTGACGGGGGGCAGCGGATCGACCAGCGCCTGCAGCAGCCACTTCTTGAATCGCATGAGCGCACTTTCAGATTTTGGAAGTGCCTCACTCAGCGCTCCGGGATCGGCTGCGCCGGGTCGCTCAGACGAAGGGGGGATACTCACTCAAACGCTCCAGCTTCCGACAGCGGGACAGAATCGTCTGTTCCTTTTCGATCAAGGGCGGTCTAAAATGCTTTACTAGTGTATCGCAAAACATGCGTTTTACACCTTCACTAAGATAAACATATTGAAAGCTCTGCAATGCGAGCACTCGTCACCGGGGCGACCGGCTTCGTCGGCGCTCATCTCGTCCGCGCCCTGAACGAAGCCGGACATCAGGTCCGCGCCCTGCACCGTGCCTCTTCCCGGTTGGACGCCCTCGCCGGCGCGCAGTACGAAAGCGCCCTGGGCGATGTCACCGACCGTGCCTCGCTGGACGCCGCCTGTGACGGCTGCGACTGGGTGTTTCATGTCGCCGCCGTCGCCGACTACTGGCGCGCCGAGGTCAACCGTCTGTATGCGGTTAACGTCGATGGCACACAGCACGTCCTCGACGCCGCCCGCGACGCCGGGGTGAAGCGCATCGTCTTCACCAGCAGCGCCGCTGCCCTGGGTTCGCGCAGCGATGGGCTGCCCGCCGACGAGGCGACGCCCTTCGACCTGCCCCCGGAGCGTTTTCCGTATGGGCACAGCAAAGCGCTGGCGGAGACCGTCGTGGCGGACGCGGTCGCGGCGGGTCAGGATGTGGTCATCGTCAACCCGGTGGTGATTCTCGGACCGGGCGACCTCAACATCATCTCCGGCGACATCGCGCTCAAGGTGCGGCGGCTCAGCTGGACCATCCCCGTCCCGCCCGGCGGTGTGGCGGTGATCGACGTGCGCGACGTGGCGCGCCTGCATATCGCCGCCGCCGAACGCGGGCGGTGCGGCGAACGCTACATCCTGGGCGCGACGAACCTCAAGCATCAGACGATCTTCCTGGAGGCGGCGCGCATCGCCGGCGTCCCCGCGCCGGGGCTGCCGATCCCGGGTTTCGCCCTCGCCCCGCTCGGCGCGCTGATCGAGATGGCGCGGTCGATGGGCATCCCGGTCCCGGTCGATGGCAACCAGACCCGCCTGGGCGGCAAAGACATCTATTTCGACTTCACCAAGACGACCTGCGAACTGGGCGAGGCACAGATCGACTGGCGGCAGAGTCTCGGCGAGACCTACGCCTGGTATCTGGCGAACGGCTACGTCAAAGATGACGCCGTCTCCCGGCTGATCCACAGCATCGGACGGCTGTTCTTCTGATCCACTGCGCCGAACATGAGTCCAATCCTCCACACAGTCGCGCGGCGCTATACCGCCCGGCGCATTTCAGGCATGATCGGCGTCATCAGCAAAGACAATGAGAGGATGAGCCATGTCTCGGACCTACGCCCACCCCCAGGAGGGCGACTACGCCCCGTATGCCATCGTCTACATCTCGCGCGTACCGCAGGATGGGCTGCTGCTCGATCATCTCGCTGCCGGGGATCGCGCGGTTGAAACGCTGATGCGCGGCTTTTCCGACGCCGACCGCACGACCCCGCACCGCGCCGGTGAATGGACGGTGCAGAACATCCTCGCTCACATCATCGACACCGAGCGCGTCCTGTGCTACCGGGTGCTGGCGCTGGCGCGCGGCGAAAAGAAAGAGCTTCCAGGCTTTGAAGAGGCGGAATGGGCGGCGGTCGCGGGGGCGAACGGACGATCCATCGACGACCTGCTGGCGGAGTATCACGCCGTCCGCGCTGCCACCCTCCCGCTGGTGCGCAGCCTGCCGGACTCCGTCATGGCGAATCGCGGCGTCGCCAACAAGTACGTGTACACCGTCGCCGGCATCCTGTACATGATCGTCGGGCATGAGCTGCACCACATCGCCAGCATTCACGAGAATTACGGCGACAAGCTGCGCTGAGTGTCCTGTCGAGTTCACCATGCGCGTCTTTCGCTTCTGGAAACCCTACGGCGTCCTGACCAGGTTCACCGACGCCGAAGGTCGCCCGACGCTGGCGGATTTCATCGCCATCCCCGGCATCTACGCCGCCGGACGGCTGGACATGGACAGCGAGGGGCTGCTGCTGCTCACCGACGACGGCGCGCTGGCGCACCGCCTGATCGACCCGCGCTTCGGGCATCCCCGCACCTACTGGACGCAGGTGGAGCGCCTGCCGGACGAGACGGCGCTGGCGCGGCTGCGAGCGGGCGTCGACCTGAGCGACGGCGGCAGGTCCTGGCGCACCCGTCCGGCGACGGCGGTCCTGCTCACTGCGCCGCCCGACCTCCCCGACCGTCCCGTGCCGATTCGCTACCGGGCGAACGTGCCGACCGCCTGGATCGCCCTGACGCTGACCGAAGGCAAGAATCGCCAGGTGCGGCGCATGACGGCGGCAGTCGGGCATCCGACGCTGCGCCTGGTGCGCTGGTCCATCGGAACGATCACGCTTCAAGGGTTGGAAGTCGGCGAAATTCAGCCGCTGAGCGCGCTGGAGATTCGCCAAATGACGCTATAATGAAGCCTCTTTGTGAAAGACGGCGCAGATGCGCCCGCAGTCAGAACCGGATGCCATGAACTCTCGTACGCTCGTCATCCTCGCTGCTGCCCTGATCGTCGTGGTCGTGATCATCGTCGCCGCCACGCTCGTCTTCACGCCGGGGCAGACCGAACCCGCCTTTCAGGCTGCCGTCGCCTTCGTCGAAGCCGCCGCCAGGGGCGACGATGCCGCCGCGCTGGCGCTGGTCAGCCCGGCGATCCGCGACGCTGCCGCCACCTGTCCCCAAGGCAGCATCAGCGCCTGCGTCGACGCCTACACCCCGCCGGAATGGGGCGACCTCAAAAGCGTGGTCTTCCGCCGCGCCACCCCGGACGGCGCGAACTGGGATGTAGACCTCATCTCGTACTATGCCGCCGACCGGGGCGCGAGCGGCGTGTGTATTTACACCCGCATGGAGCCGGTCGATGGCTCCTGGCAGGTGACGCGCTACGCCGGCTTCATCCACTGCGCCGACCCGGCATGGCGCGACATTTCGTCCAACCCCGATGCCCCGAATAGTGAGCCATGAAGAACCGACAGCCTGCCCGTCTCCTGCCCCTGCTGCTGATCGCCCTCTTCGCCCTGACGAGCGCCTGCACGTCCGGGGCGTCCAGCGTGCTGAACACCACGCCTGCGCCCGGCGTGATCATCACCGAGGACGAGGTGATCACTCCGACCTTCATCATCGATTACCCCGCCGGCTGGCGAGTCATCACCTCGGCGGCTGGGCAGCCGATCAGCATCACCCTGGTCGCGCCGGGCGACTGCGAGCTGATCATCGCCTCGACGGTCAACCTCAACGCGCCGCCCTTTTCGCCCAGCTGCAACCGCAAGGACGTGAAGCGCGAGACGCACCTCGCCAGGCTAGACAACGGCGTCCAGATCGTGCTGGCGGGGGTCGCCCGCGAGTCCGAATATGAAGCCTTCCTGCCCGTCTGGGAGCGGGTGATCGCCTCGGTGGAAGACCCGCTGCTGCGCGACCTGCCGGACGTCACCGAAGCCGCGTCGTCGGGCGGCTGATCCCCCCATGACGCGGCGCGCCTTCCTGTTCGGTGTGATCGCCGTCGCGTTCGCTGCGCTGATCGGGCGAGGGCTGCTGCTCGCCAGCGGCAGCGTCTCGTTCCATTCTGACGAGGCGGTGGTGGCGCTGATGGCGCGCCACATCCTTCAGGGGGAACGCCCGGTCTTCTTCTACGGTCAGGCGTACATGGGCAGCCTTGATGCCTGGCTGGTCGCCATCGGTTTCGCCCTGTTGGGCGAAAGCGTGGCGGCGATCCGCCTGGTGCAGTCGGCGCTCTACCTGCTGATCGTCGTCACTGGCTCCCTCGCCGCCTTCCGCCTGACCGGGCGCGCCGCGCTGGCGCTCACTGCCGGCCTGCTGCTGGCGGTCCCCAACACGCTGACCGCCCTCTACACCACCGCGACGCTCGGCGGCTACAACGAAACCCTGCTGATCGGCAACCTGATCCTGATCCTCGGCATCGACGCGGCGCGCCGGCTGAACGCCGCGCCGCCGGGGTCGCCGCGCGCCTCCGTCTGGCGCTGGGCGGCATTGGGCGTGCTGGCGGGCGTCGGATGGTGGACCAACGGCTTGATCGTCGCCTACGTCCTGCCGGTCGGAATCCTGCTCCTCGCCGGCATCGCGCGCAGCCGCCCGCCGCTGCGCAGCCTGATCGCCCCGATGCTGGCGGCGGGGGCGGCGTTCTTCGTCGGCAGTGCGCCCTGGTGGGCGTTCAACTTCGCCCACGATTTCGCCGCCCTGCGCTTCTACCTGCCCGGCGGCACGCCCGATCAGTTCGCCGGCGGCGACGTGCCGGCGCTCGACATCGTAGGGCGGCTGGTCGGGCTGTTCCTGCTGGGACTGCCCGCCGTCCTGGGACTGCGCTATCCCTGGTCGCCCGCCTATTTCACGCCCGATCTCCTCACCCTGGTGCTGGCGTGCCTGACGCTGGCGATCACGCTGGCGGCGGTCTTCATGCTCATTCGGCGCGGCGGCGCGTGGAACCCTCGGCGGCGCGGCGCGCTGCCGGCGGAGGCGCGCGCCCTGCTGCTGATCGCCCTGGGCTTCTTCGCGCTGATCTTCGTCCTGTCGCGCTTCAGCACCGACCCGACCGGGCGCTATTTCCTGCCCCTGGTGGTCTATCTGGTGATCGTGGTGGCGGCGTTCGCCGTCTCGCTACCCGCGCCCTGGATGCGCGCCGGGGTGATCGCCCTCCTGCTGATCTACCAAGCCGCCGGGTTGATCGGCGCGGTGCGTCAGAATCCGCCGGGGGTGACGACGCAGTTCAACCTGGAAACGCACCTGCCGAACGACGACGACCGCCTGCTGATCGACTTCTTGCAGGCGAACAGGCTGACTCGCGGCTACACCAACTACTGGGTCGCCTATCGACTCGCCTTCCTGAGCGGCGAAACGCTTCAGTACCGCGCGGCGCTGCCCTACAAAGCCGATCTCTCCTACACCCCGCGCGATGACCGCTACCCGCCCTACGTCGAAGCGGTCAGCGCCGCCCAGGCGAACGGCGAACGGTTGGCGTACGTGACGGCGAACGTCGCCGAGGTGCGCGGCTGGCTGGAAGGCTGGTTCGAGTCGAAGGGGGTGACGTATGCCTACGCGCCGGTCGGCATGTACCACGTCTACTACGACTTCGCGCCGCGCGTTCCGGTCCCGCCGGAGCAGTTCACGGGTATACTGGTAACAGGTGAAGAGTGAGGGTGCTCCATGTCTCAGCAAACGGTCGTCTTGGACCTGCCCGAAAGTCTGTACGAGCGCGTCCGGCGGCAGGCGGAGAACGCCAACCGCCCGGTCGAGGACGTGCTGACAGAAAGCATCGCCCTGCTCTTCGGCGAAGCGGAGCCGGACGCCAGCGTCGAAAGCTTACAAGATCGCACCGATGCCGAACTCTGGGCGCTGGTGCGCCGCAGGATGACCTGGGATCTCGAGGCGCGCATTGATACCTTCAGCGCCCTGGCACGGACGCGGTCACTCCTGCCCGACGAGATCCAACAGAGGGATGTACTCATCGCCGAGGTGGATCACTACGTCCTGATGCGTTCCGCTGCGCTGCTCCTGCTCAAGCAGCGGGGGAACGATGTTGATCGCTATCTGAAGGCGGTTGGCTAGTGACGTACGTCTCTGAAGCGCTCCGCCGATTCGTCACGGAACGCGCATTCGGACGCTGTGAGTACTGTCAGTCTCCTAAGATGATTGTGGTGACGATGGTTCTCGATCACATCATACCGGTGGCTGCCGGCGGAGCGACAATCCCTGAAAACCTCTGCCTGACCTGCGTTGGCTGCAATCTGTTCAAGAGCGACTTTGAGGTCGCCGTTGATCCGCTTAGCCAGCAAGGCGTCCCACTCTACAATCCACGCGATCAGGTATGGGATGAGCATTTTGCCTGGTCACCCGATGGAACTCTGATAGAAGGGGTGACCGCCATCGGACGCGCAACCATCGAGCGTCTTCAGATGAATCGGACTGAAGTCGTCCGCGCGCGGCAGATGTGGGTGAAGGCAGGCTGGCATCCGCCGCAAAGAGTTTGAGCTGACGCGGACGGGCATGGCGGCAGGTTGGCTACGAGCGATTCCGTTCAACATACGAAAGGGTCACGCCATGCGGTTTCGGCTCGCAGTCCTTATCCTGCTCCTGTTCAGCGCGGAAGGGAGTCCTTTGACAGCCCAAGACGCACCCTCCTACCGAATCGTCGGCTATTTCACCGCCTGGGCGATCTACGGGCGGCAGTATTTCGTCAGCGACATCCCCGCCGACAAGCTGACCCACATCAACTACGCCTTCGCCAACATCTCAGAGGAAGGCGAATGCCTGCTCGGCGATGAATGGGCGGATACGCAGATCGCCTTCGAAGGCGACGCCGCCGATTCACCGCTGCTCGGCAGTTTCAACCAGCTCAACCGCCTCAAAGACGCGCACCCCCACCTGCAAACGCTGATCTCGGTCGGCGGGTGGTCGTGGTCGGCGCGCTTCTCCGATGCCGCCCTCACCGAAGAGTCGCGCCGGACCTTCGCCGCCTCCTGCGTCGATTTCATGAAGCGCTACGGCTTCGACGGCATCGACATCGACTGGGAATATCCGACCGGCGGCGGAAACACCGGCAACGTCGAACGCCCAGCCGACCGCGACAACTTCGTCCTGCTGCTGGCGGAGCTGCGCGCACAGCTCGACGCGCTGGGCGAACAGGACGGGCGCGCCTACCTGCTGACTATCGCGGCGAGCGCCAGTGAACGCGGCTACCTCCCGCTCGACTGGTCGCGGATTCACCCTCTCCTCGACTGGATCAACGTCATGACCTACGACATGAGCGGCGGCTGGAGCAGCCGCACCGGCTTCAACGCCCCGCTCTATCACTCGACCGGCGAGGGCAGGACTCCGCCGGAAGGGTCCAGCACCGACGCCGCCCTGCAGGGTTATCTGGCACAGGGCGTCCCGCCGGAGAAGCTGGTCATGGGTGTTCCCTTCTACGGGCGCGGATGGGCGGGTGTGCCAGCGGCGAACGACGGTCTGCACCAGCCCTTCACCCGCCTGCCCGATGGAACCTGGGAGCCGGGCGCATTTGAATATGGCGATCTGGCGGCGAACTACGTCGGATCGGCGGCATATCAGCGCTTCTGGAACGAAACAGCGCAGGTCCCCTGGCTCTACAACGCCGACGAGGGGATCATGATCAGCTACGACGACCCGGAATCGCTGGCGATCAAGGCGGAGTACGTGCGCCAGAATCACCTCGGCGGGGTCATGTTCTGGGAACTGAGCCACGACAGCGCCGACGCTGCGCTGCTGAACGCCATCTACGAGACGCTGAGTGCGCCGGGCTGATGCTCAGCTGATACGTCCCCCAATCGACCCTGGAGCGTGTTGTGCACTTTTGCGGCGCGAGCTTCCCCTCGCCCCCGACCCCTCTCCCACGTAAACGAGGAGAGGGGCTTGACTCCCCCTTCGCCCCGCCTGCGTGGGAGAAGGGGGCTGGGGGGTTGAGGGGAGTGAAGCGATTTCGGGCAGTTCACGAACCCTTAAGAACTCTCTCCCCCTATCGCCTCACCGCCGTAGCGGACCCGGCGCAGGCAGCGGCGGCAGGCTCAAGCCGCCCGGCAGCGGAATCGACGGCAGCGTCCAGTCAACCAGCCAGCGCAGCACGCTGTTCGCCCAGATGATCAGCTGGTTCAGCCGGGCGATGTTGGCGATGGCAGCCTGATAGACGGCGCGCAGCTCGTTGATCAGCGGTCCGATGGTGTTGAAATAGGTCGGCAGGACCAGCTCCTCGTACAGATCGTTCACCATCTGCTGAATCTGCTCCGCCACGATGTCGGCGCGGGAGTACGGATAGGGCATGGTCCGCTCGATACGCACGTCGCGCTGCCCCACGCCGACCGCCGACGCCTGCCGATAGCATTCCTGAATCTGCTTTGCCTGCTCCTCTTTGCACTTTTTCAGCGCCGCCCGCGCCAGCAGCAGTTCCGCCTGTACGGCGTACAACCCCAGCGCCATCCCGGCGACAAAGCCCTCGAACGCCACGACGATCACCGCGAGAATTTCCGCCCACAGGCTGATCAGGGCGGCGAGCGCCCGGCGCGCCAGCGCCTTGATGAAGTTCCAGGCTCCTCCGCTCACCCGCGCGGCAAAGCTCTTGACCGCCTGAAGCGCCCGCACGATGAGCGAGGATTGACCGACACCTCGGCTCGCCAGCAGGTCGAGGAGGAGTTCAATAGCGCTCTCGGTCGATCCGAGCGCGCCGAAAAACGCGCCAAGCGCGGCGTGCACGGCGAGAACTGCCATGCCGATCTGCTTCCACATCCCGTCCGCCGTCGTCGCCCAGTTGATCCAGTCGATGTAGTCCTTCTCGAATCCTTCCAGCGTCGTGATCCAGTTTTCGAGTTCGGCGCAGTCGTAGACCTGGCAGCGGTAGGTCGCCGCCAGAGCGGCATCCCGCGCCGTTTGATCTGCCCGAATGAGGTCCGGCACAGGCGTCACCATCAGGGCTGCGAAGATGAGCAGCGCCACTTCAAAACGATAGAATCTGCTCCCCGGCATGCTTGCCACTCCTTTCCCGATCCACGCGGCGCGGGATCAAGGGGCAAAGGCGATTTCGACGATCTTGTGTTCTCCGGCTTCAAGGGTGATGACGACATCCTGAATCGCCCGGCTCAGCGCGGCATCGAGCGCCGCCTCGTCGGCGTACTGCGGCGTCTCGGCATCCGCCGACGCCAGCAGCGCATCCATCCGGTCGGTCCGCTCGGCGGTGATGGCGTAGCGCCCGGCGGCGAGACCGCTGAACAGCGCCATCCCGTCGGCGTCGGTCAGCGTCGGCTGATCCAGGAAGAGGGCAACCAGCGTCTCGTCGTCGATCAGCGCGGCGATCTGCACGGAAACCCCCGCCAGCGGCGCGGCGTTCGGCGTCTCGACGATCCTGATTTGCAGCGAAGCATCGCCGCTGAAGGCATCCTCCGGCAGGGCGAGTGGGTCAGGAGCGCCGAGGAAATCGACGCCGTCGATCAGCCCGCCGGGCTGGTCGATGCTCACGGCGATCTCGCTGAAGATCAGCGTTTCCGCGTAGGCGGCGGCGGTGAACGTCCCCGTCCCGGTCACGCCACTGACGACGTAGCGTCCCTCGGCGTCGGTGATTCCGGCGAAGACGCCCCCATCCGGCGCAGTCACCATGACGGCGGCGTGAACGACCGGTGTCACGCCATCGCTTTCGGTCGCCCGTCCCTGGATGATGCTGGGGATGACGGCGACGAAGTCGATCTGCTGGAGCGGCTGCCCCCGGCTGACCGCGCCGGCGTCGCGCGCTGCGAACACCCGCTCCGCTGACAGCGGCTCGACCACGTAGAGGTCAGGTTTCATCTCGACGAAGCTGTAGCTTCCGTCGGCGTCTGTGACGGCGGCGTAGACGTTGGCGCTGTCCGTACCGCGCGCCAGCAGGGGAATCCCCGCCAGCGGCGTGACACCGTCGCCGTCAAACACCCGTCCGGTGATGGTGGTCATGCCGGTCAGCGTCACGTCCATCCGGTGAGTCGTCGCGCCTTCCAGGATCAGATCGACCGGTTCAGGCGAGGTGTAGCCCCGCAGCGCGGCGGTCAGCACGTAGTTTCCAGACGGGATCGCTTCAAAGCGGTAACTCCCATCGGCTTCAGTGAAAGTGGTGTGCAGCCCGCCGTCAAAGCCCGTCAGGGTGATCGCAGCTCCGGCGAGGGGGACGCTGGTCAGGGCGTCGGCGGCTTGCCCGGTGAGAATTTCGGCGGTCTGTGCGAGTGCGGCGTGCAGCGCCGTGACGGCGCTGAGGGGCACGAGAAGCGCAGCGAGGAGGACGAGAGATCGGTGAGCTGACCGGATTGCCCGAAGACACTTCGCCATGGAGCGACTCCTGTAAACCCTAAGTAAGGTCAAAAATCACTTAATTTCGTCCGTTATGAATCGTACAATGGAATTGTCGGTGCTTCAATCAGTCCACCGGCACGAAAATTGCTTTGTTGCTCAATGGAAGGTACGACATGGACGTCAGTCCGCAATCCGCCCTCCACTCCTCATCCCCAGTCCACCAACCCCGGCGTCACCGCCATCCTGCCCCGCGACGAGCCGCGCCGATCCGTTTTCTGCTCAACCTGTTCGCCTGGCGCGGCTGGAAATTCGTCCTCATGCTGGTGGTCGCGGTCGCCACGCTCTATACCGTCCTGGTCTTCTTCTGCCTGATGCGCATCGACCGGAACCGGATGCTGCTGGACCGTCTGCTGCGCACGGCAGCGCAGGAGTTTTCCAGCGGACTGGCGGTGAACGATCTCGCGGCGATGGAGGATGCCGCCGAACAACTGGGCGACGATCTCGAAAACCTGCACACGCTTTCCGCCCTCATTCGACCGCTCGCGCCGCTCCATCCGGCGCTGTCCACCCGCCTGATCGCGCTGGATTCGGCGGAATATCTGACAGACGCCGTCAGCCTGCTCTTCGAAGGTGCAGCGCCCGCCCTGCAGCACCTGAGCGAGGAACGCGCGGCAGACCGCGTCGGCGGTGCAGAAGGGGCGCACCTGGCGCGCTTCGTCGATCTGCTGCGCCTGAGCCAGCCGACCTTTGCCGAAGCCCGCCGCGCGCTGGACGCCGCCCGCGCCGCGCTGGCGGTGAACGCGCTTGCGCCGCTGTCCGAATCGATGCTCGCCGAAGTCTCGCAGCTGCGCAGCCTGATCGACGACGCCGACGCCGCCCTGCAGATCGTTCAGGGAGCGCCGGAAAGCCTGACGCGCATCCTCGGGCTTTCCGCGCCGCAAACCTACCTCATCCTTGCCGCCAACAACGACGAGATTCGACCGAGCGGCGGCTATGTGAGTGTGTGGGGGTGGATGCGCATCGCCGACGGCAGAGCCGTAGAAAGCGCCTTCGCGCCGACGACCACCGAAAGCCCTGCGCCGCCGCCCGCCGTGCTGGCGTCGTCGCTGAGCATCCCCGACTGGTGGGTGCGCTTCGACGAGCCGATCTACGCGGCGTGGGATGGAAGCTGGCATGCCGATTTTTCCGAGACGGCGCAGCTCGCGGCGTGGTACTACGACAACGGCGATAACCCGCACCTGCCGGTCAACGGGGTGATCGGCATCGACCTGACCGCCGTCGAATACCTGCTCGACGCCCTGGGCGGCTGTGCGCTCGATGACGGCGTGAGGGTGACCTCGCAGAACTTCCGGAGCATCGTCTACGACATCCGCGCGCAGGGGGAGGCGCCGCTGGCGCACAAGCAGTATCTCGTCGATCTCTACGCGCAGATGATCGGGGCATGGCAGTCCGCCGATGCCGACACCCAGACGCGCCTCCTGAACGCCATCCTGCGTGCCCTCTCCGAACGCCATCTGGCGGTCTACTTCCGCGATGTCAACGCCCAGTCGGCAGCGCAGCGCCTGGGCTGGACCGGCACGCCGCAGGTCAGCACGGGCGACTACCTGCTCTTTGCCGACGCCAACATCGCGGCGAACAAATCATCCAGCGCCATCGAACGGCTTTTCGCCTACGATGTCAGCCTCGATGCCGCCGGAAACGGCAGCGCAGCGCTGACCGTCTTCTACACTTTCTCGGCTGCCGCCGCCGAACGCGATCCCGCCGTCCGTCCGGAGCATTACGGGCGAAACCGCGATTACGCCACGCTCTGGCAGGTTTTCACGCCGCCCACCGCGCAGATCGCCGTCGATGCGCCGCCTGACCCTGGAGTCCGGTTGGAGCGCACCGACACGCTCGCCCGTTTCATCGGCATCACTACCGTCCCGATGGGCGGCGGCAGCCGCGCCGCGCTGCGCTATGTCCTGCCAGGGGTGGTCGAGCCGGTCGGCGCTTACAGCCGCTACCGTCTGACCCTCGAAAAACAGCTGGGCGCAGACGCCGACCGCTACCACATCACCATCACCCTGCCGCCGGGCTGCGAGGTGATCTCCGCCGCGCCGGAAGCCTCGGCGGTGCATGATCTGGTCCAGCAAATGCTGGAATACGACCTCGCCGTCGAGAGCCGCGCGCAGATCGACATCCTGTACCGGCTCAAAGATGGATGACGCCGCCCGCCTTCGCCCTTGGCGTTTGCGCCCATCCTTCAGTATTATTTAGTCATTCTAAATAATCTGAAGGAGTTCTTATGTTCAACAGCCTTCCGGCGCACTTCGAACAGCTGCGCGCCATGACCTGGGCGGAGTTTCAGGGGTATTTCGATGAACTCGCCGCTCGCCCGCTGGATGACGCCGGCGTCGCGCGATGGTTGGCGGACTGGTCGCGCCTGACCGACGCCCTGGCAGAGACCTACGCCCGGCTGCACGTCGCCACCACCCAGAACACCGCCGACGCCGAGTCCGAAGCGCTGCTGAAGCGCTTCATCGTGGACATCCTGCCGAACGCCGACTCTGCCGACAACGCCCTCCAGCGGAAGTTCGTCGCCAGCGGCTTACTGCTGGAGGGCATGGCGATCCCGGTTCGCAACATGCGCGCCGCCATCGAGAACTTCCGCGAAGAGAACCTGCCCATCGAAACCGAGGTGCAGGCGCTGCGCATCGACTACAACAAGGTCATCGGCGCGCAGTCCGTCCAGTGGCAGGGCGAGACGCGCACGCTGCGTCAACTGGAACCGGTGCTGCAAAGTGAGGATCGGGGCGAGCGCGAAGCGGCATGGCGCGCCATCTCCTCACGCCAGCTCGACGATCGGGAAAAGCTCAACGGGCTGTGGGGCGAATTCCTGCGCCGCCGCGTGCAGATCGCCAGGAATGCCGGGCATCCCGACTTCCGTTCCTTCATGTGGAAGGAGCGCCTGCGCTTCGACTACACGCCGGAAGACAATCAGCGTTTCCTGGACGCCATCGCCGAGGTGGTCGTGCCGGCGGCGACGGCGCTCTATCAGAAGCGCCGCGCGCGGCTGGGCGTCGAAGCGCTGCGTCCCTGGGACCTGTCGGTCGATCCGCTCGGTCGCCAGCCGCTCCGCCCCTTCGCCGATGTGGACGAACTGGAAGACCGCGCCGCCGCCATCTTCGAACGGCTGGACCCGGAACTGGCGTCCTACTACGGCATGATGCGCGATGACAGCCTGCTCGACCTGGGCAACCGCGCCAACAAGGGACCCGGCGGCTACTGCACCAGCTTCCCGGTCAGCCGGCGTCCATTCATCTTCATGAACGCCGTCGGGCTGCACGGCGACATCCGCACGCTCATCCACGAAGCCGGTCACGCCTTCCATGCCTACGAGAAGTTCAAGCTGCCCTACGCCTTCCAGCGCGCCGTCACGGCGGAGTTCAACGAGGTGGCGTCGATGGCAATGGAACTGCTCACCTTCCCCTACTGGTCGCGCGACGAGGGCGGCTACTACAGCGCCGGCGACGCCGACCGCGCCCGCGTCGAACACCTGGAGAAGATCATCCACTTCTGGCCCTACATGGCGGTGGTGGACGGCTTCCAGCATTGGGCGTACACCCATCCCGACGCCGCCGCTGACCCGTCGGAATGCGACGCCGCCTGGGCGCGCCTGTGTGACCGCTTTGAGCCGTATGTCGATTACAGCGGGCTGGAGGCGGACAAAGCCAACGGCTGGCAGCGCAAACTGCACATCTACCTCTATCCGTTCTACTATGTCGATTACGGCATGGCGCAGCTGGGGGCGCTTCAGGTCTGGGCGCGGATGCGGCAGGATCATGCCGGCGCGCTGGCGGCGTACAAACGAGCGCTGGCGTTAGGCGGGACGGCGACCCTGCCCGATCTTTACGCCGCCGCCGGAGCGCGCTTCGAATTCACCAGCGAGACGCTCGGCGAGGCGGTCGAGCTGATCATGGAAACTATCGCCGAACTCGAAGGATAGCGCCGCTCACAGGGGGCACAGCGCGAGGAGTCGCTCCGCTGTGCCCTTCACTGAGTCTCTGCGCAGGGCAGATGAAAAGCCAAGGTCGCAGGTTTTCAACGGGCGAGCCGGCGGCTCGCCCCTGCACACGATGCCTGGCAGGGGAGGCACGGCGGGTCTCCCACTCGTGGATTCCATTCGAGATTCTACTTCACAGAGTTTTCCAACCCTCCCCGAAGACGAGGACGACTTCCGCCGCCAGGGCGAGCGCGTACAGCGCCCACAAGGCGCGCGGCAGACTGCGATTCGCCTTCGTCAGCTGCTCCATCGCAAAGCTCAGGACGATGAAGGTGATCACCCCGGCGACGGCGCTGAACGCGAAACCGATCCCCATCAGAACGGTGAGGTCCACGACGCTTTCTGTGAGCACGGAGCCTATCAGAAAGCCGACCAGCCCCCCGACCATGGCGTTGCCTACAGCCACATCCGCCACATTGCGCGGCGGGACCTTGGCGTCGCTGGCGCCGAAGCGCCGCGCCACCGACAAACAGGCGGTCATGCTGGCGGCGGCGATACTGAGCAGTAAGAGACGCGAGGGCAACAGGCTCACCTGTTGCGAGACAAGTGAGTAGGCGATCACACCGCCGAAGAGGAGCGCCACCAGCCCGGAAACGCCCAGGAAGCCGAAGGCGGCGCGGTCACTCCAGTGGTCGGTATTCGGCAGCAGGTGGTCCAGCGCGAAGAGCAGGACCAGACAGGCGATCAGCGCTGCCAGCCACGCCGCCGCCGGCAGCGTGGGGATAAGGATCGAGGCATAGGGGAATGCGCCGGTCACCGCCCCGATCAGCGGCAGCGCCAGCGGCAGCCAGGTAGCCAGCGTCAGGAAGATGCTGGTCGCGCCGGAGACGGACTCGCGCGCCGGGTTCGCAGTCTGTGCGGCGGGCGGCGGGGAAGTTCGCGAGACGTCAGGCACTGCTCTCTGGGTAAATGGCGAAGACGAAGATTGAGAAGATGACGGAGCGGGCGATGGGTAGGCGCGCTCGGCAGATTCCCGCCGCTGGCGATTCTCCTGCGCCTCTCGCGCCCGGCGGGCGGATTCGCGTTCGATGCCGACGTGAACAGCCAGCGCGTCGATCAGCCGGCTGATCTGCGCCTCATAGTCCCCGGCGCGGCGAATATCCACCCGCTGATGATTGATCAGCCGGGCGGGCACGGCGCTCTGTTCGTCGCCGCCGACCAGCACCGGGAAAATGCGTTTGTTGAACGTCTCGGCAAAAGCGATTTCGCGCCGCACCCAGGTCGACTCATTGGCGCTTGCCGAGAGCATCACGACCATGCCGCCGGCGCTCTTGATGGCGCTTTCGATCTCCCGCTCCCACTCCGGCGTTCCGGGGACCAGCCGCTCGTCCGTCCACACCGCCAACCCTTCAGCGCGCAGCGAGTCGCGGACGCGCGCCATCGCAGCGGCATCCTTTCGGCTGTAGCTGATGAAAATCGCCTGAGCAGAAGCGTTGGTCGGCGGCATGGCAGCGAATCGATTGAAGATCGTCGAATGGTTCATCACGAGACTATCACAGAACGCGGGATTCGTCATCCACCGCCAACATCATTCCTAGGGCTGCTGCAAAGTCAGGGCAACCTCCAATCCGAGCTGTCCTCACCCCTCAATCCCCTCTCCATTGTCATGGAGAGGGGAAGCTAAGCG
>JAEURA010000298.1 GCA_016789005.1 Anaerolineae bacterium
TTCCAGCACGCTGGCGTTGAGGATAGCCATGAACGCGTCGAAAACGATCCCGGTCACGGCGATGGCTGGCACGACCAGATCACCGCCGACCACGCTCAGCAGGCTGACGCCGCTGGACAAGACGAGCGCGCCGAAGATGAGAAAACCGCGCCGCAGCCGCAGGCGATCCGACATCACCGACAGAGGGATCACCGCCATCAGGCTGGTCATGAAGAACGCCGCCAGCGCGCGGTCGGCGTCCAGCGCTTCCCATCCGATGGATTTGAGGTAGGTTGGCAGGTAGCCGGTGAAGCCCGCAAAGCAGGCGTTGATACCCATCGCGCCGATGCCCAGGACCCACATGTCGCGCAGTCGCACGACGTGCCGAAGACCATCGATGAAGGCGGGGCGCGGCGCGCTCCCGGCGGTCTGCTGCTTCGGCGGATGGATGAGGAGCCAGATCAGACTCAGCGCGATGGCAGCCACGCCGTAGAACATCAGGACCTGCCGCCAGCCGCCAAGCGCCGGCAGGATCACGCTCGTGCTGAGCAGGGGACCGAGCATCAGCCCGCCGGCGAACCCTGCCGAGATCACCCCGCTCGCCATGCCAAGCTGTTGAGGTGGGAACCACCCCCGCGCCACTTTGAAGAGCATGACCGGGATGATCGCTTGAAAGATGCCAAACGCCAGCGTGCCGAGCAGCAGCGTGTTGAGATCGACGGAAAAAGCGCGTGTCATACCGCACAATCCGGCGAGCAGGCAGGCGGCGACCAGTGTGGCGCGCGTCCCAAAACGGTCGCCCAGCGTGCCGCCGACCAGGGCGAAGAAGATGCCGGCAATTGAGCCTGCACCCCAGACCACGCCGATTTCCACGAGGGTCAGATCGAGATCGGCGGCGATGGTGGCAAACAGCGGCGGCAGGGACATATTGGGCAGCGTGACGACGGCGAGCGGGGTGAGGGCGCACAAGGCGAGCATGACCCAGCGGTAGCCGGCGCGAGTCTGGTGTATGGCGAGTGGGTTGTTAAGCATGGACGACCTATCGCAATCAGAAGTTTTCTATTCTAGCCGGAGCGATGATGCCAGGACAGCCGCGCGGACATATCCACCATCGGGTTTTCGGCGGTGGGTGGCAGCCTCCGGCGTTCGCGCTATGCTTGAGGGAGACCGGAGACCAAAAGGGGCGCCGATGCGCATACATGACCGCAACTGGATGCAGATCGAAGAGGCGCTTCAGCGCGACGACCGCTGCGTGCTGCCGATCGGGAGCACCGAGCAGCACGCCTATCTGAGCCTGGGCACGGACAACATCCTTGCCGAGCGGGTGGCGGTGGAAGCAGCAGAACCGCTCGGTATCCCGGTCTTTCCGGCGCTGAACTACGGGATCACCCCGTACTTCCGCGCCTATCCGGGCAGCGTCAGCCTGCGCGTCGAGACCTACCTGCGGGTGATCGGCGACATCCTGGATGGGCTAGCCGAGCAGGGCTTCCGCCGCATCCTGATCGTCAACGGGCACGGGGGCAACGCCCCGGCGCAGGCTTACGCCGCCGAATGGATGGCGGATCACGCTGGCGTGATCGTTCGATTTCACAACTGGTGGAACGCGCCGAAGACCTGGGCGAAGGTCATGAGTGTCGACGCGGTCGCCTCGCATGCCTCGTGGATGGAGAATTTCCCCTGGACGCGCCTGCTGGACATCGAGCAGCCCGCCGCGCAGAAAGCGCCGGTCGATCTGGACCGCCTGCGGATGCTTACGCCGCGCGGCGTCCGCGCCCTGCTGGGCGATGGCAATTACGCCGGTCTGTACCAGCGATCCGACGCCGACATGCTGGCGATCTGGGAAGTCGCCGTCGCCGAGACGCGCGCCCTCCTCACGGACGGATGGTGAACAGACCGGCGGCGACTCAGCGCACTGCCGCCGCCGACAGATAGGCGGGAGTCACCGCATAATCGCCGCTGCTTGCGACGAAACCCATCGCAGCCAGCGCCGCCTGAACGGCAGGGTTCGCCATGAACTGCTCCCAGATGAGCCCATCCTGGTGGTTGGCGATCATCAGCAGAATGTCGCCCTGGTCGATGCCGATATAGTCGCGCGAGTACCAATCTGCGTCCGCGTTGATGGCGCTGACGAAACCGTATTCTCGCCAGACGCGCACGCCGTACCGACGCAGCAGCGCGCGCATCCCTTCGAGCGCCAGGTCCGGCGTGAAGGGCAGGCAGGCGGTCGAGGCATAGGGGGCGACCGTGCCGTCGTGGTTCGCCTCCGAAGCGCCGTAGGCGCGGTAACCCGTCGGACCATCCGACGCGCTGATCCCCCACACGCCGTGCTGGTAGGTCTGCACACGGTCGCTGTGGTCGAGCGCGAACTGGCGGTTGCGCTCACAGGCGCGGGTGGTGTTGTTCCAGTAGTTGGCGTAGGCGTCTTCCAGACCGTGAAGATCGAGGAAGGCGAGCGGATACTGATAGACGAACAGCGGATCGCCCGGCAGGTAGATGTATTCGCCGCCGAATCGGACTGGACGATCCCACAGGTCCCAGGCGTACGCCGGAATCGGATGCGTCGGCGAGCCGATCGCCAGGACGTAGAGCAGCAGGCTCTCGTCAAAGTGATCCCACGCCGCATCGAGGAATCCGTTTTCCGGCTTCCACCCCATGCGCACCATGTCGCCGCCGGCGGACATCCAATCCCATTCGACGTTCTGGTAGAGGCGGTCGGCAAGCGCCTCCACTTCCGTGCCTTCGAAGGTGGTCCCGGCGACGAGCGCTCCCGCGACCAGCAGCGTCGTGTCGATAGACGAGACCTCGCTGTTCCACACCCGCTCGCCCGTCGCCATATCGACAAAGTGGTAGAAGAATCCCCGTTCGCCCTGGACGCCTCCGTTCAGGAAGGTTTGCAGCGTGGTGCGGACTCGCTCGTACCCTGCTTCGGCGTCGATCCAGCCGCGCTCGACGGCGAGGGAGATCGCTGCCAAGCCGAAGCCTGCCGAGGCGATGCTCGATACTGAGTCGGGGGTGCTGCGATCTTTGACCAGCCCAGTCTGAGGGTTTGCTTCAAGCCAGAAGAAGTCAAAGGTCTGGCGGGCGATGGCGTCCACGAAGGCGTCGTCGCCCATCTCCAGGAGCATATCGACCTCCTGGAGATAGCGCGCTTCAGTGTCAGCATCATCGGCGCTGAGGGAATCGGCGATCAGCTGCATCCCGCCGACGAAGAACGGTTCGGTGAGCGGGACCTTTCCACCGCCGCCTTCGTGGAAGAACGAAAGATACATCAGGTAGCTGCCGTCCGGGTCGGTCTCGCGCAGCGCAGCATCGAGGAAGAAGGTGACGGTCACCCAGCCGGAATCACCGCTCGCCTCGCCGAACACCCCGCCTACCCATGACCAGCCCCTCGTGACATCGCCCAGACCGAGGAAAAAAGCATTTGCCCTGAGTGTGATTGTTTCGGGAAGGAAGACATCGAGCCGAATCCTGCCGTGATCCCGCCATGCCAACAGGTCGCTGCCGCTGACTGGATAGGCGAGTTTGGTCTCTTCGCTTCCGCCCCTGGGGGTGATCATCAGCGCCGGGACGCCCCCCAATTCGCTCAAGGCGAACGTCGAACCGGTGCTGTCGTCGTCGAGCAGGCGAAGGTCCAGCGCTGCCCAGGGTTCCCAGGGTAACTCCTGGGATTGCGCCAGACTGGGCGTCAGCCCGAACAGCAGGACGCCGGCGAGCAGCAGAACGGCAAGGGGATTGTTTCGTGAAGGTCGCTTCATGAGACACCATCAATCGCCCGATTCCTGGCAGCCAACGTGCTTCCAGTGTAGGGTGGGCAGGTAAATGGTACAGCCGACAACCCCAGATGCCCAGTCTTCAGGTAGAACTCTGTGGCGGCGTTCAGCCGCCCGCCATCGCGCCGATGATGCGGAAAGGCTCTTTCCCTTCGGCGACCGCGCTCAGCACCGGCGCGTCGGTTGGCTCGTGGGAAAGGTCCTCCCCGCAGGCGAAAAAGCGGATGAACGGGCGGCGTTCCCTGGAAGCCGTGTCGCGGATGGTTCCGCGCAGCATGGGATACGCCGCCTCCAGGGCGTCCAGGATCGTTTGCTGGGTGACCGGCTCTTCGACCTGCAGCAGGACCGGGCCGCTGACCTGCGCCAGGGTGCGCAGGTGTGTGGGCAGCGTCACTCGGATCATGGCAGGACCTGTACCTCGACCGACAGCACCGGCGGCAGATCGTGGACAATAGCCGTCCAGTGATCGCCGGAGTCGGCGGAGACATAGACCTGACCACCAGACGTGCCGAAATAGACTCCGCAGGACGCCAGCGAATCCACCGCCATCGCATTGCGCAGGATGTTGACATAGCAGTTGCTCTGCGGCAGCCCGTCGGTCAGCGCCTCCCACTCATTGCCGCCCGCTCGGCTGCGATAAACGCGCAGCTTGCCGTCAGGCGGGTAGTGATAGGAGTCACTGGTGATCGGCACGACGTAGATCGTTTCCGGCTCGTGGGCATGCACGGCGATAGGGAAGCCGAAATCGCTGGGCAGGTTGCCGCTGACCTCGTGCCAAAGGTCGCCGGCGTTGTCCGAACGCATCACATCCCAGTGTTTCTGCATGAATAGCGTGTTCGGACGCGAAGGGTGCAGCGCGATGCTGTGGACGCAGTGCCCCACTTCGGCGGTGGCGTCGGGGAGCTCGAAATCTGATCGCAGCCCCTGGTTGATCGGTCGCCAGGTGACGCCGCCATCGTCGGTGCGGAATGCACCGGCGGCGGAGATGGCGACGAAGATGCGCTTCGGATCATCGGCACTCAGGAGGATAGTGTGCAGACACATGCCGCCGGCTCCGGGCTGCCACAGGTTCCCCTTGGCGCTGCGCAGACCGGGCAGTTCGCGCCAGGTTCTGCCGCCATCGCCGGAATGGAAGAGGGCGGCGTCCTCGACTCCGGCGTAGACGGAGTCCGGGTCGGTTGGCGAAGGTTCAAGATGCCAGACGCGCTTGAATTCCCAGGGATGCTGTGTACCATCGTACCACTGGTGGGTTCCGGGTGTGCCGTCGTAGGCGAATTCGTTGCCGACGGCTTCCCACGTCTTGCCGCCGTCGTCGGACCGCTGGATGACCTGTCCAAACCAACCGGAAGACTGCGAGGCGTACAGCCTGTCCGGGTCGGCGGGGCTTGCGGCGATGTGGTAGATTTCCCATCCGGGAAACAGCGGACCCTCGACCGTCCAGTCTTTGCGCCCCTCGTCGGAACGCAGAACGAAAGCGCCCTTACGTGTGCCGACCAGTACACGGACTTCGCTCATATTCATTTTCCTTGGGGTGCGTTTTAGACAAACATAAGAGTAGAACCTTTGTTCGTTCTTGTCAAGCAGCAAAAGATTGCGCGCCGTAAAGCCCATCGGCTAGAGCGTATTTGATAATTCATCAACGCTCTCGTAGGGGCGGCTCGCGAGCCGCCCGCACTGCCTGAAAGATCGTCACGGTTACGGCGGGGGCGTCGCGACGCGCCCCTACCAAGGGCAATTTTCAAACAATCTCTAGGCGAACTCGCCATATAGAGCGCAGTCTGTGATTTAATAAGATTGTGCAATGCGTCCGAAGCGCCTGTAGAGGACTGACTTCACCATGACACCGACTTCTGTCGAACGTATGATCCGTTCAGCGCTGCCCATCGTGCGCCTTGCACAAGCCTACCTGCCGCTTTCGTTGGCGCGCTGGGTCGAAAAACGGAGCGCCGGGCGCGTGCGTTTGCCCGATGATGTTGCCCATGAGGTTGTTTCTGCCGACGGCGTGCGCGGTGAATGGTTCATCCCTCAGGACAGTCCGAAGGATCGAGTACTCCTTTACCTGCACGGCGGCGGATTCGTGTACGGAATGACATCACTCCACCGTGATATGGTGGTTTATCTGGCACGAAAGATGGGCACGCGCGCATTGATGGTGGACTATCGCGTCGCGCCGGAACACCCCTTCCCGGCTGCGCTGGACGACTGCACAGCGACTTATCGCTGGCTGCTGAAGCAAGGCGTTCCGGCTCGCAGCGTCGTCGTGGCGGGCGACTCGGCAGGCGGCAACCTGACGATCACGACTTTGATGAGACTGCGCGACAGCGGGGATCCTCTTCCTGCGGCTGCCGCATGCCTGTCACCAGTAGCAGATTTGACCGAGTGGGAGAGCGTGAAACCATTCAGCGATCCGCTGCTGCATCCCAAAGCGGTGGCAATGTTCAATCGATCCTACGTGGCGCACAACGACGCTCGCGAAGCCATGATCTCGCCGGTTTTTGGCGATTGGCGTGGGCTGCCGCCGCTGCTGCTGCATGCTGGTGAGGATGAAATTCTTTGTGAAGATGCGGTCCGTATCCGGGCATTGGCTGCGGCAGCCGGTGTCGAGGTGCGGCTCGAAGTGTTCCCTCGGATGTGGCATGTGTGGCAATTGTTCCTGACCCTGCCGCAGACGGTCCAGTCGTTGGAAGACATCGCTCAGTTTTTCGCATCCCACCTTCTTCTGCCGCCGGACCCATGATTTTCGTAGCCATGGAGATGCCTGCACACGACGCACAATTCACCCCCCAGGATCCCAACAGCACTTCCGTTGAGTTGAGGCGAGCGGACTGTTTTGCAAGGTGGGGTTAGCTGCGTTTGAGGTCAGCCTACATGATGGACGGAAACACCAGGTCCTGCAGCGATTGGGTGAGCCTGTCTATGGACTGAACGATCTTCAGGTTGTTGATGGCGCCGACGAAACGCGGCGCATCGAATTGATCCACCACCGCCCGGCGGCGGAGTTCGAGGGGCAGAAAGCGCTGGTATGCGCCAAGCGCCAACCACTGCTCATAGCCCCGATACTGGTCGGAAAGATAGCGGGTGATCTGGGTCGTCGTCCACGCCGGCAAGCTGTGCGGTTCTTCAGACAGAAACACGCACAAACCCGGCTGCGGCGTCTCTTCGGCAGGCAGGACGGAGCGCAGCAGATCAAGCAGCGCCCGCCCGTACACATCGCCAAGCCAATGGAACCACAGCCAGCCGTTTTCAAGGGGGACCAGAGGCGCTTCGCCGGCGTTCAGCCCAAGCTGAGCCGGCAGCTGCTGCGCCAGGTCGCAGCTGAGGACCTGCCGTGCTGAGCGGAAATAGAGCGAGTGCGCCGGCTGTTCACCGCGATAGGCAGATACCCATAAGGCTTCGTCGTCAACCCATTCGACGTTCAATGGGCGACCTTCCAGGGTCAGCACATCGCGGTCGAGCCACTGACGATCTACGCTGGCGACGACGCGCTGTGTATGCTGATCGCGAATCTTGATCTTCGTCGCGCCATCCGTCTGGATGTTGCTGTAGAGGCTCAGCGGCGCGTTCTCAAGCGCTTGCAGATCGACGAGTCGATTGAGCCGTTCTCCCGGTCGCCATTCTCCGGCGCGACCGGCGTTCAAATAGCCAGATGCCTGAAGCTGTCCCAGAATCGCTTCCAGATCAGCGGCGCTGAGCATGCCGTCAAACAGATCGGATAGCGGCTTGAGACGAACTGCTCCTGTCGGACTCTGCCTGAGCAGGCTGAAGATTTGCTGGATCGCCGTCGATGGGCGAAAAGCAGCCGCGCCGAGACTATCGGGCGCATGCAGCAGCGTGTCAAACAGGAGACTTTCGAGGGGCGTTCGATAAAAACATATGCCCCTTGTAAAGGCTTGGCGGCGGTTGGCGCGTCCGATTCTCTGTGAGAACGCGGCGGCGTTCCCCGGCGCGCCAATGAGGAAAACAACGTCGATGCTGCCAATGTCGATACCCAATTCGAGCGTGCTGCTGGCGAAACACAGCGCCGCTTCGGCATGGGCAAACTGAACCTCGATTTCGCGCCGGCGTTCGCGCTCCAGATTGGAATAGTGAACATAGACTGCGTCGCCGAAGGGGGAACCTGCCGCCCGCACGGCGGCGGCGTACGCCTCAACCTCGGCGCGGGTGTTGCAGAAGGCAATCGCCTTGCGCCATCCACGCTGTCGAAACGTGTCCAGGGAGTCAAGGAGAGCGTCAGGCGAATCGGGTGACAGCGCGACAGTTTCCAGGTGAATGGTACGCCGGGAAGGAATCTGGAGGATCCGTGCTGTCGGGAAATAACGTGCGGCGACTTCATCCGGTTGGGGCAGCGTGGCAGACAGCGCTGCATATTGGATCGCCGCCTCTGAAGCATCCCCGGTGCGCGCGGCATGAATACGCACCTGCCGCAGCCTGTTGAGCAGCACGCGCAGCTGGTCGCCGCGCACTGTGCCATCAAAACCGTGCAGTTCGTCGATCACGATGGCGCGGACCTGGATCAGCGCTCTGGCTTCGGAAGCCAGCAGCGAGTCGAGCGATTCTGGTGTGGTCAGCAGCACATTGGCGGGATGCTTGGGGTCAAAGGTGTCCAGGTCGCGGGTCTTGATGGCAAGCGACAGGCGCAGTACTTCCAGCGGCGCAGCCAACCGCGCAGCGAGATCGTTGATCAGCGCGCGGGTGGGCAGCAGATAGAGCAGCCTCAAGCCGGCATTGCGTACCGGGAGAAGATGCTGCTCGATCATGGGAGCCAACGCGGCTTCGGTCTTGCCGCTGGCAGTCGCCGCGCACAGGACGACATTCTCGCCCGCCAGCAGCATAGGAATCGCTGCGTTCTGGATTGGGGTGAAATTGCCGTAGCGCCCGAAGAACGCACCCCAGGTGCGCGGCAGACGGGACTTCAGCTCCGACGCATTCACACCTTCAGCCCGCGCCTTAGCTCGGTCAGCAGATCTTCCGGAAGGTAGTCACGGTGTACGTAGGGCAGATCGCAGATCGTCACGGCAGTGCGAATCATCTCGCGCAGATTGATGCGGTGCTGTCCAAGGGCGCGCGCCAGATGCGCCGGCGCGTCCAGCGTGATGCCTTCATAACGTTCGGGTGGCGGAGGGTAGTCATAGCCGTGAGCGAGCGCGTGATAACGCAGCAGCGTGGTGAAGAATTCGCGGATGTCCTTTTCGATGAAACGATCATCCAGGCGCACGATTTGAGAGGGGGCGAGCCATGTCCCGACCGGCATCCGGTCTTCGCTCTCCGTCAGCGCGAACAGAAACAGCATGTGGATATCTGATGCGTAACTGATCGGATATTCGGCGCGGGCGTGATCAGGGATGTCGTGTCCGTTGACGCGACCGTTGTGCAGCCCCAGCGCGCCGATGATCATCGCCTTGAAAAACGAATCCGCCTTGTCCCGCTGTGTAGCGCGCAGCAGCGAGTAGTGTTCGGACTCATCGATCAGCACGGCTAAGCCATTGTAACCGACCAAAGTCGCCAGGACGCTGATCCCCGTCAGCAAATAGCTGTACTGGCGGGCATTTTCGCCTGAGATATACAGACGCGGCGGTCGCTTGAAGCAGTGTTTCATTTCCATCTGTGGTTTCGCCTGGGCGCTTAACCACTGGACGACTTCTTCGAAAGCGCTTTGGTTGGGGCAGTTTTGCAGCGCCATCAGCGCTGCGGCAAGCGGACAGTCCTGCGGTTCGCGCGGCGAAAGGGCGATGAACTGGCTGATCGCCTGTGGGTCTTCGAGCGCTTTTCTGATCAAGGGAGCCAGCCCCCGCTGCCCCGTATCAGGATAGCGCAGCGAGGTGACCAGCGCCTCATAAACCTTGTGCGCCTTGCTGGGGGGGACTTCCGTCAAGTCGAGGCTGGCAGCGGCGATGATGAAGTGTTCGCGCAGACCCCGCCGCGCCGCCAATTCGATGAAATGGCTCTTTCCGAAGCCGTAATCGCCGATCACCGCCAGCACGTCACCGCCGCGTTCGCGTGTGCGGTCAAACGCACGGTCGAGCGTGACCCGCTCCGCCTCCAAGCCGATGGTCAGGGTTTCGGCGTCCTGCACCGGGACGATCCCGATCCGCAGCGCTTCGAGGGTTTGGCGAGCACGAAACTGATCGGTCTCAAGCTGGATAGTTCGCGCCTTCAGCGGCGCAAACACTTGATTCCCCTGAATTTCGGTGACTGACTCGGCGCTAAACTCTCTGGCAGGCAGGCGGAACCGCCGCCCAGACTCAAAGAGCACTTCCCACTCATAGCCCCCCATGTAAGTTTTCAGCAGACGCCCTGCACCAAACTGGGGATGATAAACGGTTCTGGCTTCCACAAATGCACCTTTAGTAAGGACTCTGCTGTGCATCCGCCAGCAGGTTCAGCGCGTCGCTCTGCCCCTTGATCGCAGCGGCGGCGTATCCGGGCGTGATGATCGTCTCGCCTTCTTCCTTTTGGCGATACCATTCCGTCACCAGTGCTTTGACAAAGAGGCGACGATGGCTGATTGCCAGGTATGAATTGCGCGCCGCTTCAGAAAACAGGCGGATATTCTCGTTTTGAACGTCACGATCTAGCTTGATGTCGTAGGCGATCTCGAAGATCGGCATCAGGCGGTAGGCGATCTGGGTCAGCAGATCTTCGTCAGGCACATCGAGGTGTTCAAGATCGATCTGCGGGCTGAAGGGGTTGGCGCGCGAGAAGAAGTTCGGCGCCTGAATCCGCTGCTGCAGCGCCGGGTATTTCGGTACAACCGTATGCAGAAAATCAGGCGGAACGGCATACATGAAGAGCGCGCCGGGCAGGTCTTCACGGCAGCGGTCGATCACTTCGCGCAGGTTGTCGGTCGCCGTCTTTTCCGCCTTGCCGCCGATGCTCAGCATGCGGTCGCCTTCATCGAACAGCAGCGCCAATCCCGTATAGCCCAGCGCGCGTACCGTTTGGCTCAAAGAGCGCAGCATCTTGAAGGCGTTATTCTTGTTGATCTTCTCAGTGACGCCGATCAGGCGCAGATCGCGCATGTCTTCCGGGCTGACTTCCTCACCATGCAGCCAGCGTTCCAGCGACTCGAGACGCCGTTCCTGCCCGCGCAGCAGGGCTTGGAAATAAGCCTGCACCGCTTTGTGAAAGCTCAGACTGTCGATAGGCGTCACTGCTAATGTCTGTAAGAAGGCGCGCACATCGGGAATATCCGCCGCCTCGGCTTCCGCTAAGTCCAGCCCGTAGGGATTGACCAGACGGCGCAGCGTCCCTTCGAAAAACCGAGTCAGCCCGTGTTCATCTTCGCTGAGACCGCCCAGTTCGTGCCAGACGACCGATGAAGCGACCGCCGCGTACACGCGCCGCTGATCGTCGTACGGGCTTTCTTTGGGGCTGAGATCCACCTTGCTCACCGCAAAGTTGCGCTGCCAGGCGCGGTCGCGCACGCAGTAGAGAAAATGGGATTTGCCGCTGCCGTAGTCGCCAACGACCAGTTTGAAGACCGCGCCGCCCTCCGCGAGATAGGAACCAAGATAGTGAGAATCGATTGCCGCCAGCAGGGACTCGTTGCCGACGTTGTAGTAGCTCACCCCTTTCGAAGAGGGAGTCCCCGACTGTCCTAATGTCTCGATGATTTGCCGCGCAAGGTGGGGTTCAGGCAGCATCGACTACTCCTTCTCGAATTCCACATCGGCGATGAGCCGTCCGTCATGCGGACCATCCCCTTCGACGATCCACATGCATTTTGCAGCATTGTCCGCCTGTGATTTGGTGGCGCTGTGTGCGCGCACCACCAGCCCGTTGTGGGCGACACGCCGTCGGTTGGCGAACTCGTAGAAATCATAAATGAACTGCGCGCGGCTGTAGTCGCTGAAGGTGTGTTTGCTTGGCTCAACATAGAAGGCGCGCCCCTGACGCAGCATTGCCATTTCGACATAGCAGTCCACGATATTGATACGCTCGCCATGAATCTCCAGTTTTCGGCGCGCCCGCTGATATGCCTCGTAGAATTGGGCGATCCAGGTCTTGCCGTCCTGATTGCGCCCGTCAATGGCTTTGGCGGAGTTCTGGTAAGCTTTCAGCGCTGCCTCGACCGTAACAGAGATGTGGGGTACGACCACATCTTTCCCGTAGCGCAGGATGAGGAAACGCCTGGCGAAATTGGCTTCCAGTTCATAGCGTCCGATCACGAACTTTGGCGCACGTCCGCTGATGCTGATGCCTCGCTCGGCAAGTGCATCACGCAGTTTTGCGCCGAACTCGTCACCAAGAACACGCTGCGCCACATCGAGTTCCTGACTCAGCTCAGGGATCAATTCCGCGATGTCTGTCGGTTTGGCAGCTTGCAGGTGAGACAGGGCTTTGTCGAGTCGTGTCACGTCAACCGGGTCGCTTCGCAGCGCCGCTGCTGCCTCCTTCAGGGCAGTACTCAGCGCCGCCAGCGTTTTGAGTTCGCGCCGCAGATCAGGCAGCAGCGGATCAACCACCTCTTCTTTCAGCCGCAGCTGCGCGAAGGTTTCCTGCGCTGCGCCGATGTCCGCGCCTGTATTTTGCGCGCTGTAATCACGCAGGGTCTTCTGCGCCTTGCTTTGGACATCGGTAACTGCTTTGAGCGCCTTTTGGAGCGCAGCGGCAGTTTTCTGCTGTTGAACGTAACCCGAATACAGTGAGTCCAGCTGGCTGATGAGTGGTTCGTTGGGCATGGGAACGCTATCCCTACGGTTTTTCGAATTTCATGTAGTCTACCAAATGTGGCTATGACGTACTACTCAGGAGGCAGTTCGTGGACGCCCGTCGTGAATTCTGGCATGATTCACAGCCTGACAGGACAGACGCCCTCAGAGGTTTGCCATGACCCTGACCTTTGCCAATTTCAAACAGATCATTCCCGGACAGATTCTCACACGCGGACGGGAATACCTGCGTCACGGGCAAATCTTCGATCTGTCCTTTGACGAGGAAGAACTCGTATGGGAAGCGCAGGTCGAAGGCACGAAGGTGTACGATGTGCGTGTCGAGCTTCTCTCTGACGGCAGCCTGAGCTGTTCATGCACCTGTCCGTATGATATGGGCGAACACTGCAAGCACATCACCGCCGTACTCTACGCCATCGAGGACGCTTTCCCTGATCAGCTGGGCGCAAAGCCGCGCAAGAAACCCGCAAAGCGCCAGACCCGACACGACAAACTGCGCCAGCGTCTCGAAAAGACCTCGCGCGACCAGCTGGTCTCGATTCTGCTGGAACTCGCCCAACAGGACAGCAGTCTGCTCAATCAGCTGCTCATCCATCTGGACGCCGGTGAGAGCAAGCCGATGGATTATCGGCGGGTCGTCAAAGATGCGCTGCGGACGGGGCGCGGTGATTATGGTTTCCTGGACTATGCCGGCGCAAACCGGGCAGGACGCAAGATCAGCGAGCTGCTCCATCAGGCGGAGCAGTGGCGGAGCGCCGGGCAGATCGACAAGGCGGTCAGCGTGTATCAGGCAGTGATCGATGAAACCGTGGTGGTTATGAGTCAGGCGGATGACTCCAGCGGTTCACTTGGCGGATGCATTGCCACGTCCATAGAAGGCTTGAGTGAGATCGCTTCGCTGCAAGGCGAGCCAGGACGAGAGGCGTTGTTCGTGTACTGCCTCGATCGCGTACGTCGCAGTGAGTTCCAGAGCTGGGACTGGCGGTGGGATTTGCTGCAAATTGCCGAGGAACAGGTCAGCAGCCCTGCACAGCGCGCCCTGTTCACGTCGGCGCTGGATGACATTGAAGCGGAGGCTTCGAAGCCGAGCGCAAGCGGCTACATCAGCAGCTACAGCCTGGAACAGATCGCCCTGTTCAGGCTTGCGCTCATCGACCGCTTCGATGGACCGGAAGCCTATGACCAGTTCCTTCGCGCCAATGTCCATCTGGACCGCATTCGCATGGAACTGATCGAGCGCTGCATCACGGAGGGCGACCTGGAAGAAGCGATGCGCCAGATACAGGCAGGGATCGCCTCCAGTGACCAGCGCCGCCTGCCAGGGCTGACCAATCAGTATCAAGCCCTGCGGGTGAAGCTGCTTCAACAGAAAGGCGATAAGACGGCGGTGATCGACGGCGCGCGCGCCCTGTGGCTGGATCGCGCCGGCGAGGATGACTTCGAACTCCTCCGCCAGATGGTTCCCGCCGCTGAATGGGCGGCGTTCATTGACAGGCTGATCAAGGATACGCGACGCCCGGAGCAGCGAGCGTGGTTGTATGCACAGGAAAATCGGTGGCGTGACCTGATGACGCTGGTGCAAACCGATATACAGGGAGCGTGGTTGATCGATCCGTATCGCAGTCAGCTGGAGTCGCGGTTTCCAGAAGAGGTCGCCGCGCTCTACGAGAAGATCGTCAACGGTATCCTTGTCAACGCGAGCAGCCGAGGAACATACCAGCGAGCCGCCGCCTATTTGCGCCAGATGAAGAAAATAGGGCAGGAGGCGCGGGCGCAGGCGCTTGTGCAGCGAATCCGCGCCAAGTACTCGAATCGCCCGGCGCTGCTCGACGAACTTAGAAAGCTGTGATGCTGCGCTACGTATGGGATGACTCAATGGGCATCATGGTTGCAGTGTTTTGCCCCTAAGCCGCAGGCTATTGCTGACCACGAAGACAGAACTCGTTGCCATGGCGGCGGCGGCGAGCATCGGAACCAGCAGCCCCGCCATCGCCGCCGGAATCAGGATGACGTTGTAGAAGAACGCCCAGAACAAATTCTGGCGGATGGTGCGCATCGTCGCCTTGCTCAGCGTGATCGCCCTCGCCACTCCGCGCAGATCGCCGCTCACCAGCGTCACGTCCGACGCTTCCATGGCGATATCCGTCCCTGTGCCGATGGCGATGCCGACATCCGCCTGTGCCAGCGCCGGGGCATCGTTGATCCCGTCGCCGACCATCGCCACGCGGCGGTTTCCGCCTTGCAGCGCCGCCACCGCCGCCGCCTTTTGATCGGGCAGCACCTGCGCGCGCACCTCAGTGATGCCGACGGACTGGGCGATTGCCTGCGCCGTGCGCGGGTTGTCGCCGGTGATCATCACCACCTGCAAGCCGAGCGCCTGGAGCGCCGCCACCGCCTCGCCTGAGCCGTCCTTGACCGTGTCGGCGATGCCGATCACCCCGATCGGCTGCCCATCGACGGAGACGCCGACGACGGTGCGCGCCTGTGCCGACAGCCGCTCGACTTCCGCCAGACCCTCCGCGCCGACGAACGCCGGGCTGCCCACCCGCACCTGGATGCCATCCACTGCTGCCGTCACGCCGCGTCCGCTTTCTGCGGCGAAGGCTTTCGGCTGGACGAAGGCGATGCCCCGCGCCCGCGCCTGATCGACCACCGCCCGCGCCAGAGGGTGCTCGCTGGCGCGCTCCACGCTCGCTGCCAGGCGCAGCACCTCGTCGTCGGCGCTGCCGTTGAGCGGGACGACATCGGTCACGACCGGCTCACCCTTGGTGATCGTCCCCGTCTTGTCCAGGGCGATCACGTTCAGGCGGTGCGCCGCTTCCAGCGCTTCACTGTTCTTGAAGAGGACGCCCATCTCTGCGCCGCGCCCCGTGCCGACCATGATCGCCGTCGGCGTCGCCAAGCCGAGCGCGCACGGGCAGGCGATGACCAGCACCGCCACCGCGTGAACCAGCGACGCCGTGAAACCCGCCTGTCCGATCACCAGCCAGCCGAGAAAAGTCAGGACCGCCAGCACCAGCACCACCGGCACGAAGACCGCGCTGACCTGATCGGCGATGCGCTGGATGGGCGCTTTGGAGGCTTGTGCGTTTTCGACCAGCCGGACGATCTGCGCCAGCGCCGTGCCCGCGCCGACCCGCTCCGCTTCGATGATCAGCCGCCCATGCTTGTTGACCGTCGCCCCGATCACCTCACTGCCGATGCGCTTGTCCGCCGGGAGCGACTCGCCGGTCAGCATGGACTCATCGACCGCCGAGTCGCCGTCGATGACCACGCCATCAACCGGCAGGCGTTCGCCGGGACGCACGACCAGCCGGTCGCCGACCCGGACCTGATCGATGGGGACCTCGACCTCTTCACCGTCGCGCAGCAGGGTTGCCGTGCGCGGCGCAAGATTCATCAGCTTCTTGATCGCCTCGCTGGTGCGCCCTTTGGCGCGGGCTTCCAGCAGCTTGCCCAGCGTGATCAGGGTCAGGATGACCGCCGCAGTCTCGAAGTAGACGTGCCCGCCCGCCAGCGGACTTTGCGGAGCGAAGAGCAGCGCCGCCAGCACGACCAGGCTGTAGAGGTAAGCCGCCAGCGAGCCGAGCGCGATCAACACGTCCATGTTGGCGGTCCCGCTCCGCAGCGACTTCCACGCACCGACGATGTACTGTCTGCCGACGATCACCTGCACCGGCGTCGCCAGAAGGAAGAACAGGGCGGGCATTCCCGACCACAGCAGCCATGCCAGCGCCGCTGGCACGTTGTGCATGGCGATCATCTCTGCCGTCATGTCCTGCATCGCCATGCCGGGCATGTACGCCGCCATCACCAGGTCGCGCCCCATGCTCAGGATGAACAGGGGCAGGGTGAACGCCGCGCCGATCAGCACCAGCCGCCGCTGCCGCTGAATCTCTTTTTCGCGCGCCTCGCGTTCGACATCCGCTGCCTGGTCCGCCGCCACGTTAGACAGGTCGAGCACGCCGTAACCCGCGTGCTCGACCGCCTGGATCAGAGTCGCCTGCGTGACTGCGCCCAGGTGATAGGTGACCGTCGCCTTCTCCGTCGCCAGATTGACGACGACATCGGCGACGCCTTCGGTCTTTTTCAGCGCCCGCTCGACATTGCGTACGCAAGCGGCGCAGGTCATCCCGGTGATCGGGAGATCAATCGTTCGTTCCGGTGTGGTGATCATCCGGTGAGATTCCTCTCTACTGCTGCGTTCAGCGTCGGATGACGCGAATGCAGCACTAATCTATCCTTCAGACCGGTGTGCGCTGAAGGTTCTTACGTCTCCCGCCCGCACAGCGCCGTGATGCTGCGCCGGCGCGCTCAGCTTTTGAGCGTGCAGAGCGCCTGTCGGATTTCTCCCAGGTGGTAGGCGGTATGGGCGATCATCGCCATCGCTGTGCCGAGATCATCCTCCCCCTGCAGGGTCTCCATCTCCTGGAAGCGCCGGCTGACGCGCTCGTAGGTGGCGCGCAGACGCGCCTTGCTGGCTTCCCACTCGTCCGGCGTGACGACGCTCACTGTATTCCAGATATGTGCCCAATCGACCCTGCCTTCAAGGGTCTTCAGCATGTACCCTTCCAGCGTGTCGAGATAGAAACGGATGTGTTCCACCTGGGCGGCGAGCGTGGCGCAGGTGGCGGAGACCGGACGCGAAGCTTCTTCGGCGCTGATCGTCGCCAGCGTCTCAAACAGCGACGTGCCGCGATCCAGGAAGATGCCGTGCACGTTCTCGAACGTCTCGCGGAACATGAAGTCCAGACCGCGCTTGATCTCGGAAACTGCCAGACTTGCGCTCATGATTACTCCTTGAGGCATTGAACATCTGTTTGAATTCTACAGGAAGCCGGGGAAGAGTTGGAGGCTGCTTTGGTGAGTCGAATCATACGCCCGCTGAACGCTCTGGCGGTCTTCATCGCCTTTGTGCTGACCCCGGTCTGGCTGCGCATTCCCGCCGCTTACGCGCTCTCGCCGCTGTATATCGGACGCTTCCTGCTCCTGATCCCGATGCTGATCGCCATCGTCCTCTGGCTGATCGCCGGGCTGCCTGGTTTGACCAGCCTGCGTCGGACGCTCTGGGCTGGAATGTGGGCGGCGCTGCTGCTGAGTTATGCGCTGTGGGGGTTTTTCTCTCAGTCGTGGGCGTTCATGAGCGCATCTAAGCCGGAAATCGCCGCCAACGCTGCCCTGCAGTTCGGCATCGTCGCGCTCTTCGCGCTGGTCACGGCGAGCGGCGTGCTGTCGCCCCGCCGCCTGCTGCTCGCGCTGTCGCTGTCACTGGCGTTCAACGCCGCTCTGGCGACCGCCCAGGCGCTCACCCAGGGCGATCTCGGCTTGCGGGCGCTGGGCGAATTCCCGTTCTCTCCCCGGTCACGTGGGGCGAGCATTCTGATCGCCGACGGGCTGCGCTACGTCCGCCCGTATGGACTGCTGCCGCATCCCAACATCCTCGCCGGCGTGCTGCTTCCGGGGCTGTTCGCGGCGTCGGCGCTGATCCTCGGAGATAGATCCCGATTCCTGCGGTGGTTCGGCGTCGCCGCGCTGAGCCTCGGCACTGCGGCGCTCCTGCTCACTTTCTCCCGCGCTGCCTGGTTGGGCGCTGCCGGCGGGGCGCTCGTCTTCCTGCTGCTGGCGCTTCCGGTCCTGTGCGCCGATCTGTGGGGGAGGGGCGCATCGCGGTCGCTGCTGCCAACGCTGGTCGCCAGCGCTGCGCTCGTCGGCGCCGTGTTCATCGGCTTCGTGGTGCGCTACACGCCGTTCATCAGCGCCCGCGCCGGCATCGGGGAAGAGTCGCTGGAGCTGCGATCTGTCTCTGACCGCATCGTCTTCACCAATTTCGCCCTGCGCGCCATCCGCGAGCGCCCGCTGCTCGGCGTTGGGGTTGGCAATCTGCCCTGGCGCGCCAGCGACTATCTGCGCGACGAATTCTATGATCTGCAGGGCGACTACGTGCATCAAATCTACCTGGCGGCAGCGGCGGACCTGGGACTGATCGGTCTGGCGCTGTATGGCGGGGCGCTCGTATGCGGCATGATTGCCGGAATCCGAGCGGTGCGCGCCAGTCGAGGAGTGGAGCGCACCGTGCGCGCTGCGCTGCTTTCCGCCGCTCTGGCGTTCATGATCATCGGACTCTTCGATCATTACCCCTACACGCTGCTCCAGCCGCAGACCGCCTTCTGGGGCTGTCTGGCGGCTGCGCTGACGCCCTCGTTCCAGGCAACTGCTTGACGCCGCGCCCAAGTCGCGCTAAAGTGTGAAGTGGTGTGAAACGTTACAAATCGCTTCACAATATATAGACTGCTTGAAAAAATGACGTGAGTTCAACTAAGAACATGGCTCGAAGAGTGACTTTGCGAGATGTCGCTGACCGTGCCCAGGTTTCCGTCACGACGGTCTCCAACGTGGTGCGGGGATGGCCCTATATCGCCGCCGAAACGCGCAGCCGCGTCGAGGACGCCATCGAGGTGCTGGGCTACTCGCCGCATTCCATCGCCCAGGGGCTGCGCACCGGGCGCACGCAGGCAATCGGTCTGGTCGTGCCCGACCTCGCCAGCCAGTATTTCGCTGTCATGGTCGAAACGGTGGAGACGGTGGCGCAGCAGCGAGGTTATAACGTCTTCGTCGTCAACAGTCGCAATTCACCGGAGCTCGAAATCCAGGCGGTCGAACAGGTTACCTCGCGCTGGGTCGATGGCTTGCTCATCGTCCAGAGCACCCGCTCCGCCAACACCAGCAAGCACCTCAGCCGGATGCCGATTCCCGTCGTGGCGATGGAACGTGTGCCGCAGGACTACCAGGGCGCCTCGTGCATGATCGACAACCAGGCGATTGTCCGGATGGCAGTTGGGCATCTGCGCGACCTGGGGCATCGGGCTATCGCCATGCTGGTTGCCCCGCGCGACATCACCGTCGTCGAGGCGCGCGTGCAGGCTTTCTTGTCGCTCACGCAGGGGCATGGGACGCTGATCCCGACTGCCGACGACTTCGGGCTGCACGGCGGTTACACGGCGGTCAAGCGCCTGCTGGACTCCGGCAGTGCCCTGCCGACCGGCATCTTCGCCAGCAACGATCTGATGGCGCTGGGGGCGATGCGTGCCTTTTCCGAACATGGCATCCGTGTGCCCAAGGATGTCTCCATTGTTGGGGTCGATGACATCCCGTACTGCGCCTACCTGACCCCGTCGTTGACGACCGTGCGTCAGCCGCTCGAACTCCTGGCAAGCGCCGGGATCACCATGCTGCTCAGCCTGATCGACGAGAAACCCCCGGGGGCGCAGCAGATCGTCCTGCTGCCGGAGTTGATCGTGCGCGAATCCACCGGCGCGCCGCGAAAGAGCAAACGATGACCGCCATCCTTGAAATGCGTTCGATCAACAAGGCGTTTCCCGGTGTGCAGGCGCTCAGCGAGGTGACTCTGACCGTAGAACGCGGGCAGATTCATGGGCTGCTGGGCGAAAACGGCGCGGGGAAATCGACGCTGATGAAGATTCTGGCGGGGGTCTATGCGCCGGATTCCGGGGAGATCCTCTTCGACGGCGCGTCGGTCAGCATCGCCACGCCGCATCAGGCGCAGCAGATGGGCATCGTCACCATCTATCAGGAATTCACCCTGGTGCCGCACCTGACCATTGCCGAAAACGTCTTCATCGG
Source organism: Anaerolineae bacterium (assembly GCA_016789005.1). Lineage (GTDB taxonomy): Bacteria > Chloroflexota > Anaerolineae > Aggregatilineales > Phototrophicaceae > Flexifilum. The sequence goes on from JAEURA010000298.1 coordinate 20,063, forward strand.
GCGCGAACCGGGCGTCGGCGCGTTCCTGAGCTGGGGGCGGCTGCGCGACCAGACGCGGGCGGTCATGGACGGCTTGGGCATCACCCTTGACCCGATGACGCCGGTCAGCGCGCTGAGCGTCGCCGAACAGCAGATGGTCGAAATCGCGCGGGCGCTTTCCATGCAGTCGAAGGTCATCGTCATGGACGAGCCGACCAGCGCTCTGAGCGAGCACGAGGTGCATCAGCTGCTCGACATCTGCCGCGATCTCAAGGCGAAGGGCATCAGCATCATCTTCATCACCCACCATCTGGAAGAAGTAATGCGGGTGTGCGATCACATCACCGTGCTGCGTGACGGGCGCAACGCCGGCAGCGCGCCGATCGGCGACGTTACGCTGGACAACATCATTCAGATGATGGTGGGGCGCAGCGCCAGCGAGCTGTTCAAGCGCACGCAGTCCTACGCCACCGCCGAGACGGTGCTGAGCGTGCGCGATTTGCGGACTGCCGCCGACCCGAACAACCCGAACAAGACGGCGCTGCACGGCATCAGTTTCGAAGTCCGGCGCGGCGAGATCCTGGGCATTGCCGGGCTGATCGGGGCGGGGCGCACCGAGGCGGCGCGGGCGATCTTTGGCGCCGACCGCTTTGAACACGGCGCGATCACCTTCGAGGGCAAGCCCGTCGCGATTCGCTCGCCGCTCGACGCCATCCGCCTGGGCATCGGGCTGATCCCCGAAGATCGCAAGCAGCAGGCGCTCTTCCTGGCGCTGGCGGTGCGCGAAAACCTGAGCATCGCCGCCCTGGGCAGGCTGCTGCACTGGATCAACTTCGTGCGCTTTGACGCCGAACGCCAGATGGTCGAGCGCTACCGACAGGCGCTGAACATCCGCATGTCGGGGCAGGATCAGACGGTCGGCAACCTGAGCGGCGGCAACCAGCAAAAAGTCGTCATCGCCCGCTGGCTGGCGATGGAGCCGAAGCTGCTGATCGTTGACGAGCCGACGCGCGGCATCGATGTGGCGGCGAAAGCCGAGGTGCATCAGCTGCTTGACGAACTCGCCAGTCGGGGTATCGCCATCGTCATGATCTCGTCCGAACTGCCGGAAATTCTGAGTATGAGCGACCGCATCCTGACCATTCGAGAGGGAAGGCTGACGGGAGAATTCCAGCGCGCTGAAGCAACTGAAGAGCGTTTGATGCAGGCGATGGCGCTCTCAGGGGCGTCCGCAAGTTCCTAGATTGCCGGTCATTACTGCGCAGAGTGGAGCGAATTCTTTGAACTCCAGACGAATTGATGTCATCCGCTTGTTAGGACAATTTGCGCCGTTCCTCTTTCTGATCGCGCTGGTGCTGATTTTCACCTCGCTCAATCCGCGCTTTCTTCTGCCGCTCAACCTCTGGAACATCCTGCGGCAGGTGTCGATCACCGGGCTGATCGCCATCGGCATGACCTTCGTCATCCTGACCGCCGGCATCGATCTCTCGGTCGGCTCGCTGCTGGCGCTGGCGGGCTTGGTCTGTGCCGATATCTACAAGGGCGGCGAATTCTTCACCCGGCTGTTCGGGGCGGATGTTTCGGGGCTGGCGGGCAATGTCGCCATCGCGGCAGCGCTCGCCATGATCATCGGCGTGCTCGGCGGCTTGATCCAGGGGATCGCTGTCACCCGTCTGGGCGTTCCGGCGTTCGTCGTCACGCTCGGCGGGCTGTCGGTCTTTCGCGGCGCGGCGCTTCAGTATTCCAACGGCGGACCGATCAGCACGTTCGACGCCACCTACAACTTCTGGGGGCAGGGCAAGGTACTGGGTGATGTGCCGGTTCCGGTGATCATCTTCCTCGCATTCGCCGTCGTCGCCCACATCATCCTGCGCTACACGCGCTATGGCAGACACGTTTACGCTGTCGGCGGCAATATCGAAGCGGCGCGCCTCTCCGGCTTGAACACCCGCCGGCTGATCCTCAGTGTCTACGTGATTGTGGGGTTTTTCGCGGGGTTGGGCGGGTTCGTCCTGTCTTCGCGTCTGAACTCGTCCGAAGCGGTTGCCGGCAACGGCTACGAACTCACGGTCATCGCTTCGGTCGTCATCGGCGGCACCAGCCTGTTCGGCGGGCGCGGCAGCGTCCTCGGAACGGTCGTTGGCTCGGTGCTGATCGGCGTGCTCAACAACGGGCTGGTCCTGATGAATGTGTCGTCCTACGTCCAGCAGATCGTCATCGGCTGCATCATTGTGCTGGCGGTCTGGTTCGACCAGTTCATCAAGGCGCGGCAGAAACGCTGAGGAGGTCTCGTCGTCCTCTGGGCGAGCCGGCGGCTCGACCCTGCGAGGCGCGGGACTGCTCTTCAGCAGCATCGGGTTTCCGCCAGCATGTTGCTGGTGGAGGCGCAGCGCTTGTTCATCGGTTCACACAGCCAATTGATGTAAGGAGTACTTGATGATGAAGCATATTCGTTTGCTGCTGCTCCTGGTCATCGTCGCGCTGCTCGCGCTTTCGATGCCGGCTGCCGCTCAGGATGACATCACCGTATTGAGTTCCATGCCCGATCTGGCGTTCCCCTTCTTTGTCCACATGCAGGCGCAGATTCGCGATGAAGCTGCCAACCTGGGCGTGACTCTTCTGGAGACCGACGGTCAAAGCGCAGTGCCGAAACAGACCGCCGATGTCGAAGCTGCCATCGTTCAGGGCGTGGCGGCGATTGTCATCAGCCCGCTCGATGTGGCGGCGATGGCTCCGGCGCTCCAGCAGGCAGTCGATGCCGGCGTGCCGGTCGTCACCGTTGACCGGCGTGTCGAAGGTGTGAGCGGAATCCTGGCGCATGTCGGGGCGGATAACGTCCTGGGCGGCGAGGCGCAGGCGCAGTGGGTGATCAGCAATTACCCCGACGGCGCGCGCATCTTCTACCTGGAAGGGCAGCCGGGGGCGGGTCCGGCGATTGACCGCAAAGCCGGTTTCTTCAGCGTGATCGACGCGGCGGGCGACGCCTACCCAATCGTCTTTGAGCAGACGGCGAACTTCCGCCGTGACGAAGGTCTGAGCGTCACCGAAGCCGGTCTCGCCGGCTTGGATGCGCCGCCGGATGTGATCGTGGCGGCGAATGACGACATGGCGCTCGGCGCGCTGGAGGCGATCAACGCCGCCGGGCTGGGCGACTCGGTCAAGATCATCGGCTTCGACGCCCTGCCGGAAGCGCTGGAAAGCATCATGAACGGCGGCATGGATGGCACGGTCGAGCAGTTCCCCGGACAGCAGGGGCGTCTGGCGCTGCAAATCGCTGTCGAGTTCGCTCGCACCGGTACCGCGCCGGAAAACAGCCTTCAGCTGATCACCCCGGTGGTGATTGACTCCAACAACCTGATGGAAGGCGAGCGGATCGGGGAAGTCCCCGGTATGGAAGCGGCGGGTGAGGCGACCGGCGGCGCAGCGCTGCTCGGTGACGAAATTGCCGCCTGCCCCGGCGCCGCCGCCCTGACCATCTACGGCTCGATGCCCGATCTGGCATTTCCGTTCTTCGTCCACATGCAGTTGCAGGGGCGCGATGAAGCCGCCGCCATCGGCGGCGTGACCTACGTCGAGACCGATGGTCAGAGCAGTGTGCCGAAGCAGACCGCCGATGTGGAAGCGGCCATCGTTCAGGGCGCGCAGGCGCTCGTCATCAGCCCGCTCGATGTGGCGGCGATGGCTCCGGCGCTTCAGCAGGCGGTGGACGCCGGCTTGATCGTCGTGACGGTGGACCGCCGCGTCGAAGGCGTGCCCGGCATCCTCAACCATGTCGGCGCGGATAACGTCCTGGGTGGTGAGGCGCAGGCGCAGTGGGTGATGAGCAACTACCCCGACGGCGCGCGCATCTTCTACCTCGAAGGTCAGCCCGGTTCTGGTCCGGCGATTGACCGCAAAGCCGGCTTCTTCAGCGCCATCGAAGCGGCGGGCGATGCCTACACCATCGTCTTCGAGCAGACGGCGAACTTCCGCCGCGACGAAGGCTTGAGCGTCACCGAAGCCGGTCTCGCCGGACTGGAAACCCCGCCGGACGTGATCGTGGCGGCGAACGATGACATGGCGCTCGGCGCGCTGGAGGCGATCAACGCCGCCGGGCTGGGCGATCAGGTCAAGATCGTCGGCTTTGACGCCCTGCCGGAAGCGCTGGAAAGCATCATGAACGGCGGCATGGACGGAACCGTCGAGCAGTTCCCCGGCGGTCAGATCCGCACGGCGCTGCGCGTCGCTGTCCTTCAGGCGCGCGGCTGCGACTACAGCGTGGCGAACCCGGTGCTGCTGACGCCCATCGTCATCGACAGCGCCAACATCGACTCTGCCGAACGGATCGGTGAGGTCTCTGGCGGCTAGTCGCCTCGTGTTATAGACGTGTCGGGGCGTGGTTTGCCGCGCCCCGACCGGATACCCCAAAGGATGACCACATGTCCAATCGAAGTCTGATAGAGCAGGCGTTGGAGACCGGCGGGGGAGTCTTCCGCCTGATGCCGACCTGGGTCCCGCGATCTTTCTGCGTGCCGGGGCGTCGGCTGCGCCTGCACCCCGATGATCTGTACGCGCTGGGCGGGAATCGCGGCGGCATCGACGAACGCTGGTTTTCCAGCACCACCAAAGCCGACAACGGACCCCTGACGGCGCACGACGAGGGCTTGAGCTACATCTTTGTCAGCGACAAGCTGAAGATCACCCTCGCCGAAGCGTTCGACGAGATGGGGGCGGAGCTTCTGGGGCAGGAGGTGATCGACCGCTACGGCGGTTGGGTCATGTACAGCAAGTTCTTCGACAACATGTACCCGCTGCCGCATCACCTGCATCAGAGCGACGAGAAAGCCGCCGAAGTTGGCAAGCTCGGCAAGCCGGAAGCCTACTACTATCCGGCACAGTACAATTTCGCGCTCGACACTTTCCCCTTCACCTTCTTTGGCTTGAACCCCGGCACGACTCAGGACCAGGTCGTGGAATGCCTGAAGAACTTCGAGAAGGGCGACAACAAGATTCTGACCCTCTCCAAGGCGCACCGCCTTCAGGTCGATACCGGCTGGTACGTGCCGCCCGGCGTGCTGCACGCGCCCGGCACGCTGTGCACCTATGAACCGCAGCGCGCCAGCGATGTCTTCAGCATGTGGCAGTCGCTGATCGCCGACTACTACGTGGTGGATCGCGCGCTGCTGACGGCGCAGATGCCGAAAGATAAGCACTACGACTACGACTATATGCTGACGCTCCTCGACTGGGACGCCAACACCGCCCCGGATTTCGTGGATCGCTTCTATCTGACCCCTATCCCGGCGAAGCCCGCCGAGGCGATGGATGGCTACGAGGAAAAGTGGATCACCTATGGCAGCGAATGGTTCAGCGCCAAGAGCCTGACCGTTCAGCCGGGACGCACCGTGACCGTCGCCGACCCGGCAGCCTACGGGC
>JAEURA010000075.1 GCA_016789005.1 Anaerolineae bacterium
ACGAGCTGCTGCTGGTCTTCCAGGTAGTTCAGGTCGTTGCGCACCGTCCCTTCTGACACGGCGAAGTGATCGGCGATCTGCACGACCGACAGAGTTCCATATTCCTGAAGCAATCGTAGGATTTCCTGCTGCCGCTCGTACGTGGTCATGCCCAGCCCTTCAGATGCGCGATTCCCGACCATTATAAGAGATGTTGAAACTGCTTGTTGAAATCGACAAAATTCGTTAAACTTCAACAAACTTCGACAATTCGGACGCTGTCCGGTCGAAGCGAACTTCTCAGTTTGGAGGAATATTTCATGACGAAGCGGACTTTTTCAACTGTGGCGCTCGCCTGCCTGGTCTTTTCGATGATCCTGGCGGCGCTGGTCCCGGCTGTGCGTGTGAGCGCGCAGGACGCCTGCCCGACGGCAAAAGACAGCTACACGATCGGCTTCGCAAACCTGACCGAGGACATCGTCTTCACGCAGCTGGTGCGCGAAGGACTGGTTTCGACCGCTGAAGCGATGGGCAACGTCGAACTGGTGCTGGCGGATAACCGTCTGGACGGCGCGACGGCTCTGGCGAATACCGAAAACTTCATCACCCAGGGCGTCGACGCCATCATCCACTTCCAGACCGATGAAGCCTTCGGCAACGTCATCATGGCGCGCGCCCGCGCCGCCGGCGTGCCCGTCTTCGCCATCGACATCCCCATGCCCGGCGCGACTTTCTTCGGCGCGGACAACTACTATGCCGGCGAACTGGCTGGCGCGGCGCTGGCGGAGTGGGTGAATGCCAACTGGGACGGCGCGGCGGACGCCATGCTCGTCCTGGAACTGCCGCAGTCGGGACCCATCCCGGCGGCGCGTATGCAGGGTATGGTCGAAGCCTTCCAGGCGAACGCGACCACGCCGATCGCCGATGAGATGGTCTTCCGCCTCGACAGCAAGAACACCCAGGAAGAAGCCTTCCGCGTGGTCAGCGACACCCTCCCGGCGATCCCTGAAGACGCCAGAATCGTCGCCGTCACCATCAACGACGGCACGGCGCTCGGCACGATTGCGGCGCTGGAAGCTGCCGGGCGCGGTGAGAACTCGATGGTCGTCGGGCAGAATGCCGATCCGTCTGGTCAAGAAGAGATGATCAAGGAAAACAGCCGCTATCTGGGCGCGACCGGCTACTTCCCGGAGAATTACGGCGCGCAGCTTCTGCCGCGCGTGATCGACGTGCTGGAATGCCGCCCTGTGCCGCCGTCGATATACGTCGAGCACGTGTTCATCAGCGCCGAGAACGTCTGCGAATACTACCCGGACAACTGGCCCGAGTTCTGCGCGCAGTAGGCTGAGGGTTTCACGACGCATCCGGGCTGCGACCGGGTGCGTCTTCTCTCCATAATGTGGGCAAGACTGGCAGGGGCGTGACGTGTCGCGCCCTGCCAGACTTCCCAGGATAGAAGCGCGGCTGCACGGCGGATCAGCTCTTCTTGTTATGCCGAGATTGGATTTTTTTGTGGGGAACGCCATGACTTCCAGCGACGCCGTTTCTGTGGGCGCGCCCCGGCGACCGCGCTTCACCGATGACCGGCTGACCACCCTCAGCCTGATCGCGGTGTTCGTCGCGCTGTGCCTGTTCTTCGGCACACAGACGCCGTTCTTCTTTTCCAGCGCCAACCTCGACACCATCACCAGCACGCTGGCGATTGTCGGCATCACCGCCATCGGCATGACGCTCGTTCTGATCACCGGCGGGGTCGATCTGTCTGTCGGGTCGGTTGCCGCGCTCTCTGGCGTGGTCACCAGCCTGCTCTGGCTCAAGGGCGGGCTGCCGCTGGGGCTCAGCGCGGTGCTGGGGGTCGGCGCGGGCGGGCTGGTCGGTTTGATCAACGGCGGCATCGTCACCTACCTGAAGATCAATCCGCTAATCACCACGCTCGCCACCTTCTCCATCGTGCGCGGGCTGGCGTTCGTGCTCAGCGAGGGGCAGACCAACCTGCTCTCCAACGAGGCATTCAACTTCATCGGGCGCGGCAGCATCGGCGGCGTACCCTTCTCGCTGCTGCTGATGATCGCCCTGTATCTAGCCTTCCTGTTCATCCTGCGCTATACCCAGTTCGGGCGCAACCTCTATGCCATCGGCGGCAGCCCGCAAGCCAGCCGGCTCGCCGGCATACCGGTCAGCCGCCACCTGCTGACGGTTTACGTCATCTCGGCGCTGCTGGCGTCCCTCAGCGGGATCATCAACGTCTCGCAGCTGGCGTCGAGCGCGCCGCGCGCCGCCGTCGGGCTGGAGTTCACCGTCATCACGGCGGTGGTGCTGGGTGGAACCAGTCTCTCTGGCGGCAAGGGCACGCTGATCGGCACGATCATGGGCGTGATCATCCTGCGGACGCTGGACAACGGACTGGTCCTGATGCAGGTCTCCTCGTTCTTCCAGGATGTGGCGCGCGGCTTGGTGCTGATCCTGGCGGTGGGCTTCGACCAGATTCGTCTGAAGCTCAGCCGCATCCAGCGGAGGCGGGCATGACCGGGCAGGGCGGCGCGCCGCTGCTGGAGATGCGCGGCATTCACAAGAGCTTTTTCGGCGTCAGCGTCCTCAACGACGTTTCGCTGACGCTGTACGCGGGCGAGGTGCTGGCGCTGCTCGGCGAGAACGGCGCGGGGAAATCGACCCTGATCAAGATTCTCAACGGCGACTATACGATGGATTCTGGCGACATCGTCCTGCGCGGGCGGGCGGTCCATTTCGCCGAGCCGCGCGACGCCGAGGCGCATGGCATCCGCATGATCTATCAGGAACAGCACTACGCGCCTGATCTGACGGTGATGGAGAACCTGCTGCTGGGCGAACTCCCGCGCGGGCAGGGCTTCCCCGGCAGATACGTGATCGACTGGGGCGAAGCGCGGCGCATCGCCGAACAGCGCCTGAGCCTGCTCGACCTGAAGATCGATCCTGCCCGGCGCATGCGCGATCTGCCGGTGGTCGAGCGCCAGATCGTCGAGATCGTCAAAGCCCTGTCCGGCGATGCGCAGATCATCGTCATGGACGAGCCGACGGCGGCGCTCACCCCGCCAGAAGTCAAGCGCCTGTTCGGCATCATTCGCGGGCTGTGCGACCGGGGCGTCCCGGTCATCTACATCTCGCACCGGCTGGACGAAGTCTTCGAGATCGCTGACCGCGTGACCATCCTGCGCGACGGTCGCCACGTGGCGACCCGACCGATCGGCGAACTGAACCTCGGTTCGATGGTCGGGCTGATGGTCGGGCGGGAAATCGGAGCGCGCGAACAGGCGGGCATGCCCGCGCCGGCGTCCGTGCCGGTCGTCCTGGAGGTGGCGCATCTCAGCAAGGCTGGCGCCTACGAGGATGTGTCGTTTCGGGTCCACGCGGGCGAGATCGTCGGCGTCTTTGGCTTGATCGGATCGGGGCAGCTCGCCCTGACGCGCGGGATCTTCGGCGCGGAAAAGCCCGAGTCCGGCACGGTCTCCGTCGATGGTCGGGTCTGCCGCATTCGCCATCCACAGGATGCGCGCGCCGCCGGCATCGGCTTCGTGCCCGTTGATCGCAAGGTGCAAAGCCTGATCATGGGGCAGAGCGTCCGCAAGAACATCACCCTGTCGAACTGGCAGCGCCTGAACCGCCTGGGAGTCTTCCGTCAGCGCCTCGAAAAGCAGCACGCCCAGCGCTGGATCGACGCGCTCGGCATTCGCATGGCAGGCGGCATGGAAGTGCCGATCCGCTTTCTGAGCGGCGGCAATCAGCAGAAGGCGGTGCTGGCGCGCTGGCTGGAGGCTGAAGTCCGCGCGCTGATCCTCAACGAACCGACCTGGGGAGTCGATGTTGGCGCGCGTTCCGACATCTACGAGCAGCTTGAAGCGCTGGCGCGTGACGGGCTGGCGATCCTGATCGTCTCGTCGGACATCCAGGAGATTCTGGCGGTCAGCCAGCGGGTGCTGACCATCTTCAAAGGGCGCATCACCGCTGAATTCGCAGCGGCGGATGCCACCAAGGATCGACTGCTGGCGGCTGCCGCAGGAGAAGCGCAATGACGACGATCCCAGGGACAACCACCGCACCTTCGTCAGAGGGACGTTTGCGCCGCGCGCTGCGTCAGAGCGGGGCGCAGGAGTTGGCGGCGCTGGTGATCATGCTGGCGCTGATCGTGCTGGTGATGGCGAGCGCTTCGAACCTGTTTCTGACGCCGCGCAACATCACCAACATGCTCATGGACAGCACGACGGTGGGCATCATCGCCGTCTTCGCCACCCTGTTGATGATCAGCGGCGGGCTGGACCTCTCGGTCGCTTCGACGGCGGCGCTCTGTGGAGTGATCATCGGCACGTCGCAGACCTCCCCCGGTCTGTGGCAGGGCGTCGGGTTGGCGCTGGTCGTCGGGGCGGGGGTCGGCTTGCTGAACGGTTTCCTGGTCAATTTTGTCGGCATCAACCCGCTGATCACCACCCTGGGCATGATGTCGATGACGCGCGGGCTGGCGTTCGTGCTGGCGGACGGGCTGACGCTGCCGGTGTTCGACCTGAACGGCACGCAGAGCGATCTGTATGCAGCGTTCACCCGCCTTTCTGAAGGGAAGGTGGCGGACATTCCCTACCCGATCCTGATCGTGGTGGCGCTGTTCGGGCTGGGCATCATCCTCTTGCGCTATACCACCTATGGACGGGCGATGTACGCCATCGGCGACAATGCCGAGGCGGCGTTCCTGGCAGGGCTGCCGGTGCGGCGCTACCGCATGATCGCCTACATGGCGTCCGGCTTGAGCGCCGCCGTCGCTGCCGTCCTGCTGACCTCGAGGCTGTACGCCGCCGACCCGCGCGCCGCGCCGAACATCGAATTGACGGTGATCACGGCGGTGGTGCTGGGCGGAACCAGCCTCGCCGGCGGGCAGGGCAGCCTGTTCGGCACACTGCTGGGCGTCCTCATCCTCAGCACGCT
>JAEURA010000108.1 GCA_016789005.1 Anaerolineae bacterium
GGCGCGCCGGAACTGCGCGTGCTGGAGACGATCCCGCCCGAACTGGCATCGGCGCGGCTGCGCTTCCTCACCAGCAACAACCGCAGCAGCGTCACTACCAGGGTGAACAACACCTTCACCCTCCTCGTCCGCGCCGGCAACTCGCAAGCCATCCAGGGGATCAGCCAGATCGACGGCGGCGAAATCCACCTGACCTACGACCCCACCAAGCTGACCATTGACGCCCTCAGCGACATCACCGCCGGCGCGTCTCTGGGCACGGTGCTGCAAAGCCAGCGTAACAATACGACCGGGACGCTGGACTTCGCGGCGGGGACGCTGACCCTGCCGGTGCAGGGGGAATTCACGCTGGTGACGATCCGCTTCCGGGCGCTCGCCTCGACGGGCAGCGGCGTGACGCTGATCCAGGCGTCCGCTGACCCGTATCGTCCGACCCTGCTGACGCTCGACGGCGCGGCGATCACGCTAACCCCGACGCCCATGAGCGTCAAGATCAACCCATAGAAGGACGGTCTCGCAGCGTTTCACCCGCCGAACCACTGCGAGACCTGGCTTCAGCCCGCCGTGACGCCCATCTCTGCCAGCATCGCCCGCAGAGTCTCCACCGGCAGCCCGACCACGTTGGTGTAGCTGCCGTCGATCTGCGCCACCGGGGCGAACCGCTCGTGCTGGATGGCATAGCCGCCGGCTTTGTCGAACGGGTCGCCGGTGGCGATGTAGGCGGCGATCTCCTCGTCGCTGTAGCCGCGCATGAACACCCGCGTGCGCGTCAGCTGGGTGCGCCGCCGGCTTTCCCCACCATCGATTTTCAGCAGGGTGATCGCCGTGCAGACGACGTGCATCTCCCCGCGCAGACGCTCCAGCATGGCGCGGGCGTCTTCGGCATCGACCGGCTTGCCGAGGATGTCGCCATCCAGCATCACGCCGATAGTGTCGGCGGCGACGACCACGATGGTATCCGCCGCCAGCACCAGGCGGTCGCCTTCCAGGCGCGCGGCGACGGCGTCGGCTTTCTCCTGGCTCAGACGGGCGACGTATTTATAGGGGTTTTCGCCGGGGCGCTGCGTCTCGTCGATGTCCGGTTTGACGACGGTGAAGGTTACGCCGAGCGAACCGAGGATCTCGCGGCGGCGCGGCGACCCGGAGGCGAGGATGACGTTGGTCATGGAGTATCTTTCTCTCAACAGACGACGCAGCCATCGTCCGACGAAGCAGCCGTCGTCCGTTTCACCGGCGGGTCGGTGTGCCGAATAGAGGATGGCGTTTTCCCCTTCTCCCGGCGGAGAAGGGGATCAGGGGATGAGGTGCGAACGGCGCTTACGCGCGGTCCAGGCTGTCTTCGTCCTCGTCTTCGTAGCCGTCCCATTCCTCATCTTCGTCCCAGTCGGAATGGGCGTGCCCGTGTTCCAGCTCTTCTTCGGTGGCGTCGCGGACCCCCTTGACGACCACGTCGTAGGTCAGGGTCTTGCCGGCGAGCGGCGGATTGAAATCCAGGACGACCACGTCCTTGCGGATCTCCTGCACTTCGGCGGTGTACGAATAGCCGTCTTCGTCCTCGACCTCGACGATCATGCCAACTTCGAGTTCGGCGACGTTCGGGATATCGCTCTTGTCGATCTCTTCGATGTCCTCTTCGTCGTAATCGCCATAAGCGTCTTCCGGCGGGAGGGTGATGCTGAACGAATCGCCGATCTTCTTGCCGGTCAGCGCGGTTTCCAGACCGGGCAGGATTTCGCCGACGCCGTGCAGGTACTCCATCGGATCGTCGGCATCCGTCCGAGCGATTTCTTCACCATCGACCGTCAGCACATATTCGATGCTGACGACCTTACCATCTGCAATCTGCATGGGTTTGTTGCACTCCATAAAAAAGACCCGCCGAATTCGGGGTCGTATGCGCCCATAGTATACGAGAGTTGGGGTATTTTGTAGCCCGATTTTCGAGGGGGGACTCAACGCCCCAGCAGGACCAGGTTGGCGAAACTGGCGCTCAGCACCCGCCGCCCCGCCTGCGCGAACTGCACGTCGACCTCTTCATCGTCGCCGACACGTGTGCTGTTGAGCACCACCCCTTCGCCGAACTTGGCATGGAAGACCCGCACCCCCGGCGGATATTTCAGCGTCGGAGTCGGGCGGGGCGGCGGGGCTTTCGAGCGGTCGCGCGGGGAAGCCTGCATATCGCGCAGCTTCTGCTCGAAGGAGATGACGTTGTTCGGTTCGCGCTCCCAGCGGGTCGCCTGTTCCAGCGCCGTCTGATCGCGCATCTTCTTGACGCGGAACCAGTTGCCCTCGGTCAGCGCCGCCGGGATGTCGCCCAGGAAGCGCGACGGCTCGGCGAGCATGCTGTCGCCGTACAGGCTGCGGCGGAAGGCGTAGGTCAGGTAAAGACGCTCGCGCGCCCGTGTGACGCCGACGTAGAGCAGGCGGCGCTCTTCTGCCATCGCCTCCGGCTCGGTGATGCTGCGCGAATGCGGCAGCAGCCCGTCTTCCACGCCGGTGATCAGCACGACGGGGTATTCCAGCCCTTTCGCCGCGTGCAGCGTCAGCAGGGTGACGCCGTTCTTGGTCGCATCCAGCGAGTCGATCTCGGCGACCAGCGCCGTCTCTTCCAGGAAATCGCGCAGGGAGAGGTGACTCTTCTCCTTCATCACGGCACGCAGCTGCGCCAGGTTCTGCATGCGCTCTTCGTTCTCTTCCGGCGTATCGCTGATTTCGCGCAGATAAGCGGCATAGCCGATCTGCCCGGTGATGTCGTCGAACAGCGCCTCCAGGGTGCTGCCTTCGACTTCGACGAACGCCTGCCAGGCTTCGATCTGCCGGGCGAACTCGGCGAACGCCTTCGCCGCCCGCCCGCTGAAGGGCACGGCAGCGCCGCCGGCGATCTCGCTCAGCGCCCGCGCCACGCTCCAGCCCTGGTCCGCCGCCCACATCTTGAAGGCTGCCAGGGTCTTGTCGCCGATGCCGCGCCCCGGCACGTTGACGATGCGGTCGAAGCTGACGGACTCGTTGGGGTTGTTGATCACCCGCAGATAGGCGACCAGATCGCGCACTTCGCGCCGTTTGTAAAAGCCGACGCCGCCCACCAGCTTGTAGGGGAGGTTGTACTGCACGCAGGCGTCTTCAAACGGGCGAGATTGGGCATTGGTGCGGTACATGATGGCGAAATCGCGGAACGAGTAGCCGTCGCTGCGCATCAGCGAGCGGATCGTCTCGGCGGCGAACTGCGCCTCGTCCGCCTCGGTGTAGACCTCCTGTACGATCACCTTGGGACCTTCGCCCCGGTCGGTGAACAGGTGCTTGGGGGTGCGCTTGGTGTTCTTGTCGATGACCGCCCGCGCCACGTCCAGCACGTTCTGGGTGCTGCGGTAGTTCTGCTCCAGCAGGACAACTTCCGCGCCGGGGTAGTCGCGCCGGAACGCCATGACGTTGCGGTAGTCTGCCCCACGAAAGGCATAGATGCCCTGGTCTTCATCGCCGACGACGAAGATATTCAGCTGCGGCGCGCCGAACAGCCGCACCAGCTCGTACTGGGCGGTATTGGTGTCCTGGAACTCGTCCACCAGCACATAGGCGAAGCGCCGCTGGTATTTTTCCCGTACGACCTCGTCGTCGCGCAGCAGCAGGACGGTCTGCATCAGCAGATCGTCGAAATCCATCGCCCCGCTGTTGACGAGCGCCTGCTGGTAGAGCGGGTAAACGCGGGCGACGATCTCGCCGAAATAGTCGTTACGCGGCATGTCGTTCGGCAGGATCAGCTCGTTCTTCGCCTGGCTGATGGCGTTCAGCACCGCGCCTGGCTTGAAGCGCTTCATGTCGATGTTGAGCTGGCTCATCACCCCTTTGACGACCGACGCCTGCTCGTCGGTGTCGTAGATGGCATAATCGCGCCCGAACGGGGTGCGGTCGGCTTCGACGCGCAGCAGCTTGGCGCAGATGGCGTGAAACGTGCCGATGGTCAAGCCGTCCAGCCGCCCGCCGAGCAGCCCTTCCACCCGTTCGCGCATCTCGCCCGCCGCCTTATTGGTGAAGGTCACGGCGAGCAGGTTGTAAGGCGGGATGCCGCGCTCGCGGATCAGGTAGGCGATTCGGTAAGTGAGCACGCGCGTCTTGCCGCTGCCCGGTCCCGCCAGCACCAGCACGGGACCATCCCCCGCCGTCACCGCCTGCCGCTGCTGGGGATTGAGGATATCGAGGAGATCGCCTGCCATGCCGCTTCCTGTGAGGACTCGCCGAACGGAACTTCGGCTATTGTAGCAGATTTGTTCTTCCGCGCTGTCCCGGCGTGCTATACTGGGAAAAGGTGTGTTGGACACAAAAGGGCTGCATCATGGCGCTGCCAAAGCCGCAGATCACTCCGCAAGAATACCTCGCCTTCGAACGCGAGGCAGAGATCAAGCACGAATTCCTGGATGGCGAAATCTACGCCATGACCGGGGCGAGTCTCGCTCATATCGTGATTAATGGAAACATCTGGGCGTCCATTCTCAGTCAGGTGCGTGGTCGGGGCTGCCGAAGCTATGGCAGTGATCTGCGCGTGCGCGTCGGCTACCACGCCTTCTTCTATCCCGACCTGACCATCGTCTGCGGCGCGCCGCTGTTCGACGCCGGAGCCGGCGCGGCGACGCTGCTCAACCCCACCTGCATCCTCGAAATCCTCTCGCCATCTACCGAACAGTATGACCGGGGGGCGAAGTTCCTGCGCTACCAGCAGATCGACTCGCTGGCGCAGCTGGTGTTCATCAACCAGGGAATGCCGCTGATCGAGTGCTACACCCGGCAGGGTTCCGGTGCATGGCTGTACACCACCGCCGCCGGTCTGGAGGCAACCCTGCCGCTGGAGTCTATCGGGTGCGCGCTGCGCCTCAGCGAGGTCTACGAAGAGGTGGCGCTGGGTCCCCTGCCCGGCGAAGAAGAAGAAACCGAGTAGACACAGCGGATTCGCTGACCAGCGCGCCGCCGCTGTCCGCCAGTTTCACGCTGAGGGGGACGGCATAGGCAGCAGTCCGAAGGCTAAAGAGAGAGTCGCGAATCGTGCGACCGAACAGACTCGAGAGGTCGTCATTGCTGGGGCTGGAAAACGTATGTGATCCATGTCTGCGCTCCGCTTGATTCTGTTCTGAGGACAAAAGCAAAGCAGCTGTCTGCGTTTCCCCGATAGCCGTAGTTCAGGTCGTTGTGGGTCGCGATGTGCCGGCATGATATACTTGTTCAACAGGGATGGCACGTGAGGCTGCATCATGGCGCTGCCAAAGCCGCCGATCACTCCGCAAGAATACCTCGCCTTCGAACGCGAGGCAGAGATCAAGCACGAATTCCTGAACGGCGAGATCGTCGCCATGTCGGGCGCGAGTCTCGCCCACAACCGGATCGTCCTGGATGCCGCCGGCAGCCTGAACACCCAGCTGCGCGAGCGCGGCTGCGAGGTCTTCGTCAGCGATACGCGCGTCAAGCTCGACGCACGGAACTATGTCTATCCTGACATTGCGGTCGTCTGTGGGCAGCTGATGTCTATCGTGGAATCCGGATTGGAGACGCTGCTCGCTCCCACGCTGCTGGTGGAAGTCCTCTCTCCTTCGACCGAAATCTATGACCGAGGCGCGAAGTTCAAGCGCTATCAGGCGCTCGCCTCGCTGCGCCAGTACGTACTGATCGCCCAGGATGCGCCGCGCATCGAAGTCTACACGCGCCAGGCAGACGGCGCATGGCTGTACACCGTCGCCGCCGGCAGGGAGGCGACGACTGCGCTCTCGTCGGTCGGCGGTGCGCTGGCGCTCTCCGAGGTCTACCGCCGGGTGACATTCGACGCGGCGGCAGAAGAAGATTCCTGAACTCTAAGCCTTGTCTCGTATCTTCTCAACGGACGAGCCGCCGGCTCGCCCCTACGGGTTGGCGGTCGTAGGGGAGACCCGGCGGGTCTCCCGTTCGTGGATTTCTTTCAAGATTCCTGAACTCTAGGGTCGCGCATCTAAAGGGAAGTCCTGAATCTTCAAAGCGGTGGCGCCGCCGGCTCGTTCCTACGGAAGGTCGGGTGCAGCGGCGTCGCGCCGGGAAATCGTTCGGTGAAAACAACCCAGATGTGGCTTGAGCCAGGGATCGCAGATGACAAGGACTGGCGGACAAGAAATATCGCCCGATCCTGGCGTGTTCTCTCCGTCCTCAATCCTTTTCCCTCCTGCTTCAGTCCTCGTCTTTGTCGCGCGGGCGGAAGCTCATGCGGATCGGTGTGCCGGTGAACGGGTATTCGGCGCGCAGCTGATTTTCCAGGTAGCGCCGGTAGGTGAAATGCACCATCGCCGGGTCGTTGACGTGGAACAGGAAGAGCGGCGGCGCGACCCGCACCTGTGACCCGTAGTAAATCTTGAGCTGCACCGTCCCGCGCGCGGGCGGCGGGTGACGCTGCATGGCGGCGCGCAGCAGACGGTTGACCTCCGCCGTCGGCACGCGGGTGTAGCGTCCTTCGTAGACCTGGTGCGCCGTCTCTAGCACCTGGTGGATGCGCTGCCCGGTCAGCGCGCTGATGAAGATCATCGGTGGGTCGGGCAGAAAGTCGAAACGCTCGCGCAGCGCCTGCTGAAAGGCGGTGTGCGTGCTGTTGTCCTTCTCCACCGCGTCCCACTTGTTGACGATCAGCACGATGCTCTTACCCGCTTCCATGACGTAGCCGGCGATGTGCGCGTCCTGGTCGGTGATCCCTTCGATGGCGTCGATCAGCAGCAGCGCCACGTCGCAGCGGTCGATGGCTTTCATAGCGCGCAGCACGCTGTATTTTTCGACTCCCGGCTCGATCTTGCCGCGCCGGCGGATTCCGGCGGTGTCGATCAGGGTGATCGGTTCGCTGTGAAAGGTGATCTCGCTGTCGATGGCGTCGCGGGTCGTCCCGGCGACCGGGCTGACGATCATCCGCTCCGCGCCAATCAGCCGGTTGGTCAGGCTGCTCTTGCCGACGTTGGGGCGTCCGACGATGGCTATCTTGAGGTGCTGGTCTTCCTCTTCGCCGTCGCCGGGCATCGTCACCAGTTCGGGCAGGGTCTCGCGCGCGGCGGCGACCACGCCGTCCAGCAGATCGCCCACGCCCAGCCCGTGAATGGCGCTGAGCGGGTAGACCTCGCCCAGCCCCAGCCCGTAGAATTCGACCGCCGTTTTGAAGCGATCGACGTGGTCGGCTTTGTTGGCGGCGATCAGCACCGGTTTCTGGGTGCGCCGCAGAATTTCGGCGATCTCTTCATCCGCCGCCGTGATGCCGGTCGTGCCATCGACCACCAGCACGATGATGTCGGAATCCTGCACGGCGATCAGCGCCTGCGCCTTGATCTGCGGCACGAACTCTACGCTGCCCTCGGCGAGCGGCGCTTCGTCGCGCGTCCCCTTCGGCTGGTAGACCTCGATGCCGCCGGTGTCCACCACGTCGAAGAGCATGCCGTGCCAGTCGAAGACGCCGCCGAGCCGGTCGCGCGTTGTGCCGGGGATCGGGTTGGTGACGGCGAGTCGTTCTCCGACCAGCCGGTTGAACAATGTGCTTTTGCCGACGTTGGGACGCCCGACCAGCGCCACGAGCGGTTTACGCGCCATAAATAGTGTGCTCCATAGGGTCTGTGGTGGGTGGGTTTTCCCCTCTCCCGCCGCGCGGAAGAGGGGCTGAGGTGTGGGTTAAGTCCAAATCTCAGCGAATCACGAGTTTCAACATCCTCACCCCCAACCCCCTCTCCACTGCGTGGAGAGGGGGCGCACAACGGGTCAGGAAAGTCCCCTCTCCATGCAATGGGGAGGGGATTTAGGGATGGGGACGCACTTTCGTGATTCACTGAATCTTGGTTGTTTTCACCGGGCGGATGATCCAACGGGTCACCCCTACACCCGATACCTTGTAGGAGCGAGCCGGCGGCTCGCCCGAAAAGACACGAGACCTCACATTAACCGATCTCGGCAATCGCCTCGATCTCGACCAGCAAGCCGAGCGGCAGCCCTGCCGCCTGAATGGTCGTGCGGGCGGGCGGCGCGGACGGGAAGAACTCGGCATAGACGCCGTTCATCCGCCCGAAATCGTTGATGTCCGCCAGGTAGACGGTCGTCTTGACCACGCGGTCCATCGACGTGCCGGCGGCTTGCAGGATCGCCTGGATGTTTTCGAGGCACTGGCGGGTCTGCCCTTCGACGCCCTCGACGACTGTCTTGGTCCCGGGGATCACGCCGCCCTGACCGGCGGTGAAGACCAGATTGCCGGTGACGATCCCCTGGGAATAGGGTCCAATGGCTGACGGGGCGCGGTCGGTGGCAACAGTTTTGCGGGTCATGGCGGAATGCCTCCTCAGAACACAAACATGCTACAATTGACCCCTAGTATACTGGTGACTGACCGGTTCTAGAATGACCAGACGATGCGAAAACTGACGAGCCTTGGCATGGGGTTCCTGATCGGCGCGGTGATCGGCGCGGCGCTGGTGTTCGTCTTCGCGCCGGCGACCGGCGAAAAGATGCGCCATGCCCTGCGCGACGGCGTCCGCGAGACGATGGATGAAGCGCGCAGCGCCGCGCGCAAACGCGAGATGGAGCTGACAGAGGCGCTGCACCAGCGCCAGAAGCGCCCCGCCGCCCACTGAGCGCGCGGCGGGGTCCTGACTTACTTCACGCCCGCCCTACCAGGTGACGTCGTAGATGCAGGTTTCGGCGTCGGCGCTGCATGGGGCGTTGTCCCGATAGGCGACGACGGCGTGCGGTTCAAAGCGCGTAGACATCCCCCAGATGATCCCGTACATCATGTCATGCGGATACGGATTGTGTACCGTGACCTCGATGTGGTTGGGCGCGACGACCTTCGAGGCGATGTAACCGGGACAATTCCGGTTGTTCGCCTTGTAAATCTCCGATTCCCGCAGCAGCACCGATTCCAGCGAATCGATCCCCTGCGGCAGCGGTATGCTGCGCGAAATCTCCTTGGCGATGGCGATGAAGTCGAACACTGAATTCATGTCCGCCTGTGCGATCTCGCGCAGGACGTCCAGCCAGCGCTGCTGACGATACCAGCCGTCGGGCTGAATATCGACGAGCTGATGCTCCTTCAAAAGATCATCAACACGTTCTCCCATAGCGCGTTTCATGCCCAGGATGGCGCGCCCGCGAACCTCTGCCTGTGGATTGAATGCGATGTACTCCGTCATGTTCTGCCCTCAAATGACTCGGCGATGATGGGCTATGCGGCTGCTATAGACCCCATAAATACAATTATAAAGTCATCGCCTTGAAATCGCGAACCTGCTGGGTGATCGCCCGTTCGGTGGGCAGCCGCTCGATGCTGGATGCGCCGAAGAAGCCGTCGATCCCCGGCATGCGCCGCATCGCCTCGGCGACCGTGCTCGGCTCGTCGAAGGGTCCGCCGTGACAGATGACGAAAATGTCCGGGCGGATGCGCCGCCCCGCCTCCATGATGCGCAGCGTCACGTCGATGGCTTCGTCGAGCGTCATGGCGACGCCCGCGCCGATGCTGCCGGACGTGGTCAAGCCGACATGCGCCACCAGCTGATCGGCGCCCGCCTCGGTCATGGCGACGGCTTCGTCTTCGGTGAAAACGTACGGCGAGGTGAACAGGTCCATCGCGTGCGCCAGCGCGATCATGGCGACCTCTTTGTCGTAGCCCATGCCGGTCGCTTCCAGGTTGGCGCGGAATCTGCCGTCGATCAAGCCGACGGTCGGGAAGTTCTGCACGCCGGAAAATCCCGCCTCTTTGACCTGTTTGAGGAAGACCGGCATGAGCCGAAACGGGTCGGTCCCGCAGACCCCGGCGAGCACCGGCACATCCTTGACGACGGGCAGCACCTCCCCGCCCATCTCCATGACGATGGCGTTGGCGTCGCCATAGGGCAGGTAGCCCGCCAGCGAGCCGCGCCCCGCCATGCGGTAGCGTCCGCTGTTGTAGATGATGATCATGTCCGCCCCGCCCGCCTCGGCGAGTTTGGCAGAGATGCCGGTCCCCGCGCCGGTTCCGACGATGGGCTTGCGGGCGGCGCGCTGAGCGGTGAGCCGGCGCAGCATTTCCTGACGTGACACAGCCATGATAGGTTCAGCTCCTGAGTAGTTCGAGTAACGTTTCGGCGCATTTGCCGGAAAAGGCAGGATCGTTGATGTTGGCGTCCACCTCGATCAGCGGGATGCCGGGCTTGAGGTCCGCGCGGATGGCGTCGAAGCAGGCGGCGTCGGCAGCCGGGTCCCAGAACGCCCCGCCGGCGCTGTCCAGCATCGACACGCCGCGCAGGGGCAGCAGCACGGCGACCGGTCCGGTCGAGGCGTTGGCGGCGGCGGCGATCATCGCCCCCATGCGGGCGTTCTCAGCGACATCGGTGCGCAGCAGGGTGATGTTCGGGTTCCACTGGTAAAGCGTACGCCCCCGGTATTTTTCCGGCACGGTCTCGATGCCGCCGAAATTCGCCATATCGACGCAGCCGGGCGCGAGGAGGGTCGGAATGCCGGCGCGCGCCGCCGCCATCATCCGGTCGGGTCCGGCATCCAGCACACCGCCGCACACCTGATCGGCGATCTCGGTGGTGGTCAGGTCGAAGCAGCCCGTCACGTAGCCGTCGGCGATCAGGCTTTCCATCGTGCGCCCTCCGACGCCCGTCGCGTGGAACACCAGCACCTCATAGCCCGCCGCCTCGAAGATGCCGCGCGCGTGACCGACCGCCGTCGTGGTGTTGCCGAACATCGACGCCGTGAGGATCGGCTTGTCGGCGGCGGCGGGCGGCGCTTCGACCTGCACCATGCCCAGGATCGCCCCGGCGGCATTGGCGTAGATGCGGCGGCTGATGCGGTTCAGCCCGGCGACATCAACAATCGAGGGCATGAAGGTGATGTCCTTCAGCCCGGCGTACTCGTGTACGTCGCCGCCCGCCAGCGTCGAGACCATCACCTTGGGGACGCCGACCGGCAGCGCCCGCATGGCGGCGGTGGCGATGGAGGTTCCGCCGCCGCCGCCCATGCCGAGGATGCCGTCGAGCCGTCCCTCGTCATAGAGCCGCCGTACGACGACCGCTAGCCCGTCGGACATGGCGCGCATGGCGAGGTCTTTGTGATCGCCGTCGGCAAGCTGGGCGAGATTCGCGCCGCCCGCCCCGGCGACTTCGGCGCGGGCGACATCGGGCGGAAACGCCGGTTCGCCCATGACGCCGAAATCGACGACCACCGTCCGCGCGCCGCCGCGCTCGATCAGCGCCTTGACGTAGGCGAAATCCTCGCCCTTGGTATCGAGCGCGCCAACCATGACAACCGTTTTGGGCATGACAGATGCTCCTTACAAATAAGCGGGGTCATTTTGCGCAGAACATAACGCAAAGCGGCGGGAGACGGCAAGAGCCAGCGCCTTTGGGACACATTCTAACCAACTTCCTACTTCCAGACCTCTTGATTAGAACATGCGTCCTGTTTTATAGTGAGGGTCGTTATAGAATTGTTACAGGAGATAGGGACAGAACACCATGACACGGCAGCAGACACCGGCGCTGAGCGAGCGGCTCATCGCCTTTATCGCTCGCTACGAGCGCGAACAGGGCAGCCCGCCGACCCTGCGCGAGATCGCCGAAGCGGCGGGGGTTTCGCACACCACCGTCCTGCTGTGGCTGAAGCGGTTGGTCAAGGCGGGGCGGCTGACGCAAAACGGACAGGGCGGGCGCATCTACAGCGCGCTGGGGGTGACGCCCGGCGATATGGATGCCGAATCGAGCGCGGCGATGCAGGTGCTTCGGGCGGCGCAGCGGCTCCCCGGCGAGATCACCAGCGAGGCGCTGGTCGAGGCGACCGGCTTGCCGCTGGCGCGGGTGCGCGATTCGCTGGAGACGCTGCGCGAACTGGGCTTCATCGAGACGGTCAATCACCGCTTCATCGAAGGCAAACACCAGTTCATCTACGCGGTTAAAGGGGAGGTCTAAAGTGGAATCTCGAAAGCGATCCACAAGCGGACGACCCGCCGGGTCGCCCCTACGAGTGATCGGCTGTAGGGGCTAGCCGCCGGCTAGCCCGCCCGTTGAAAAGATGCGCGACCCTACTTCAATCTTCACCGGCAGATCGAGGCGGATCAGCCCGCCTTGATCTGCTCGGTCAGGGCGTCGATCTCCTGCTGGATCATCGTCACGTACTGCTCATTTCCGAGCGCGCGGAAGACCGCCTGACTCTCCTGGAAGTAGGTCCGCGCCTGCCGCAGCTCCCCCTGAAAATGAACGTTAATCGCCAGGTTGGTCAGCGTGTTGGCTTCCCACAGCCGCGCGCCGATCTGCCGGGAGAGGTCGAGCGACTTCAGATAGTAGTCCGACGCCAGCGTGTACTCTTTCCTGAGGTGCGCGGCATTCCCCAGCCCGGTATACGCCAGGCTGAGACCGTCCAGGCTGCCAACCGTCTCGTAGAAGCCCAGGCTGGCTCGGTGCAGCGCCTCCGATTCCTCGGTCCTGCCCTCCATCTGCGTGATGGTCGCCAGCAGCGTCTGGCAGCGCGCCGTCAGGAAGTGATCGCCCAACCGGCGGATGATCGCCGTCGCCTGTTCAGCGGCGGCGCGCGCCTGTTCCAGGTGGAAGGTCAGCGCTTCTCTCTGCGATTCGCCGACCTGGATGTCGTACTGCGCCTGCTGACCATAGGTGCTGCCGATGCGCATCAAACAGTGCGCCAAATCCCACTCGTCGCCGAGCGTCTGGCGGAGCGTCAGGCACTCCTGAAGGTGGGCGATGGCTTCGGCGTAGGCTCCGCGCAGCCCTTTGGAATAGCCCATCGCCAGCAGGGCGCGGGCGATGCTGGCGCGGTGCGCCGAGGTCTCTTTCGACAGCAGATCGAGACAGCGCGCGGCGCAGAACTCGGTCTGGTCGGTCTGTCCGATCCGCGACGACGCCAGCGCCAGGTGCGACAGCCACTCGCCGTAGAGGTCGGCGTTTTGCGCGTTAAGCGCGCTCTCGGCGCTCCTGAGCAGCGCCTCCGCCAGCCGCCAATCCGCCTTAAGATCGTGAAACAGGAAGAGGGCGGGCATCAGCGCCGCCAGGGTGCGCTGATCGCGGCTCTGTACGGCGGTGTCCCATGCTTGATGGAGATTATCCACATCGCGGGTGATCTCTTTGAGCAGCGCCTGCTGTTCCGCCGTCTTCAGGCGCGACACCCGCGCCTGAAGGAAGTGGGCGAAATATTCCAGATATGCCGTTCGCACCTGATCCATCTGACCGGATTCCGGCAGTTTTTCGAGCAGGTACTGCCGGATCATCTCATGCAGCGAGAAACGTCCTTCACCTTCGCGGCGCAGCAGCATCTTGTCCGCCAAGCCCAGCAGCGAGGACAGCGACGCGCCGGCGACCGCCTGCGCCGCTTCGCGGGTGAAACCGGCGGCGAAGACCGAAAGCGCCATCAGCGCGCGCTGCTCCTGATCCGAAAACAGCCGCCACGAGTAATCGAAGACGGCGCGCAGGCTGCGATGCCGTTCCTCGCCGTCATCGGTCGTCGCTTCCAGGGCGGTCAGGTTAGAGGCGATCTCGTCCGCCAGTTCCTCGCAGGTCAGCACGCGCGTCCACGCCGCCGCCAGCTCAATCGCCAGCGGCATACCGCCGACCATCCGGCAGATGCGCCGCACCGCCGCCGTCGATTCGGAGTCCGCCGGCAGATCGCTGCCGCGCACCCGCCGCGCCGTCTCCCAGAACAGGGTTTGCGACGACGCCGCGCCGTCGAGCGGCAAGCCGTAGATCGCCAGCGCCCACTCGCTGTGCAGGTTAAGCCGCTGGCGCGAGGTCACGATGATCTTGACCTCAGCCGCTGTGTGGATCACCTCGTTCAGGAAGTCATTCGCCGCGCCGCCGAGCTGTTCCAGATTATCCAGGACCAGCAGCAGATGTTTTTCGCGCAGATAATCGAGCAGCTGCTCGCGCGGCGTACCCAACTGAAGCAGGGGGAATTGCAGCGCATCCGCCAGCGCGCTCAGGAAGGTGCTCAGCGTCCGCGCCGGCGCGAGGTTGACCATCGCCGCGCCGTGCAGCATGCGCCGCGCCTGACGCTGCGCCGCCCGCAGCGCCAGACGGGTCTTGCCGATCCCGCCCAAGCCGACCAGCGTGATCAGACGGCAGGTCGGGTCATCCAGCCGCCGCTGCAGGGCAGCCAGTTCTTCCTCCCGTCCGATCAACGGCGTCGCCTCCGCCGGCAGATTGCTCAGCCGCCGCGCCGAGCGGATTCGTTCGTACAGGCGGGTCGTCTCGGCTTCCGGTTCGACCCCCAGCGTCTCCCAGAGCACCGCCGCGCACGCCTGATACTGCTCCAGGGCGGCGCGGCGCTGACCGTCAATCGCCAGGGCGCGCATCAGGTCGCGCTGGATGTCTTCCTGCAAGGGGTCCATCTCGATCAACCGGTTCAGCGTTGCGATGCCGGCGTCATCCCGCCCCTCTGACAGGTAGGCATGCGCCTGTCGGCGCAGGGCGGTGCGCGCCAGCGCGTGCAGACGCTCCCGCTCGACGGTGAGCCATTGTTCGAAGGCGGGGGCATCCGACACGCTGAACCCCGCCAGCAGGTCGCCGCGATACAGCGCCGGGTCCTGGCTGGTCTCGAACGCCTCGACATCCAGCCAGTAGGGCTGGTCGAAATTGAAGGCGACGCTTTGACGAGTGATGTCCAGATAGGGTCCAAGCAGCCTCTTGAGGTTGGCGATGGCTTGGCGAAGGTTGGCGGCGGCGTCTTCATCGAGCATGTCGCCCCAGAACATCGCCGCCAGGCTGGATCGCAGGTGAGACTGTCGGTTGAGCGCCAGGATGCACAGCAGCGCCTGCGCCTTGGCGCTGTTGAAGCCGGTCACCGGCGCGCCGTTCAGCCTGATGCGCAAGCCGCCGAGCAGCTCGATATGCAGCATCCCACCCCTCCCCAGCAAGTCACGACTCTCGACTGTATTGTGCCACCATCTGTGTATGGGGCGAATCCAGCGGAGCGTGCGGCGGGGTAGTCTGTGGGACGGGTGAGGTTATGCCGCGAAGATGTCGCGCACGGGCAGGGTGAAACCGGGCAGAATTTCGCCGCCGTCGAGGACGCTGTTGAGGTCCAGTTCGACCACGTCGTCATCGGGGGTGTAAATTTCGACGCGCCGCGCTTCCGGGAAGATCAGCCAGACCATGCGCGCGCCGAAGCGCAGGTAGTCTTCCGCTTTGCGGCGCAGCTCGCGCTTGCTGTCGGTCGGCGAAAGCACTTCGACGGCGAGATCGGGCGCGCCGCGCACTTCGCGCATGGGAGGCTCGGCGAGCCGCTCCTTCGAAATGTAGCCGACATCCGGCATGAACTCGTGATCCGGGGAGAGGATATAGCTTCCGTCTGCGCCGGTCACGTAGCCATAAGGATCAGCCCAATTACCGATGAAGCGACCAACGCGCATAGCAATTCTTGAAGGGATAAAGCTCGCCACTTTTTCAACCACCTCCCCGTCGATGAGTTCAAAGAGCCGATCCCGGTTTTCGGGGCGTTGGCTGAAAGCGTGGAACGCTTCCAGGGTGTAGCGCTGCTCGCGGATGACCATCCAGGGTTCTCCTGCTCACGATCCATGCTCATTGTACACTGGAATTGGCAGCGGCACGGCATTCTCATCCGCGCTGCTTCCCTGTAGAATATGAACTTATGAGCTAAATCATCTTCCGGCGATCAGCAAAAGGATGGAGCGGCGATGGCGATGAACGAGGGCAAATTCAGCACGATTGACGAGTACATCGCCACCTTTCCGGGCGATGTCCAGGCGATTCTGCAAAAGATGCGGCAGATCATTCACGAGGCGGCGCCGGAAGCCGAAGAGGCGATCAGCTATCAGATGCCGACCTTCCGGCAGAACGGCAATCTGGTGCATTTCGCGGCGTTCAAGAATCATATCGGCTTCTATCCTGCCCCTTCGGGAATCGAAGCCTTCGCCGAGGAGATTGCGCCGTATTTCGGCGGCAAGGGATCGCTTCAGTTTCCCAAAGACAAGCCGATCCCCTACGATCTGGTCCGCCGGATCGTGCGCTACCGCGTGGAAGAAAACCAGGCGAAGCGGAAGCAGAAGAAGGGCTGATCGCCGCCAAATACCGCCTGCAAACGGCTCATCTCGCCCCGTTTCGCTGCGCTCAACCGCTCCTATTGGAGAGGGGCAGGGGGTGAGGTTTCCGAGGTGAGGTTGTGTGAAAACCGGGTTTGCAGACACGCGCTAGAGGCTGTTATGCACTTTACCCCCTCTTCTCCCACACAAGCGGGAAGAAGGGGAGATTTGCGCGGGGTTTTGTCCCTCTCCTCAGTTTACGCGGGAGGGGGACGGCTTGCGCAGCAAGCAGGGTGAGGGGAAATGAAATGCGATAAAGTTCATTACAGGCTCTCGGAGATACGGAAACTCGCCGGGATTCTTGTCATAGTTGCGCGAACCCCGGCGAGTCACTACAATTACGGTCGCTTAACATTTGCCGTCGTTCTTTTACGTAATCCTTTACCTGAGGGGGTCCCCATGCTCCGAAAGTCCGCGTTTGTGCTGTTCTGCCTCTCCGCGTTGATCTGGGCGCTGCTGCTTGTGCCGGCGCTCAGCGCGCAGGGCGGCAACGTTGATGTCTACGGGCGCGAACTGCCCGCCGACGCCGCCAGCTATGACATGCAGGTCTGGACGCAGCTCTGCGATTCGACCCGCACCGAAACGTCGTTCATGTCCGCCGTGACCGTCTACCAGCGCATCTGCGGCGACACCCACATGTTTGACAAACTGGGCGACTCGCTGGTCGATCTGGACGAGAACCTCGACCTGATCCCCGGCGCAGCCGAAAGCTGGGAGCCGTCCGAGGATGGGCTGTCCTGGACGTTCCACCTGCGCCCCGGTCAGGTGTGGACCGACGGCACGCCGCTCACCGCCGCCGACTATGTAGCGACCTTCCGTTACATGGCGGACCCGGATCACGCCTATGACTTCGTCTGGATGTGGCAGGGCATCATCAAGGGCTGGTCGGAAGCCGTCGCCGGCGAGATCACCCCGGAAGAGATCGGCATGGAAGCCGTCGATGACCTGACGCTGGTCATCCACACCGAAGGCGCGCGCCCCTACCTGCCCGGAACCGTCTACTTCTGGCCCCCGCTTCAGGCGAAGGCACTGGCGGAGATCGGTCCCAACTACGTGCTCGACCCGGCGACCAGCGTGTCGTCCGGTCCCTTCGTCCTCAAGGAATTCGTCGCAGGCGACCATCTGTACCTCGAAGCCAACCCGGCATATACCGGCTACCGCAAGCCGTTCCTGCGCGAACTGCGCGGCATCTATGGCGACCAGCTCAACGGCAGCTTCCTCGCCTTCCAGAACGGCGACGTGGACCGCGTCAACTACGTCCACATCAGCCCGGCGGACTTCGAGGTCATCGCCGCCGACGAAGTGCTGCGCACCCACTACCTGCCGAACTTCGGCGATTTCCGCACCGACTATCTGTTCTTCGACACCTACACCGCGCCGTTCGACAGCCTGCAGGTCCGCCAGGCGTTCGCCAAGGCGCTCGACCGGGAGTCGATTGTCAGCAACATCATCGGCGAGCAGTTCGGCATCCCGGCGTACAGCTTCCTGGCGCCCGGCTTCCCGGCTTCCGACACCGAAGGCGCGCTGAGGGACATCCAGGCGTACGACTGCCCGGCGGCGCAGGCGCTGCTGGCGGAAGCCGGCTACCCCAACGGCGAAGGCTTCCCGGCGGTGGAAATGAAGCTGCGCGGCGAAAGCGATGCGCGCGCCAACTGGTTCATCGCCTCGGCGGCGTCGATCAGCGAATGCCTCGGCGTCGAGATCACCGTCAACAACATGCAGTTCTCGGAATTCATGGAAGGCATTCTGGCGCGCCCGACAACCATCCAGTTCGGCGCTGTGTCCTACGGTATGGACTACCTCGATCCGTCGAACATGCTCGGCGTGTGGGTCTCGACCGGTCGTCACTCCTGGCGCAATGCCGAATTCGATCAGCTGGTGACCGACGCCGGCGTGCTGGTGGGCGATCCTGAAGGACGCACCCAGATGTACAAGGATGCCGAGCGCCTCCTGGTCGAAGATGTCGGCGGCGTGTTCCTCGTCCACCGCATCCAGGGCGACCTCTTCCAGCCGTACATCGCCGGCGACTGCCTGCGTCCTGATCGTCAGGGAGTCTCGGCGCTGCACTGGGGCAATGACTGGTGCTGGGGTTCGTTCTATATCACCAACGAAGTGGCGAACTTCGACACCTATCGCAGCCGCTAAACGCTCACCTCACTCCTCTCTCCAGGCGAGCAGCGCTTGCCTGGAGAGAGGGGCTTAGGGCTGAGGCAAAAGGCTCACGCATGACGCGCTACATTCTCGGACGAACGGCTGCCCTGATCTTCGTAATGCTGGCGGCATCCGCCATCGTCTTCGTCCTGATGAACAACATCCCCGGCGGACCTTTCAGCCTGGGAGAGCGCGGCTATTCGCCCGATGCCCTGGCGAATCTGGAACGCAAGTACGGGTTGGATAAGCCGCTGCTCGAACGCTACGTCAATTTCGTCGTCGGCGCGGTGCAGTTCGACTTCGGCTATTCGACGGCGGTGGCGGGCAGCCCGCCGGTCATCGATGTCATCCTGCGCACCTGGCCCGTGACTCTTCAGGTAGGCGCTTACACCATTGTCCTGGCATTCGGGTTAGGGCTGGTGATGGGCACTTTCGCCGCCTACCATCGCAACAGCCCGCTCGATAATTTCATCACTTTCACGGCGACGCTCGGCATCGTCCTGCCGAACTTCATTATCGCCACGTTTTTATTGTTCATCTTCGGCTTTCAGAACGGCTGGGGCGACCCGAACAAGATCATCATCGGTCCCCTGACGCCGGGCGGGACGCCGGTGCTGGGCTGGGACTACTTTTTGCCGGTCATCACCTATGCCCTCGCGCCGATGGCGCTGGTGGCGCGCTACACCCGCGCCGCCGTCTCTGAGGCGCTCGGTGCCGATTATCTGCGCACGGCGCGCGCCAAAGGGCTGACCGACCGGACGATCATGGTGCGCCACGTCTTTCGCAACGCCATGATCCCGCTGCTGACGGTGCTGCTGCCGCAGATTCCCAACCTGCTCACCGGCTCGCTGTTCATCGAAGTGGTCTACGGCATTCCGGGCTTGGGCAAGTTCTTCGTGACCAGCATTCTTAACCGCGATTACCCCATGACGATGGCGCTGATCCTGCTGATCGCCTTCTTCTGGGGGCTGACCTATCTCATCACCGACATCCTGTATATGGTGGTCGATCCGCGCGTGCGGCTGACTTCCAGCCGCGCCCGCTGATCTGCGCAATCCTGATGCGATCCTGATGAAGGCATGAACGAACCGCTTATGTCCACCAACGCCGCGCCGGTCACCGTCATCGACAAACCCCTGGTCCACCGCAGCCTGTGGAGTGACGCCCTGCGCCGCTTCCGTCGCAACCGGCTGGCGATGCTGGGCGTGGCGATCCTCTTCCTGCTACTGTTCATGGCGGTCTTCGCCGATGTGCTCGCGCCTTACGACTTTGATCGGGTGTTCTTCACCCGCCGCGCCAGCACGCTGCCCTTCACCTTCCCCGAACACCCTCTCGGCTTGGATGGTTCCAGCCGCGATTACCTGACTCGCCTGATCTACGGCGCGCGCACCTCGATGTTCGTCGGCATCGCCGTGCCGACCATCGCCTTCCTGATCGGCATCCCACTGGGCGCAATCAGCGGCTACTGGGGGGGACGGGTTGATTTTCTGATCCAGCGCGTGGTCGACGTCATGACCGCTGTGCCGCCGCTGCTGTTCACCATCTTCCTGCTCAGCGTCATGGGGTCCGGCGTGGGCAACGTCATCTTCGCCCTGGCGATCACCAGCTGGATCGAGCCGACACGTCTGGCGCGCGCCCAGTTCCTCACCTACCGCGACCGCGAATTCGTCACCGCCGCGCGCGCCCTCGCCGCCGGCGACTGGCGGATCATCCTGCTGCACATCCTGCCCAATGCCATCTCGCCGCTGCTGGTCGCTTTCACCCTGGCGATCCCGCTGGCGATCTTTGCCGAAGCCGGGCTGAGCTTCCTGGGCATTGGCATCACCGAGCCGACCCCCAGCTGGGGCAAGATGGTCGGGTCAGGCATTGGCAGTTCCATTCGCGTTTACTATCATCTGGCGATGTTCCCGACGATCCTGGTCGCGCTGACCATGCTCGGCTTCTCGTTCGTCGGCGACGGTCTGCAGGAAGCGCTCGATCCGAGCCGATCCACGCGCTAGCGCGTGTCATGTACTTGCCCCCCTCACCCCCCCTTCTCCCACGCAAGCGGGGCGAAGGGGGAGTCAAGTCCCCTCTCCTCGTTTACGTGGGAGAGGGGATCAAGGGGTGAGGGGAACTGCTTGCCGGGTAAGTGCATAAGAGGCTCCAGAAGCGTATGATTATGTTGGCACTGAAATCGTAATGTGCGGGGGCGGATTTCTATGAACAATCAGAGCTTCGCTGACCTTCGGATCACCCTGTCCCGGCGGCTGTCAATCGGCTTCAGCCTCCTGCTGATCGCTGCGCTGGCGGCGTGCGGCGGCGCGCCGGCTGAAACGCCGGCATCAGGCGCGGCGACCCGCCCGCCTGCCGGAGGTGCGCCGGCGACTATCGGCATCCCGACCTACGTCTTTGTCGAGCCTACCGTCACGCTGCCGGTGACGACTGCGCCGGAAGCGACGGCAGAAGCGACGGCGCAGGAAGCCGTCATCGCGGCGCTGGACCCGCAGGCGGTCGAACGCGGGCGCGGGCGTTACGAAGCCCTGGAATGCGGCGAGTGTCACGGCGCGAACGGCGAAGGCGGCGATGAAGAAGGCACGTCGCTGCTCGAATTCGCCATGAGCGACGACGACTTCATCAGCTTCATGCGCTCTGGCGGCGAGCTGGGTGTCGATCACCAGTATTCCACCAACCGGCTGAGCGCTTCGGGCGGCGCAAACCTCTATCAGTATCTCGTCTCGCTGGCGCAAGGGGCATCGTGAAGGCTTCAGCCAGAGCATCGAGCGGCGACCGGCGGCTGTTCTTCATCAGCCTGATCGTCTTCGCGCTGACGGCGGCGGTCGCCGTCGTCTTTCTGCTGACGCGCAGCGCCCCGACGGCACAGACCCCGGCGGATCAGAGCGGGCAGACCGGCATCCCGGTCGAAAGCGGCTTCAGCGATCCCGCCGAACGCTCGGCAGCGCTCAGCGCCGCCGGGGAAATTCTGCCCGCCCTCGATGAGATCGCCGGGCAGGTCGAAGCCTGCGACGCCTACCGCGAAGAACGGCGAACGCAGATGAACATCCACATCACCTGGATCAGGAATCCCGACGCCATCCCCGCCGATATCCTGCTGGCGCTGGGCGAGAACCCCATCGGCAGGCTCCTCTTCGGCATGGCGACCTATACCTCCATCGAGTGGCGGCTGGCGGAACGCCCTGCCGATTCCTGCCTGCTGCCCATCGGGCAGGCGCTGAATCAGGCGATGACGGCGGTCGGCGAAACGCCCCTGGAGGAGTTCGAAGGCTGATCGTGTTCATGAGGAAGGCATGATGGCAGACGTGATCGCGCTGGGCGAGACCATGCTGCGCTTCACCCCGTTCAGCTATGGACGGCTGGAGACGGCGCAGAGTCTTCAGGTTCATGTCGGCGGCAGCGAGTCGAACATGCTGGTCGGGCTGGCGCGCTTGGGTCTGGATGCCCTCTGGCTGTCCCGGCTGACGCGCAGCGGCTTGGGCGCGCACATCGCCAACGCCCTGCGCGCCCAGGGCGTCGATACCCGCCGCATCGTCTGGACCGATGACGACCGCGTGGGCACGTTCTTCCTGGAAGAAGGATCGCCGCCGCGCGCCAGCCGGGTGACCTACGACCGGAAGGGCAGCGCCATGTCGAAGATGCGCCCCGCCGACCTGCCGCTCGACCTGTTCACGCCGGGCGGCGCGCGCCTCTTCCACACCAGCGGCATCACCCTGGCGATCAGCGATGAGGCGGCGGCGACGGCGCGCGAAGCGGTACGGCTGGCGAAAGCCGCCGGCTGGCAGGTCAGCTTCGACTTCAACTATCGCGCCAACCTGTGGACGAGCGAAGGGGCGCGGGCAGGCTGTGATCCGGTTGCTGCGCAGGCGGACCTGCTGTTCATCCCCCTGCGCGATTACGTGACGATCTTCGGCGCGGACCCCGCCAGCACAGGCGAATCCGCGCTTGCCGACCTGCGCCGCCGCTATCCCGGCGCGACCATCGTCGTCACCCTGTCGTCGAACGGCGCGGCGGCGATCACCCCCGAAGGGCAGGTGCTTCAGCACGGCGCGGTCGAAGTCACGCCCATCGAGCGCCTGGGCACAGGCGACGCCTTCGTCGCCGGCTTTCTCTACGGCTATCTGACCGAAGGACTGACGGCGGCGCTGCCCTGGGCGACTGCCGCCGCTGCCTGGAAGATGACCCTCCCCGGCGATCTGGGTCTGCTGGATCGCGAGGCGCTTGCCGACCTGGTGCGGGGCGGCGGTGGGCGCGACATCCGCCGGTAAATTCAGCCTCAAGCCTCAGGTGCGGTTTCCTATTTCGGGCGAGCCGGCGGCTCGCCCCTACGGCACATGGATTGTAGGGGAGACCCGCCGGGTCTCCCGCGCGACTCGCCCGTTGAACTCACCGCAGGTCGTAGACCATCCTGGGCAGCAGGCGTTCGGGGAAGTAGGTTGAAGACTTAAACCCGACCGTCTGCGCGCCCATGTGACGGTAGAACGGCTCGGCGAAAGGGTCGGCGTCCCAGATCATGCGCTCAAAACCCTCAGACCGTCCCAGGGTGACCGCCTGATCCCACAGCCGCCGACCCACCCCCTGCCCGATTCCCTCCGGGGCGACGAACAGATCATCCAGTTCCATTGTCTCCGGGTCGAGCGGGCGCAGCGCCAGGTAGCCGATCACCCTGCCGCCCTGTTCGTACACGTAAACCTGTTCTTCGGCGATCTTCTCCGGCGTCACGCGCATATCTTCACGCCAGGTTTCCAGATATTCCGGCAGATAGCCCCAGTAGGCTTTCGAGCGGAAGACCAGATCGGTGAGAAGCGCGCTTTCGTCCAGGCGCGCGCGGCGAAGACCGCCTCTTGAATACGGGTCTTGAGCGTCCATTGTCTCCTGATAACGGTGCAGAATCAGCCCTAAGGTTCGACTATTGTCCAGCCATTCGTGTTCGGGTCATAGACCCAAATTTTCGGCGTTTTCGGGGATGGCGCGCAGCTTTCGCCTCAGCAGCAGCCACAGCGCCGCCGCCTCGACCAGGGTGGTCACTGAGTTCGCCATCGCCAAGCCGACGAACGCCCCGTTGGTCAGGCTGGTCGGGTCGCCGACGAGGCGGATGAGGATCAGGCTGAGGAGGATGTTGGCGGTCATCGAGACGACGCTCACCGCCACCGGCGTGCGCGTGTCGCTCAGCGCGTAGAAGGCGCGCGAGAGGACCTCCAGCGCGGCGTGACCGGGGATGCCCAGGGCGAACCAGCTCAGCGCCGCCGCCGTCGCCAGCGTCGCCTCCGGCGTCCATTCGCCATAGCCGAAGACCAGATCGATCCCCCATGCGCCCAGCGTCCAGACGGCGATCATCGCCGGGATGCTGACGCCGACCACGCCGAGCAGGGCGCGGTTCAGCCGATTGCGATAGCCGGTATGGTCGCCCGCCGCCGCCAGCGCCGAAAGCGACGGGAACAGCGCCGAGCCAACGCTCTGCCCGATCACGCCGAGCAGGAAGAACATCAGCGTCCACGCCGTCACCAGCGCCACTCGGCTGCCTTCGACCATGCCGGCGGTCAGGTTGACGTTGACGATGAAGTTGATCTGCACCACGCCCAGCCCCAACATGCGCGGTCCCATCAGCAGCAGCACTTCGCGCACGCCCGGAACCGCCAGCGAGGGGAGGATGCGCAGCTTCGCCCCGGCGCGGCGCAGCCCCGGCGTCTGCACCAGCAGATGCAGCAGCGCCCCCAACACCGCCCCCCACGCCAGCCCGTAGATCGACGGCGTGCCGTCGGTCGAAAGGAGGCGGGTCAGGACGAAAGCGCCGAGGATCTGCCCGATGTTGTTCATACTCAGCGCCAGCGCCGGCAGCAGGAACACCCGCTGGGCGTTGAGGATGCCCATCAGCAGCCCGCTCACGCCGAAGATGGCGACGGTGATCAGCATGATCTGCGTCAGGGCGGTGGTGAGCGCCTGGGTCGCCGGCGGCTCGCCCGGTTCCAGCAGCGGCGGCACGATCAGCGGGGCGAAGATCGCCAGCAGCAGCGCCAGCCCCGCGCCCAGCAGGAAGACGCAGGTCATGACGGCGCTCGCCAGCCGCCAGGCGGCGTCGCCTTCGCCCTTCGCCAGGAAGCGTTCGAAGACCGGGATGAATGACGAGCCGAGCGCCCCGCCCGCCACCAGCACGAACAGCGCCTCTGGAAGCTGGCGGGCGGCGTAGAACGAATCGAGCGCCGTGCTGGCTCCAAAGGTGACGGAAAACGCCCAGGTGCGCAGCAAGCCGAGGACGCCGCTGGCGACGAAGCCGAGGACGATCACCAGCGCCGCGCGGGCGATCTGCCTGTTGGAAAGTGCGCGTGATGCCAAGGGACACAACCTGGTGTGCAGCCAATAGAACCCGTGTTCATTATAGTTCTGTGCAGCGCCGGCGGGCAGAGCAGGTTGTTGCTTCGCGATGAAGTTTCCGTATAATCAGAAATACAAGCTTTGTGACTCCAAATTTCATTCTCTGATGGCATGTTCTGGGTAATTCGACAGGAATAGGACAATCATGAGCGACCGCCGCGAACCGACCGCCGAAATCACCCGGCAGCCCTGGCAAACCCCCACGCTGGTCAACCTCAGCACCCGCCGCACCGAGTCGGGCAGCCCGTCCAGTGTAGAAGATGTGATCTTCACGGATGCTGTCACCATCTACATTGGACCGACCTCCGTCGCTGCTGTCTCTTAGGCGGCAGCGCAGCGATGCGCCCACAATGGCAGAGGCGGTTCGCGAACCATCTCTGCCAATCCCATTCGGCATGGGTCTTTTGTGTCATTGCCGTATCTTCAAAGCGTTTTCCCTGTACCCCGGCAGAAGTCGTTTGTTGCGCCGAGAAGCGATAGTCTATATAATCAAAAAATGTAGTGTTTTTCAACGTCAAATCCCTCTTATTCTTCATCGAATTCTGCGCAGTGGCGCAGAGACAGGATAACCCATGAGCCGCCACGATGATGCAGTGTCCGAAATTGCCCGGCAGCCCTGGCAAACCCCCACGCTGGTCAACCTCAGTGCCCGCCGCACCGAGTCAGGACAACCCTCGAGTGTAGAAGGCATCATCATTGTTTCCAGCACCTTTAGGGTCCTGGTAGGACCGGTCACCACTGACAACGGCTCCTAAGCCATGTCTCGCATCTTTTCAACGGGCGAGCCGGCGGCTCGCCCCTACGGGACGGCGGTCGCAGGGAAGACCCGGTGGGTCTCCCGCTCGTGGTTTTCTTTCGAGAACATACTTAGGCGGCGGTACATCTTCCATTGACGATGCATTATCGGCTTTATGGACTCCATCTGGAGTCCGACTTCGCAGTTGACGGTCTGCTGCCGACTGAAGCGGGGACGCTGCCGGCGGACATCACCTTCCGCCAGGGCAGCGCCCCGTCTTCGCTGTCGGGGGTGGTTGAAAGCGGCACGCTGTACCAGGTCACGCCGCGCGAATTCCTGCTGACCGTCCCGAACGTCGCCCGCTACTATGTCCAGGATGGGCGGCAGATCACGGTGGACGCCGCACCCGACGCCGATGACGAGTCGGTGCGGCTGTTTCTGCTCGGCTCTGCCCTGGGCGCGCTGCTGCATCAGCGGGGCATGCTGCCGCTGCACGCCAGCGCCGTCGAGATGCCCGGCGGCGCGGCGCTGTTCACCGGCGCGAGCGGCGTGGGCAAATCCACCACGGCGGCGGCGCTCACCCGGAAGGGCTACCGGCTGATCGCCGACGACATCGCCGTCGTCTATGCCGGACGAGATGGCATTCCCATGGCGGCTCCGGCATTCCCCCAGATGAAGCTGTGGGCGCAGTCGCTGCACAAGCTGCAAACCGACACCGAGGGGCTGCACCGGGTGCGTCCGGCACTGGAAAAATATGCGCTCGCCGCCGAAGACACCTTCCGCGATGAGCCGCTGCCGGTGCGCGTCGTGTATCTCCTCGTCTCGCACAACCAGGATGCAATGGAACTGAAGCCTGTCGACGGCATGATGAGGGTTCGCGCGCTGCGCAACCAGGTCTACCGCCGCCGCATCATGGAACAGATGGGCGCCGACAGCGCGCACTTTGCGGCGCTGACCGCCCTGGCGAGCCGGGCGGCGCTGCGCACGATCCGCCGTCCGCAGCACCAGTTCCTCCTCGACGAACTGGTCGCTCTGCTTGAAGCCGATTTCGCCGCTGTCGGCGTCTGATCCGGCGGAGGCGACCGATGGCGAAGATCACCTGGCTGGCGAGCTTTCCCAAGTCCGGCAACACCTGGATGCGCGTCTTCCTGACCAACTACTGGCGCGATGCCGACACCCCGGCGGACATCAACGATCTGGAGGACACGCCCATCGCCAGCGCGCGCGCCCTCTTCGACGAAGCGCTCGGCGTGGACTCTGGGGACCTGACCGTCGAGGAGATCGACGCGCTGCGTCCGGCGGTCTACCGCCAATTCGCCGCCGATCTCGACCAGATGGGGTACGAAGAGCGCTTCTGCAAGATACACGACGCCTACACGGTTCTGCCGAACGGCGAGCCGTTCTTCCCGCCGGATGTGACCGCCCGGGCGATCTATATCCTGCGCAACCCGCTCGATCTCGCCGTGTCCTACGCCAATCACATGCACAGCACTCTGGCGGAAGCCGTCAAGCGGATGAGCAGCGCCGATCACCGCCTCGCGTATTCGCGAACCGGGCTGTCTCATCAGGTTCACCAGCATCTGCTGACCTGGAGCGGGCACGTCACCAGCTGGATGAGCGTGACGGCTTTTCCCGTTCATCTCGTCCGCTATGAGGATATGATCGCCGACCCCTTCTCCGCCTTCGCCGGTGTGGTGCGCTTCATCGACGAGCGGGCAGCCGCCGACGGCATCGATGAGGCGCGCCTCGAAAAGGCGATCCGCTTTTCGGCGTTCGAAGAGCTTCAGCGGCAGGAAAAGGAACGTGGTTTTCGCGAAAAGATGGCGCGTTCCGAGTCCTTCTTCCGTAAGGGCAAGGTTGGGACGTGGCGCGAAAAACTCACCGACGATCTGGTCGCGCAGATCGTGCATGATCACCATCAGGTGATGCAGAAGTATGGTTATCTCACTGAGGATGGACGCCTTGTCTACTGAACCCCTGACCCTGAAGACGGTCGTGCAGCGCTCGCCGGACCTGCTCTTCACCGAGGTGAACGGCGACCTGGTCATGCTGAGCATCCGCACCAACCAGTATTACGGCACGCACGCCGTAGGCGGTCGCATCTGGGCGCTGATCGAGCAGCCCACGCCGATCCAGGCGGTGTGCGACGCGCTGCTGCGCGAATTCGAGGTCGATGCCGCGACCTGTCAGGCGGAGACCCTCGCCTTCCTGAACCGCCTGGCGAAGGAATCCCTGCTCATCATCCATGCCCCTGCCTAAGCCATGTCTCGCATCTTCTCAACGGACGAGCCGGCGGCTCGCCCCTACGGGTTGGCGGTCGTAGGGGAGACCCGCCGGGTCTCCTGCTCGTGGTTTTCTTACAAGATTCCGCCCAGGCGCGTTTTCACCCGCCTGCGCAGCTTCGCCCGGCTGCCGCGCGCCGATCAGCGCCTGCTGGTGGAAGCGGGCGCGGCGCTGCTGTTCGGGGCGGCGGTCGCCCTCCTGCCGCTGCGCCTCTATGCGGGATGGCTCGGTCGCCAGGGCGCGGACCCGCCAGATGCCGCTACCCTTCAGGTGGAACAGATGCGCCGCGTCGGTTGGGCGATCCGCATGATCGCCGGGCGCGTCCCCTTCCGTTCGGACTGCCTGCCGCAGGCGCTCGCGGCGCGCGTCATGCTGGGGCGGCGCGGGCTGCCGGTCACCGTCGTCTTCGGGGCGGCGTTGAAGGATGAGGCGCTCAGAGCACACGCCTGGGCGCGCTGCGGCGGTATCATCCTCACCGGCAACGCGGCGCGGCGCGGATTTGCCCCGGTCGCGGCGTTCACCCACATGGGCAGAGCCGATGAAGGTCGCCGCAAAATGAAGTCCGGAAAGAAATCTACAGGTGGGTGACCCGCCGGGTCACCCCTACAATCGACGCGGCGTAGAGGCGAGCCGCCGCCGCACCTTCAACCTGCCCCGCGCCTGAGAAAGGCGAGCGTGCGTTCCCACGCCAGGCTTGCCGCCGCCGGATCATACGCCTGCCGGCGATCCGCTTCAAAAAACCAGTGTCCCACGCCATCGTACTGGTAGAAGGTCGCCGGGCGACGGGCGCGCCGCAGCGCCTCCGCCAGGGCATCCACATTGGACTGCGGCTCGTACGGATCATGCTCCGCGAAGTGAGCCAGATAGTCGGCTTTCGAGCGGCTGAAGTCGGCAGGACCGGAGCCATAGAAGAGGACCACCGAGCGGATGTCGTCAGGGGCGCTGGCGGAGAGGTCCAGCGCGAAGAACGCGCCCAGCGAAAAGCCGATCACCGCCATGCCGGCGGAGTCAGACCCGGCGCGCGCCTTCAGGAAGGACACGGCGGCGGCAAGATCGGCTCTCGCCTGATCGACGCGGGTGTCCAGAGCAGAGGCGAGTTGTTCGGCGTCGGCGATCTGATCGGTGACTTTGCCGTGATAGAGGTCGGGGGCGAAAGCGACGAAACCGGCTTCGGCGAGCCGGTCGCAAAACGCCCTGATGACGCTGTTCAGCCCCCACCAGGCGTGAAGGACCAGCACGGCGCTGCCTGTGCCGGTCGCGGGCAGCGCCAGATAACCGTCGGGCTGGGTTTGAGCCATGAGGTACTCCTTCAGAACTCGTCCAGCCCGCATTATGGAACGTTTGTGCGATTTATGCAAGTGAGGGCGATCCGCAGACCGCCCCTGGAGAGAGAAGAAGCCGGAGCAGGCTGCCGCACGACACACGGCGGCGCGCGCGCCGGAGGAGCCGCCTCCGTTACAGCGTCAGCTTGAAGTGATTCGCCGCCGCCCGCGCCGACTTGGTGACGTTCGGCTCCTGGTCGTAGAAATCGAACTGAATGCCGGGCATCCAGTAGATCTCCTTCGGCGCGGTCAGGCGGGCATAGAACTTGCGCGCACCTTCGGGAATCGCCGCGTTTTCGCCGTGAACGATCAGCGTGGGGACGCGCACGCCGTCCGCCGCGACCGTGCCGTCAAATTCCAGCCAGGGACGCCATGACATGATGTTGAACTGGTTGGGCCACTGCGGCACCGCGCCGCGCGTGGGGTTGAGGTAGTAGTCGATGAACTCCGCCGGGAAGTTCATGCCCGCGCGGGCGTCGGTCGGGCTGGCGGCAGGGACGTATTCCTCTTCGCCCGCCGCCTCGTATTTCGCCTTCGCCGCATCCGCCAGGCTGATGCGCCAGGCGACGCCTTCCGCCCCGCCGTAGACCGAGCGCATGATCTCGATGTCGTGCAGCCAGGGGGCGAGCAGCGTCAGCGCCTTGATGCGTGGATCGCGCCCCGCTGCATACGCCATGTAGCCGGAGCTGGCGCACACGCCCAGCCCGCCGATTCGCTCCGCATCGACGAAGGGGAGCGTCTGCGCGAAGGTCACGGCGTTGAGGATGTCCTGAATCTTGTCCGGCGGGTATTCGTACTGGCGCGGCGCGCCGCCGCTTTCGCCCCAGTGCCGAAAGTCGAAGGTGAGCGCGGGAATCCCTTCGGCAGCCATGCGGCTGGCGTAGAGATTCGCCATCTGTTCCTTGACCGTCGTCCATGATCCGGTGACGAGGATGATGGGATACTGGCGCGCGGGGTCGAAATCGGTGGGGAGGAAAAGGTTTCCTTTGAGCGTGACGCCTTCGCTTTCAAACGTCACGTCATTCTTGCCACTCGTCCACTGCATGATGGCTGCCTCCTGGTTGTCTATGAGGGCGTCGAAATGGATTTCGGTGAATCAGGGATGTTGAAGCGCCTGAGGTGGGCAGCAGATGATGCTAAGCTATCTCACTCGTCTTTTCAACGGTGGAGCCGGCGGACTGCAGGGCAAACGCATCAAAATCGATGCATGGGTCAGAAAAGGTTACAAGGTATCGTAGGGAAGCGCTTCTGCGCGTCCGATACGGCTGCTTTAACCCATTATGACCTGATTGAAGATTTGTTGCGTTTGCCCTGTCGGTCATCGGCTGAAGGCGATGATTTTGACGTGGAATTGCTGTATGCTGTAGAGGCATCAAAGGACAAAATTCGGCTCCATGCCGTGTGGTCCAGTAATGGATCCTCTATCCTTTGATGCGATTTCAAACCACTTCAGGGCTTCAATTCGCCCCAGACGCCCGCTCCAGGTTGAGCGCCAGCAGCCGCCGCAGCATCTCCTCTTCGCCGTCCGGCGTCCGCAGCCGATCCGCCAGATTATCCCAGCCATACGCCGCCAATACCGCCCGGTCCAGGGCGTCGTGCAGCGCCGCCAGCCGGGGAGCGACGCGGCGCGCCGCGTCGGGGATGCGCCCGCCGCCGTTTTCGCCGCCGGCGCGCAGCCATTCCAGGGCGTTGTAGAGGTTGGTCAGGGTGCGGTCGCGGTAGCTGCTGCTGCCCGCCGCCATCGACTCCCATTCCGGCGGGTTCAGCCAGGCGTCGCGCTCCTCGTGCAGCGCTCTGGCGGCGGCGCTGATCGCCTGATGCGCCGGGGCGTCGGTCGGCTCTTTGCCGGGGAGATAGGGGAAGGGGAAGGTCTCGAAGGTGCTGCTGGGCGTGTAGCGCGGATCATTACCCTTGCCCAACCATGTGCCCAGGCGAAGCGACCACTTTTCGTGCAGGGTGCTGTGCAGCACGCCGAAGAAATAATCATCCTCGCGGGCGAAGACATGAAGCTGGTGATCAGGTATAACGCCTGATTCGAGCCAGGCGAAGATACGATGTTTCGCAACCGAAGGCGTCACGATGTAATTGCTTTGAACTTCCAATCTTCGGCGCATCCCTGGACGTGCCTCGACGTGTATCCACCATCGTTCGCGGTAGGTATCGCGCCGGTTCTTCTGGCGTTCGGGAAAAACATGCTCTTCAACGTGCTGGAACGGCGCTTCGTAGAGCCTCGCCTCTTCAATGGGCATATCAGTACCGAAGTCGATGATCCACATATCACGTGGTCGATCCACGATGTCGCGCCCGTTCACCCAGGGACGCAGCACATCACGATTGTCACGTCCACTGCTGTTTGGCATCGCCAGCATCTTCTGCGCCAGATCGTCCGGGATGTCGAACGCTCCCCCCTTTGTATCGCCCATGAAAGCGATATTCAGGTTTTCCGTGAGCCGCCGCGCCTGAGTGGCATCGATGCTGTTCTGCAAATCTGCATTGATCTGATTCACCGGTGCGCCGTCCAGAATTCGGCGTGATTCCGTTCGGTTATCGAAGCCGACGATAGAGATGCGCACCGCCGCTCCGTTCAACACCCAGGGGCGGTCGCCCCACGCCATGAAGATGTCGCCGGTCTGTTTGATGCGATCCAGCACGACCCGATTCGCCCCGCCGCGTATCGAATTGGTCGCCAGCAGCCCGGCGCGCTTCGCCGTACCCGCCGCGATCTTCGCCCGCGCTTTTTCGTACCAGTAGCAGACCAGATCGGCTTCGTGCGGCACGCGCTCGTCATAGAGCGCGAATACGTCGTCCAGATAGGCGTCGCCCAGTTCGCTCCTCAGGCGCTTGCCGCCCAGAAACGGCGGGTTGCCGATGATCACGTCCACCGGCTGCCACTCCGGTTCGTAGGGCTTGCCCTCGGCGTCATAGCGCAGGATGGCGTCGGCGCACACGATGCGGTCCGGCTCGTCGGGCGTCAGCTTGTCGCGCAGGATGGGGTGCGGCAGCGCGTGCGGATCGTCGCCGCCCCGCCCGCTGGAGACGCGCAGCACGCCCTCGTCTTCGTAGCGCCACTGCAAATAGCCGATCCACACGGCGACGTGCGCCAGCCGGGCGGCGAATTCATCTTTCTCGATGCCGTAGAACTGGCGCGGCGTGACGACATCGCGGAAGGGCAGCGCCAGCGGGGCGAAGAAGCGCCGGACAGACCGTTCCAGGTCCTTCATCAGGCGCAGCGCCACGTACAGAAAGTTGCCGCTGCCGCACGCCGGGTCCAGCACGGTGGTCCCTTCCAGCGCCGCCATCATGGCGTCGTGCAGGGCGATCAGCCGGGCGCGGGCGGCTTCGCGGTCACGCGGCGCGGCGGCGTTCAGATAAGTCTGCATCAGCGGCTCGGCTTCGGCGCGGACGGCGTCCCAGCGGCGGTTGAGCGGCTGCATCAGCACCGGCTCGACCACCAGCCGGATGTCCTTCTCGCCGGTGTAATGCGCGCCCAGCTGCGCCCGCTTGCTCTCGTCCAGCGCCCGCTCGAACAGCGTGCCGAAGATGGTCGGGCTGACGTGCCGCCAGTCGCGCTCGCTGCACTGTTTGAGGATGTCTACCGCCGGGGGGATGGGCGTCAGGTCGAGTATGTCCAGCCCGTCCCCGCCGCCCGGTTCGGAGTCCGACGCAGAGTCGGCGAACAGCCCGCCGTTGAAGTAGGGGATCGGCTTGAAGGCGAAGCGCGGCGTCCGCCCGTCCATGGCGCTGAACAGCTTCCGCACCGCCTCGGCAAAGACGCCCTCGCTCCCGGCGTTGGCGAGGATGTAGCTGAGGGTGGAAACGCCGTCGAAGGTGGGCAGCAGCCCGACATCTTCCACGAACAGGGTGAAGACGAGTTTGGTCAGAAAGCGGGCGATGCGCATGCCCCCCCAGGGACCTTCCGGCGGGGCGTGTTCGCGCATCCGCCGCGCCAGCTCGGCGAAACGCATCGCCAGGTCTTCGGTCACCCGTTCGCGGCGCTTCAGCTCCTCGTCCAGGTAGCCCTTGAAGGCGTCGGGGTCGGTCAGCAGCCATTGGATGAAGCGCAGCGTCAGCGGGTCGGTCAGGTCGGCGTTGTGGAAGAGGATCGGCTTGCCGCTCATATTCACCCACTGCGGGTAGATGCGAAACTCGTCGAAGTCGCACACCACCAGCAGGGGCGGGTTATCCAGCCCGCCGCGATACGATTGAATCTGGGCGTAAGCCGCGTCCAGGTCCTTGTGTTTGCCCTTGTACTCCCAGGCGAAATGCCCGGCGTACCAGACATCCGCCCGCCCTCTGCCGCCGGTCGCCTTCTCGACCTGTTCCTCGAAGGTGAAAAAGCGCCCGTCGGGGTCCAGCTGCGTCGGCGTGGCATGCCCGACCAGCTGGCACAGCTCGTTGAAGTGGCTCTGCGCCGCCTGCTGTTCGCGCAGGGCGCTTTTGCCCCAGCGTTCGACAAAATCCTGAGGTGTAAGGGTCATGGGCTGCGCCTTTGCGGGAGTGCCGAGACGATCACGCGCAATACCTGGGCTTTTGCTCTTGCCTCATCCCTCACCGCTCATTCCTCATCTCTCACCCCTACGGCAGATATTTGCGGATCGTCTCCGAAAAACTGCGCAGGCTGATCGGCTTGGTGATGTAGTCGTCGCAGCCGGCTTCCATCGCCCGGTCGCGGTCGCCCAGCATGGCGTGGGCGGTCAGGGCGATCACCGGGATGGCGTGGAGCGCCGGGATGGCTTTGATCTGGCGGGTCGCCGTCCAGCCATCCATCTGCGGCATCGACAGGTCCATGAGGATGAGATCGGGGATTTCGCGTTCGGCAGCGGCGACTCCCTCCGCGCCGTTGCGCGCCCTCACCGTCGCATAGCCGAACGCTTCCAGGATGTCGCACATCAGGGTCATGTTGTCGGCGTTGTCTTCGACAACAAGTACGCGCTTGCTCAAGGCTTCCCCCTCGCTGTCCTGCCGCTCATGCCGCCGCGCCCCTTCAGGGTTTGATGCGGGTGCTGCGCTTGCCCTCGCCCGGTTCGCCATCGGCGTCCAGCGCCGTTGGCTTGGCGTTCTGACGGGGCGTGTCGCCGTTCAGG
This sequence comes from Anaerolineae bacterium, assembly GCA_016789005.1. GTDB lineage: Bacteria > Chloroflexota > Anaerolineae > Aggregatilineales > Phototrophicaceae > Flexifilum. The sequence goes on from JAEURA010000108.1 coordinate 33,991, forward strand.
AGGTACTCGCCCGTCAGCGCCTCAAGCTGGGTCATCGTCTCGTCGTCGTACTCGATGAATCCGCAGATGTCGCAGTTCCAGGCGGTGATATTCGGAACGCTGAGGAGCGTGCCGCGATAGACCGTCGTGTAGGTTGCCTGAATGGGCTGCAGCGTGCCGATCTGGCAGCGCGGGCAGGTGTGCTTGGGGGGGCTGATCTTGGGTCCCATGCGGCTGTCCCTCCTTGATGAACGACCAAACCGTCGAGAATGCCATTTCGTCTAGCGGGCGAGCCGGCGGCTCGCCCCTACACCCTCCCCTCCTGCGCTTCGCTTAGCTTCCACTGCGTGGGGAGGGGACTGAGGGGTGAGGACCCTTATTCTGGAAACAGATACCGTACCACGATTCCCCAGTCCTCGGGGGGCCAGTAGCGGACCACCGCTTCCCCAATGATCCGGTCGTGGCTGACCGGTCCGAAAGCGCGCGAGTCCCGGCTGTTGTTCCGGTTGTCGCCCATGAAGAAGTAGCTCCCTTCTGGCACTTCCCAGGTGCGATCCTGGCAGCTTGACGTGGTGCACAGCTCCTTGAGGTACGGTTCATCGAGGGGGTTGCCGTCGACGTACACCTGACCGTCGCGGATCATCACCGTCTCGCCGGGCATGCCGATCAGCCGCTTGATCAGCAGCGGGTCGTCCGCCTGCTGATCGTCGCCCGGCGCGTCGAAGACGACGATGTCGCCGCGCTGCGGGTCTCCGAACAGGTAGTGCAGCCGGCTGACCAGGAGATACTGATCGACACGGAAGTTGGGCTGCATGCTGGGACCTTCGATGTAGAAGCGCACCGTCGCCAGGTTCACCAGCGTGTAGACCAGCAGGATCAGCAGGATCGTCTCGACGATTTCGCGCACCAGCCCCCCGCGATGCAGGTGCGGGCGCGGCTTCAAAGCCGCTGCTTCAGCATTCACCATAGCCCGTTTTATCCCAATTATTTCCCTATATCCCAAATCAATCCTTGGGATATGCGATGTCCATGACCGAGCCGATCTGGTTCAGGGGCCAATATCGCACCAACGCCTCGCCAACGATGAACCGGCGGTTGACCACGCCAAACGCCCGCGAATCGCTGCTGTGGTTGCGGTTGTCGCCCATGACGAAGAATTCATCCGCCCCGATCTCCCAGACGCGGTCCGAGCAGGAATTGGCACACGGTTCGTTGATGTAGGGTTCGTTCAGCGCTTCGCCGTTGACGTACACCTGGCGGTCGCGGATCTCGACGGTATCGCCCGGTCTGCCGATCACCCGCTTGATGTAGTCCTGCTGCGGGTTGTTGGGATAGTGAAAGACCACGATGTCGCCGCGCTGCGGTTCGCCCAGCAGATAGCTGAGCCGGCTGACCAGGATGTATTCGCCGGTGTGAAAGTTCGGCTCCATGCTGGCGCCTTCCACGACGAAGCGCGCCGTCGCCAGATTCACCAGGGCGAACAGCACCGCGACCCAGATGACGGTATCGAACGTTTCACGTAGACTTCGGGCGACACTGCGGTATTGCAGGCGAGGGCGTGGGATCGATTGTGCTTGCAGTTCGTCCAAGTTGGTCTGTTCTTGATAGGTGCGCATACTGGGATCGATTATAGACCGCATCCGAATCGCGCACAATCGCAAATCGGCAGTTTCTCAGGGGACTCTCTTCAGATTTCACGCTGGGTCGGAACGGGAGCATAATGGATTCATGGGCGATAGCCATGAACCGGATGCAGAAATGATCGCCTGCGACGATAATTCATGTGTAGAAGTCTGAATGAGCGAGGAGCCGGGCTGATGTCGGTTCAACTGAACATCGATTACCTTCAGGTGATTCAGCTTGTGGAACAGCTTACCGAAGGGGAACAGAACAATCTCATCAGGCAGATATTGCTGCGCCGGACGGAACAGCGCACCTTGACGGTTGAGGAAAGACTGCGGCTCTTTGATGCCGCTAAGCTGCATGCAGAGGTAAACGAGACGCCGTCTGTGCGCCGAGAAGACTGGTATGGCGCTGATCTCATATCCGACGAGTGGCAAACAGGTGCACGATGCCAATCTGGTGGCGACGATGCTTGTCTATGGCATCGATACCCTTCTCACGATCAACATGGACGACCTGAAGCGTTACATGGACAGGATCACGCTGGTTTCGCCCGCAAGCGTCTTGTGAAGACGCCGCGCCGCGTGTAAGACGGACTATCGCCGTAGCTCAGCGAGGATGTCGCGAGGATGTCGCGAGGATGTCGCGAGGATGTCGCGAGGATGTCGGGTGTCGAATCATCCCGACAAACAGTGATGCCACCAAACGCCGGCGAAAAGAGGCGGCTGACCTGCCCGCCTCTTCTTAAGTCTTCACAGACAGCCCGTAAAGGCGCGCGCCGTCACCCTCAGGCGCCCTCCATCACCCAGTCTTTGAGCATCCCGGCGATCAGCGTGCAGCGGCGCGGCAGGCTGGCGATCACCACATGCTCGTGCAGCGCGTGCAGCCCGTCGCCCTGCGGACCCAGCCCATCCAGCACCGGCACGCCGAGCGTGGCGACGGTGTTGCCGTCCGACGCGCCGCCGCTGCCATCCTCGCGGATGGTCAAGCCGTAGCGCTCGCCGATGGCTTTGCACTGGGCGTAGGTGCGCTGCATCAGCGCGTTGCGCTCCATCGGCTTATGTCCGTTGATCCGGCTGATCTTGACTTTCGCGCCGGGGACGAAGGGCGTCGCGTCGGTCATCGCCGCTTCGATATCGTCGGCGGCGCGCACCGTCAGCACGCGGGTGTCGATGTACGCCGTGACGTGCGCCGGGATGACGTTGGTGGCGCTTCCGCCTTCGACCATCGTCACGCTGACCGACGTGCCGTTCTTCAGATCGTTCATCTCGCGCGCTCGCAGCGCCTGCTGGGCGAACTCGATGATGGCGTTGATGCCTTTTTCCGGGGCGTTGCCGGCGTGCGAGGGCAGCCCTTCGATCTCCATCTTGTAGGTGGCGATGCCCTTGCGCCACGTCTTGAGCGCCTCATCGATGGTTGCCGGTTCCATGACCAGCACCAGCCCCGCCTGTGCCGAGTATTCCTTGATGTAGGGTGTGGAATACAGGCTGCCGACCTCTTCGTCGGTCGTCATCAGCACCCAGATCGGGCGGTTGGGGAACTGATTCAGCGTGCGCAGCCCGCGAATCGACTCCAGGACGATGGTGATGCCGCCCTTCATGTCGATAGCGCCGGGTCCGAACAGCCGCCCGTCAGCGTCGATGCGCACCGGGCGCTCCGCCAGCGTGCCCAGCCCCCATACCGTATCAATGTGGATCAGGAACATGATCGGTTTGCCGGGGGCGGTCTCGTTCCACCTGGCAAAGAGCATATCGCCGACCTCGGACTGAGCGATGCGCGTCACCGACGATGCGCCCAGTTCGGTGAACTGCGCCTGCAGGAAATCGGTGAGCTTATCAACCTTGTCCTTGTCCTTCGTGCCGGACTCGTGGTTGACCAGGGCAGTCAGCATCTCGACCATCGTCGATTGCTGACTTTGAAAGTACTGGAGCAGTTCTGACATGGTGGAACCAAAACCTTAGAACGGAGTGTTTAAACGTTGGCGCAGTATTATACACGCGCTGTTGTGAGCATTCACATTAGAACGCGCGTTCTTGACGGAATCCTCCGCCGCGTTATGCTGAAGCCGCCGCACTCCTCGGCGCGGCGGGGGGTGCATCGCGAAGCGCCCGCGAGGACAGGCGATTCCAGGCGGTTCGCGAACCGCCCCTACTCAAGGAGAATGGATGCCGAAAGGACCTGACGACACGAGCGAACGCGCCGCCGAAGACTTCACCCGCTTCAAACAGCACCTCTGGACCCCCTACACCCACGCCGATCACCTGGCGCTGATCGACGCCGCCCTGATGCAGGTCGCGCGCGGTGTGGAGACCGCCGGCGCGGAAGGAATCCGCCGGCTGATGATCTTCACCCCGCCCCGGCATGGCAAGTCGATGACCGTCGCCCGCCTCTTCCCGGCATGGTTCCTGGGGCGCAGCCCCGACCGGCGCGTCCTGCTGACCAGCTACGCCGCCGCCATCGTCATCCGTCACAGCCGCTTCGTGCGCAATCTGATCCGCACGCCGCGCTACCGGATGGTCTTCCCCGAAGTGCGCATCGCCCGCGACAGCGCCGCCGTCGAATCCTGGGACCTGGACGGGCGCATGGGCGGGCTGGATGCCATCGGCATGCAGGGATCGGTCACCGGCAGGGGGGCGCACCTGCTGATCATCGACGATCCGGTGAAGAACCGCCGCGAAGCCGACTCGGCAGATCAGCGGGCGGCGGTCTGGGACGCCTACCGCAGCGATCTGTTCACCCGTCTGGAGCCGGGCGGCGCTGTCATCCTGATCATGACGCGCTGGAATGAGGATGATCTCGCCGGGCGGCTGCTTCAGCAGGAAGCGGATGCCTGGAAGGTGCTGCGCCTGCCCGCCCTGGCGGAGCCGGAGTTCGAACCGGACGCCCTGGGGCGCGCCGCCGGCGACCCCTTGTGGGCAGCGCGCTTTTCGGCGGCGGACCTGCTGCAAATCCGCGCCTCCATCGGGGCGCGCGCCTTCGCTGCGCTCTACCAGCAGCGTCCCCTGCCGCGCGAGGGCGCGCTCTTCCGGGCGGACTGGATCGAAGCGGCGCGGGTCGCCGTCCCGCCGGCGCTGGCGCGGGTGGTCGTCGGCGTCGATCCGGCAGCGTCGGTCGAAGGCGCGGAGACGGGCATCATCGTCGCCGGAATCGACCGCGCTGCGCCTCCCCACGCCTACGTGCTTCAGGACCTCAGCCTGCGCGCCACGCCGGATCAATGGGCGCGGGCTGCTCTGGGCGCGTTCGCCGCGTGGGACGCTCGCCGGCTGATCGTCGAGACCAACCAGGGCGGCGACATGGCGATCCACACGCTGCGCACCCTGGACCCGGCAGCGCCGGTGCAGCGCGTCCACGCCGCCCAGGGCAAGACGCTGCGCGCCGAACCCATCGCCGCGCTCTACGAACAGGGGCGGGTGCATCACGTCGGGGTGCTGCCGGCGCTGGAAGCGCAGATGATCGGCTGGACGCCGGGGATGGCGTCGCCGGATCGCCTGGATGCGCTGGTCTGGGCGTTGAGCGATCTGCTGCTGGTGAAGAACGGGGTCGGGCTGCGGTAAGAAAGGTCGTGTATCTTTTCGGCGAGCGGGTTAGCCGGCGGCTAGAGGCTGTTATGAACTTCTGCGGCAGGAGTTCCCCTCACCCCAAGGCGAGCCTTGCTCGCACCCCCTCTCCCACGCGCGCGGGGCGAGGGGAACTGACTCCCCCTTCTCCCCGTTTTTGTGGGAGAAGAGGGCTGGGGGGTTGAGAGGAGAAAAGTTGCAGTGCAGATTTTTTACATCCGCAATGCTTGCCGTTAACCATTGCGATTACCATGAAGGGAGTTGTGATTTTCATCGCACTCGCGGCATTCTACTAAAGGACGATCACCATGCGGCACTCACGAACGCTTCTGATCCTCACCCTGCTGATCGGCGCGCTGCTGATCTTGCCCTTCTCCGCCTCGGCGCAGGGGGGGCGGAGCGGCAGTTCCCGCCCTGCGCCGAGCGGCTCCGGCGGCAGCGCCGGTGGTCCCGGCATGTCCGGCGCAGCGCTCAGCGCCGGCGGCGGGTCGGCATCACGGGGCGGCGGCGGACAGGGCGGCGGCTCCTTCCAGGCTCCTCAGGGCGGCGGACAGGGCGCTGCCGGGCAGGGCGGGGGCATCGAACTTCCCCAGGGCGGGCAGGGCGGCGTTGGGCAGAGCGGCGCTGGGCAGGGCGCGGGCGGCGAACGCCCGACTCTGGGCGGTGGGCAGGCTGAAGGCGGCGAACGTCCGACCTTCGGCGGCAGGCAGGGCGAAGGCGAATCGCCCTTCGGCGGTGGATTCGTGCCCTTCAGCGGTGAAGGCGGCGGGCTTCAGGGACGCTTCGGCGAGCGCGGCGGCGGCTCGTTTTCGCTGGAGACTTTCCTGAGCGAGAGCGGTTTCGCCGGTTTCGAGCAGATGGGAGAGAACGCCTTCCTGGAAGCCTTCCAGAGCGGCGTCGGCTCGATGCAGGAGTCGCTGGAAGGGGCGGCGGGGCAGGCGCAGGAGACCGTTGACGCCGCCGTCGATCAGGCGCAGGCGGCATATGATCAATTGTGGACGGACTACTACGCCGCCGTTGATTACACGGCGCAGACCTACTACGACACGGTGACGGCATCGGCAGACTACCTCTACCAGACCTACCTGGCGGCGCTCGCCGTCACCACGGAGACGATCAACAGCTACACCGCCTACTACGATGACTATCTGGCGTACTGCGCCCTCTACCCCTGGGACTGCTACGCCTATGCCTATGACGCGGCGACCGGCGCCTACTACTACACCGGCGAGACCAGCAGCGCCCCGACCACCACCATCACCATCGGCGACGTGACGGTCAGCGGATCGTACCCCGCCGCCAGCGCGCCGACCCCCTCAGCGGAAGCCTATGAGGCGCTGGTCATCTTCGCCAATGACCAGCTCGGCGCGGTCATCGACCCGCTCTATGCCGGGGCGTACACCGGCGAATTCCAGCAGGTGATGGCGTACCTTCCGCCGGAGATGCAGGCGTACGCGCAAAACCTGGTCGCCATCGCCGGCGCGACCTACTGGGGGCTGTGGCAGGGCGGCGGCGGCGCGGTCATGGTCGGCGACTGCGCGAGCAATCCCTCGGCGTGCGCGGTCAGCGGCGACACACTGAGCATGCAGCTTTCGGGCGCGTCGGCAGGCGTCTACGGTCTGCTGACCGGCGAGGTGATGCCGGCGGACGCCAGCGCCGCGCTCCATCTGGTGACGCGGGTCTATCCCAAGCTGACCGGGCTGTCCTTCGCCCAGATCAGCGACATCGACTCTGGCTATGCCTTCACGGCGACGACCGCCAGCATGGGTTTTGACCCGGCGACCGGTCAGCCGATCAGCGCGGCGAAGGTGATCACCGCCGGGGTGGTCAGCGTGAATGGCACGGCGTTCGTCTATGCGCTGGTCGGCGTCGGCGAGGGCTTTGTGACGGTGCTGAGCTAAAGCGAAATCCCGTCCTCACCCCTGCGGCGCTTCGCTCCGCCTCCCCTTTCCGTGCAGGCTTCGCCCGCCCGCATGGAGAGGGGAGCGAGGGGTGAGGCATTTCGTGGCTGATCTTCGATGACTGGCTTTAGCCCAGCAGCGCTTCCCAGTCCACACCGGCGGTGAGACCGGGGCAGAGCGTCTCCAGATAGGCGAGGGCTTGCTCCGGTTCGCGGAAGATCTGATTGCGGTCCACTTTGTCCGCCACCACCATCCGCCGGTAGTCTTCGCCGAACATGCGAGAGAGTGACGTTTCGGTGAAGGCGGTGCTGCCCGCCCAGTGGGGATGCCTGGCAAGCTCGCTGAGCTGCTTGATGATGCTCATCTCCATGATGCGCCCCTTGCGCATATCGGAGATGAAGAAGAGCGGTTCGGGCGAGTCGTCGAGGAGGCGGGTCAGATCGGTGATGTACTGTTTCGCCTCGTCGCTCCGGGGCGAACGCTGCCAGGAGATCATCACCAGATGGTCGTTGAGGCGGGAAAAGGTGTAAGGAGTCATCAGCAAACCTCCCACATGGATTATTTTCTTTGATTCTACTGCAAATGCGCTGATCCGGGTTTGATCGCGCGCTCGTCCACACAGGGGCGGATCAAATCTTCATCCAGGTCCAGAGTCCGTCATTAGGGTCTGTCTGCAAACTGCTCACCTCACTCCGTTTCGCTGCGCTCAACCGCCCCTCTCCAATTGGAGAGGGGCTGGGGGTGAGGTTGTGTGAAGACCGGGTTTGCAGACACGCTCTGACTTTTCTCCCCTCAACCCCCCAGCCCCCTTCTCCCACAAAAACGGGGAGAAGGGGGAGTCAGTTCCCCTCGCCCCGCGCAGGTCAGGGTAGTTGGGTGAGGATACTGAATTTGTTTTCGGTTTCAAATCTCTATCCCTCTTCCCACTTCCACGCTTGTTTACAGCACGGGCGTTCTAACATAGACTGGTAAAGGTTAGAACGGTTGTTACAATGCCGATGTCACAGGCTGGCGCCGGCATTGTCTGTCATAGACGGGTGGACCATGAGTCGACGCCAGAATCACCGGGACAAGCCGGAAGCGATCCTGAACTATTTTCATCGGGTGCAGCGGGAGCATCAGCCGCCGCCCACCCTGCGCGAGATCGGCGCGGCGGTCGGCATCTCTTCGCCGAGTGTGGTCAAGCGCCATGTCGAGTGCCTGCTGCGCGATGGGCGGCTGCGGACGCACCCCAGCGACGCGCGCCGCTGCTATGCCCCGGAGCCGAAAGCGCCGTCCCGAAGCGCGGCGGATGCTCCGCGCCGAATCGACCTGGACCGGCTGCGGCGGGATTTCCGCGCCGCCTGCCGGGCGGCAGGGCTGGACCCGGCGGTGGGGACGACCAACCGCTACGAAGTGGTGCGGGCGAAGGCGGCGGCAGTGCGTCTGCGGCAGCGGCAGGAGCGGCGGGGGCGGCGCTTTCGCTGGTGGCAGATCGACTGGAGCGAGCCGGGCTTGTGCCGCAGCGATGTGGAATACGAGGCGATCTTCCGGCTGTTCCAGAAGTCGTGGCGTTTTCGCAGCCTGTGGCGGAGGGTGAGGAATGAGGGAGGGGAAAGGATTGAGGACTGAGAAGGGAGAAGGGAGGAGAAGCTGAGCGGCTGTCTGATAATCGCCCTTGGTAGGGGCGCGTCACGACGCGCCCGCCGTAACCGAGGCGATTTTTCAGGCAGTGCGGGCGGTTTGCGAGCCGCCCCTACCAGAGCGTTGATGGATTATCAGCTGCGCTCTCAGCTCGACTTTGCACATCTTCATTCGACCCTGTCCGCCTGGGTAAGACCCTTGCGTTGAGTTTTCGCGGATCGTTGTGA